>CP048485.1:2647500-2908919 GCA_025560025.1 Agrobacterium tumefaciens | reverse complement strand
TGCCGATTTGTCCCCTGCCGCATCTGAGCAAGCTGCATCACAAGCCTTCGGTGCGCGGTCCCCATCAGCCACCGCACCCATCGCCAAATTCAATTGCATATTGCCGCCTTTCAAATTGCCAATCATAGCCTGACGACCAAAAATCGATCGCCAGGGATCCCCCTCGTATTATTCTTGCCTTCAGCGCTCCCCTCGAAAGAACGTCAAAGGCTTCTACTCGTTTGCGAGCCGGTTATCCCATTTCCCTCCCCCTCATGGAGAGGCCTGCGACACGCTAAAGACGCTCCTTTCATCACAACCTAAAGGCGCATTCTTGAGGACAAAAAGCTCCCGCCCGTTCCGAGACCGAAACGGCACAAAAAGCTCCATGACCTGAGAAAACGGACCTCGAAAGACCCGCCAGCAAGAAGGTGAATACCGTCGATGTGATCATCACGATAATCTGTGGACTGCGATCCGCACCCCTTGTTGAAATGCATTTAGGCAGGATCGTGGGGAGAGATCAATGGCGTTTTTTCTGCAAAAACTCAGATCGGCCATTGACTCGCAAAGACCGTTTTGCATCACGGGCAAGGTCCGAAGCAGAATCGCTTATGAATCAATGAGATTCAATTTTGGCATTTTTTAAGAGGCGATTTTGGCAAAAAAATAAAAATCTTCTTGACTCAAAACTCGTCGGGACTTCCGTAGAGAAAGCCTCCCATTTCCAGAGACACCTCCGGCAAGATATTGTTTTTATTCAATATTTCCTGTCGTCCATCTGACACGCGTTTGTCACGTTACGGCAGGATTGCTTAACAGGTGGTTAGAATCACAAAAAGCCCGGTCAAAAGACCAGGCTTTTAGAATAATTATTTGTGATTAGCCGGATTAGGCGGAAAGGGCCTTAACGCGCTGTGCGAGACGCGACACCTTGCGGGATGCGGTGTTGCCATGCAGAACGCCCCGGGTGGCGGCGCGCTGGATCTCGGGCTGAGCTGCCTTCAGAGCTTCGGTGGCTACTGCCAGATCGCCCGAAGCAATCGCTTCCTCGACCTTGCGGATGAAGCCGCGAACGCGCGAACGGCGAGCCTTGTTGACTGCGGTACGGCGAGCGATCTTGCGGGTCGCCTTTTTCGCCGAAGTTGTATTGGCCATGTATGCCTCTCTTCGAATTCAAACCAAATTCCGCAACCACAGGATCGGGTCGTTCTACGACCTCACGTAACCCAAGAATGCGGGAGTAATTTCGGACAAGCCGGATGGCTTTCCTTAACCGTGGGCGGGCATATACCGCTAAAGCTTACGCCCGTCAACGCGCAAAACGCTTAAAAGCGCCGATATTCCGAATCCTTAGCGATTCCGGAAAGCGGGTTTGCGCTTTTCGACGAAGGCCGCCATGCCCTCCTTCTGATCCGCCGTTGCAAAGAGCGACTGGAAGGATCGTCTTTCATATCTGAGCCCCTCTGCCAGAGGGACCTCGAAGGAGCGATTGACACTTTCCTTGGCCATGAGGACGGAAGCGCGCGACAGCGAGGCGATGCGTGTCGCTGCCTCCACTGCCTCATCCATGAGATTTGCAGCCGGCACGATCCGCGACACGAGACCGGCGCGCTCGGCCTCCGCCGCATCCATCATGCGGCCGGTCAGAACCAGATCCATGGCCTTCGCCTTGCCCACGGCCCTCGTCAGCCGCTGCGAACCGCCCATGCCGGGAATGACGCCGAGCGTGATTTCCGGCTGGCCGAATTTCGCCGTGTCCGAAGCGATGATGAAATCGCACATCATCGCCAGCTCACACCCACCGCCCAATGCAAAGCCTGAGACTGCGGCGATGACCGGCTTGCGTGTCGCTGCGACCTCTTCCCAGCCGCCGAGGAAGTCGCCGACATAGGCGTCGACAAAATCCAGCCCCTGCATTTCCTTGATGTCGGCGCCTGCGGCAAATGCCTTTTCCGATCCGGTGATGATGATCGCACCGATGGAATCGTCAGCGGAAAATGAGGAAAGAATGTGCCGCAGTTCTTTCAGAAGCACCGAATTGAGAGCGTTGAGCGCCTTGGGGCGGTTGAGCGTGATGACGCCCACCTCATCGCGTTTCTCCACCAGTATCGTTTCATAATCCACGGCAGTCTCCCCTTCTCCGCTATTCCAACTCAGCTATTTCTGGCAGGCGGCACAATAGAAGGTCGAACGACCAGCCTGCACCACCCTTTCAACCGTACCCCCGCAGCCGGGTGTCCGGCAAGGCTGGCCTTCCTGATCGTAGACCGAAAAGGAATGCTGGAAATAACCAAGCGTTCCATCCGTCTGTATATGGTCGCGCAGGGAAGAACCGCCAGCGGCAATCGCGTCCGCAATCACGTCGCGGATTTTTTCGGTGAGATCGACGAGCTGCGGTTTCGGCTTGCCGGTTTTCGTGACCAGCGTTCCCGCCGCCCGCAAGGGTGAAAGGTGCGCGCGCCACAGCGCCTCGCAGACATAGATATTGCCGAGACCGGCAATGATCTTCTGATCCAGCAGCGTGCTTTTCAAAGGCTGGCTTTTGCCGTCAAACCGGCTCGCCAGATAATCAGCGCTGAGCGCGTTGCCGGTCGGCTCCGGGCCGAGCTCCGCAAAGGCAGGGTAAAGGTCGAGCTTGTTGCGCTCGACAAGATGCATGAAACCGAAGCGGCGCGGATCGTTATAGATGACGCAGACGCGCTCTTCTCCCTTGTCGAGATGAAAGACGACATGGTCATGCTTGCCGTCTTTCGAACGGGCATAATGAAACGCGCCGGGCGCGTCCCTGTCACCGGCCCCATCGATCTCCGCCTCAATACGAAATGAGCCGGACATGCCCAGATGAGCGACGATGGTCAGCCCGTCCTCCAGTTCGATCAAAAGATATTTCGCCCGGCGCCCGAGCGATATGATTGTCTTGCCTTCGATCAGCGCCGCGAAATCCTCAGGGAACGGAAAGCGCAAATCGGGACGGCCGAGATGGAGCCTGCGGATGCTTGCTCCTTCCATGGCTGGTGCAAGGCCGCGTCTGACGGTTTCGACTTCTGGCAATTCTGGCATCTGGCTTATCCGGCAGTTTATCGTTAGGACCATGTGGTCTATACAGTGCACGCGAAATGTCGCGCCCAGGCGATGCGGCAACAGATAGCGTCGCCATGGCGTTTCCGCTATGGTCCGCCACGCAATAAATATGGAGACAGACGATGACCGACGCCCGTACCACTGCCCAAGGCGGCATGGAAACGTCCTATGGCTTCCACAAGGTGGACGAAGGCAAGAAGCAGGGGCTGGTCAACGAGGTCTTCCACAAGGTGGCCAAGCGTTACGACATCATGAACGACGTGATGTCGGCTGGCATGCACCGGTTGTGGAAAGACGCCATGGTCTCCTCGCTTTCGCCGCGCAAGGATGCCTCCTACAAGGTTCTGGACGTGGCGGGCGGCACCGGCGATATCGCCTTCCGCATCGTCGAAGCCTCCAATCGTCTGGCGCATGCCACCGTTCTCGACATTAACGGCTCTATGCTGGCGGTTGGCGAGGAGCGCGCGGCGAAAAAGAAGCTTTCCGACAATCTGACCTTCGTGGAGGCGAATGCCGAGGAGCTGCCCTTCGAGGCAAACACATTCGATGCCTATACGGTCGCATTCGGCATTCGCAACGTGCCGCGCATCGATGTGGCGCTGAAGGAGGCTCACCGTGTGCTCAAGCGTGGCGGGCGTCTGCTGGTACTGGAATTTTCCGAAGTCGAAATGCCGTTGCTCGACCGCGTCTATGACGCATGGTCGTTCAACGCCATTCCGCAATTCGGCAAGATGATCACCGGTGATGCAGAGCCCTATCAATATCTGGTCGAGTCGATCCGCAAATTCCCCAATCAGGAGGATTTCGCGGCGATGATCCGGACCGCAGGCTTTTCCCGCGTGACCTATACGAATTACACCGGCGGCATCGCCGCCCTGCATTCCGGCTGGAAGCTATAAGATAATGGCCGGCAAGAGCAGGAGACAGGCATAAGCATGAGCACTTTGGGCGCATATTTCCGCCTCACAAGGGTTGGCTGGGTTCTCGTGCGCGAAGGCGTTGTGCTGGCACTGCCGTCCGATGACCTGCCTGCACCAGCACAATTGCTGAAAGCGGTGCTGAAGCCCTTCGCCCGCAGCAAGGCCAAGCGGGCGCAGCGCAGTGACCGGCTGGCCACGGCTGTCGAGCGGCTTGGCCCTTCCTATGTGAAGATGGGTCAGTTTCTGGCCACAAGGCCTGATGTCGTCGGCGCCGATTTTGCCGATGATCTCGCAAGCCTTCAGGACCGCATGGCGTTTTTTCCCGCAGCCGCGGCGAAGGCCAATATCGAAGGTTCACTCGGGCGCCCGGTTTCGGAGCTTTACAGGGAATTCGGCGATCCGATCGCCGCCGCTTCCATCGCCCAGGTTCACCCGGCCATAGTGGATACGCCGAAAGGGCCACGCAAGGTGGCCGTCAAGGTCATCCGCCCCGGTGTGCGCCAGCGCTTCCAGAACGATCTCGAGGCGATGTATCTGATCGCCGACCTGCAACAGCGTTTCGTCCGCTCCGCCCGTCGCCTGCGCCCGGTTGAAGTGACGCGCACTCTGGAACAGACCACCAAGATCGAGATGGATCTGCGGCTTGAGGCCGCCGCGCTTTCCGAACTTGCGGAAAACACCAAGGACGATCCCGGGTTCCGCGTTCCCGAGGTCGACTGGGAACGCACCGGCCGCGATGTCGTCACCATGGAATGGATCGACGGCGTCAAGATGTCGGATATCGAGGGGCTGAAGGCCGCCGGTCACGACCTGAACCAGCTCGCCGACACGCTGATCCAGTCTTTCCTGCGCCACACGCTGCGCGACGGCTTTTTCCATGCCGATATGCATCCCGGCAATCTCTTCGTGGATGCTGAAGGCGAGATCGTCGCCGTCGATATGGGCATTGCCGGACGCCTTGGCAAAAAGGAGCGCCGTTTCCTCGCCGAAATCCTCTACGGCTTCATCACCCGCGATTACATGCGCGTGGCGGAAGTGCATTTCGAGGCCGGTTATGTGCCGGGTCATCACGATAAAGCCAGCTTCGCCCAGGCGATCCGCGCTATCGGCGAACCGATCCACGGCCAGCCGGCCGAGACGATCTCCATGGGCAAGCTTTTGACGCTGCTGTTTGAAGTAACCGAACTCTTCGACATGGAAACGCGCCCGGAACTGGTGATGCTGCAAAAGACCATGGTGGTGGTGGAGGGCGTGTCGCGCATGCTCAATCCGCGCTTCAACATGTGGAAGGCGGCTGATCCGGTCGTCGGCGGCTGGATCAGGGATAATCTCGGGCCGAAACGCATCGTCACCGACCTGAAGGACGGCGTGAAGGCGGCTCTCAAGCTTGCGGAGGCAGCACCCGAGATCGCCGCCAAGACGGAGAAGCTGCATTCGGACCTGATGTATATGAGCGAAAACGGCCTGCGTTTCGACGCACAGACGGCGGAAGCCATCGGCAAGGCGGAAGCGCGACATACCAGATGGGGACGGGCAGCGCTCTGGGTGATTGCGCTGACGCTTCTCTATATTGCAATCCGAATCAGTTAAGAATGAGCCGAACGTGGGGGCAGCACGCACACTCCGGAAGCCTCTGCCCGACCAATATGATCGAAGCATGCCATGCTCATGCAATCTAACGAGGAATAGTCACCTGATCTTTTAACGGAACAGGTGACCGATGAGATTGCTCACGTTTCTGGCGGCTTCGATATTCCTCAGCCTTCAGCCGGTGTCAGCGCCTGAAGCGATGGCGGAACATATGTTTTACGACCCCTGTAAGGATGGTCGCATGAGTGATGGCAAACCGCGCAGTTGCGGCGAGCTGAAGCGTGAACTGCGGCGCACCGAGAGGCATGGCCGCAGGGAATGGGACTATTATCGGCCGACGCGGCCAATGCGAACCGATCCCTGCCGGGACGGGCGCTTCAGCGACGGGCAACCGCGATCCTGCGAGGAGCTGCGCCGCTGGTTGGATGTTAGATGATTGCCGGACGGGAATTGAGATTCATGGCAAAAACTCAGGCAATAAAACAGGCCCTTACCTACGCTTCGTGGCCGATGGTGTTTTTCTCCGGCCTTGCCGGCTCCTATGTCGCCTTCACGAGCAGCCACCCGATAATGGGGTTCCTCGCCGTCTATGCCTGTGCGGTGATGGCTCTGTTTCTTCTTGAACGCTATATTCCCTATGAGGTCGAATGGCTTGAGGGTGACGGTGAAACCGCAACCAGCATTGGCCACACACTTTTGACCAAGGGTCTTGTCCAGCTTGCCGCCGTTGCGGGGGCGATCTTTCCAATGGTCACCGCCAATGTGCTGCAACCGCTTGCAGCCATGCGGTTCGACATGTGGCCTTCCGATCTGCCGATGGTGGTTCAGGTCGCACTTGCGGTCACCATCGCCGAATTCGGTCTCTACTGGGCCCACCGCATCGCGCATGAAACCGTGTTCTTCTGGCGTTTCCATGCCCTGCACCACAGCGTTGTGCGGCTGTGGGTGGTCAATACGGGCCGCTTTCATGTGGCGGACTCGCTTTTCAAGATCGCGCTCAGCCAGATACCGCTTTATTTCATGGGCGCGCCTTTGCAGGTTTTCTGGTGGCTTGGGGCCGTTACCGCCTTCATCGGCATTCTGACCCACTGCAATGTCGACATGAAAACCGGCCTGCTCGACTACGTGTTCAGCACGCCGCGGCTGCACCGGTGGCACCATTCAAAGCAGCTTCCGGAAGGAAACACCAATTACGGCGAAAATCTCGTCATCTTCGATGTGATCTTCGGCTCCTACCACAATCCGGATCGGCCCTCTTCCACCGATATCGGCATCAAGGGTGAGATCGCGAAGGGATTTGTGCCTCAGCTTTTGCAACCCTTCACCAAGGAAGGCGTCCGCCAGATCATCGGCAAAGACAAGAAGGTCAACTGAAACGAGAAACTATATCGTGGGCGCAGTGTCGATCACTATGCCCAGTTCGCCCCGCAGCTTCTTCGTCAGGCCGGCTGCGACAAGCTCATAGGAGCGGCGCACATAATGCTCCAGCTCTTCCTGCTCCAGCGGCGAATGGTCGGCAATCGACACCCATTTGCGTTTGGCGAAATAGGGCGCCTGACCGATGCCTTCCAGTGAGGTGAGGATTTCGAAGCTTTCCTCCGAACATTTCACCACAAGCCGCCAATCCACTCGCTCTCCCAGCACCGCAAAGACCTTGTCTCCGACCTTGGCGACATGGGAATCCCACTGATCGACAAAACGCACGCCCGGCCATTCGCCGAGCAACCGGTCGAAGGTCTTTTGATCGAACAGGCTCATGCCAGTTTCTCCGCGATAAGGGCTGCCAGGCGTTTTGCGACGTCTGCCTTGTCCAGATCCGGCCAAGCCTCGACACCGTCAGCCGAAATGATCTTCACGCTGTTGCGGTCCCCTCCCATGATGCCGGTTTCGGCGGACACATCATTGGCGACGATATAATCTGCACCCTTACGTTCCAGCTTGGCCCGACCATTCTTTTCGACATCCTGCGTTTCGGCGGCGAAACCCACCACCAGTTTCGGGCGCTTTTCATGGTGGCCAACGGTTTTGAGAATATCGGGATTCTCCGTCAGTTGCAGCGCAGGCGGGGCATCGCCCGGCTGCTTCTTGATCTTCTGTTCCGACGCGCCTGCCACCCGCCAGTCGGCGACGGCCGCGACCATGACGGCAATATCCGCCGGCAGTCTCGAAATCACCGCATCGCGCATCTCCTCGGCGCGCTCAACGTGGATTGTCGCAACGCCCGCCGGATCGGCAATAGTGACCGGACCGGAGACCAGCGTGACCTCGGCTCCCAGTTCCGCCAGCGCCGCTGCGATGGCATGGCCCTGCTTGCCGGAGGAGCGATTGGCGATGTAACGGACCGGATCGATCGGCTCATGGGTGGGGCCGGAGGTGACGATGGCCGTCCTGCCCTTCAGAGGCTTCGGCCCAGCGTCGAGCAGCGCCGCCACGGCTTCGACAATCTGCAACGGCTCCGCCATGCGGCCAAGACCCGCCTCACCCTTTTCCGCCATCTCGCCCGCCATGGGGCCGATGAAAGACACGCCGTCTTTTTTCAGCATTTCGACATTGCGCGCTGTCGGCCTGGCGGACCACATTTTCGGGTTCATTGCAGGTGCGACCAGCACCTTGCGATCGGTCGCCAGAAGGATCGTGGAGGCAAGATCGTCAGCCAGCCCATGCGCCATCTTTGCCATCAGGTCGGCAGTGGCGGGCGCGACCAGCACGAGGTCACAGTCGCGCGCAAGCCGGATATGCCCGACATCCTGCTCGTCCTGTCTGGAAAAAAGCTCGGTGAAAACGTGGGTGGCGGACAGTGCGCCGACGGCAAGCGGCGTGACGAATTCCTGGGCGCCCTTCGTCATCACAGGCGTCACCTTCGCGCCGCGCTCTTTCAGGCGGCGGATGAGATCAAGGCTCTTATAGGCCGCGATGCCGCCGGAGATGATGAGAAGAATATGTTTGCCTGAAAGCGTCATGATACCGGACCAGTTTCCCGTTTAACGGGGAAACTAGAGCATTTCCGGTGAAAACGTAATCACCTTCAATGCTCTAGCTCTTTGTTTTTCCGCATTTCCGGACGGAAAACCGCTGCGCACTTTTCCTGAAAATGCTCGGCCCTTGGCATACAAAGTGCAATCCGGCTGATATCACGCCGCCTTGGCGACGTGATATTCCTTGATCGCGACCATCTTGATCGCCGGAAAACGCTCGGACTCATAGCGGAGCGAGAAAGCGTCCTGCGCCAGAAACACCGGATCGCCATCCAGATCGCGGGCGATATCGCCGCGCTTGACGTTGAGGAACTTGTCCATTTCCGCCGGCTGATCGGAAGAAATCCAGCGGCAGACGGAAAAGCGCGACATTTCGAAGGAGACCGGCAGGCCATATTCGCCCATCAGACGCTCCTTCAACACGTCGAGCTGCAGCGCGCCGACAACGCCGACGATAGCGGGCGAACCGTCTTCCGGCGAGAAGAGCTGCACGACGCCCTCTTCCGCCATCTGCTGCAGGGCTTCCTTCAGCTTCTTGGCCTTCATGGCGTCTTCCAGACGTACACGCCGCAGGATTTCCGGCGAGAAGTTCGGTACGCCCTGGAAGACGAGGTTTTCACCTTCGGTCAGCGTATCGCCGATGCGCAGCGTGCCATGGTTCGGGATGCCGACCACGTCGCCCGCAAAGGCCGTATCGGCCAGCTGGCGCTGCGAGGCGAAGAAGAATTGCGGCGCGGTAAGGCCCATCTGTTTGCCGGTGCGAGCAAGCCGCGCCTTCATGCCGCGCTCCAGCTTGCCCGAGCAGATGCGGGCGAAAGCGATACGGTCACGATGGTTCGGGTCCATATTGGCCTGAATCTTGAAGACAAAGGCCGTCATTTTCTCTTCAGCCGCATGGACGGTGCGGGTATCCGCCACCTGATCGCGCGGCGGCGGCGCGAAGTCACCAAGCGCATTGATGAGATCGCGCACACCGAAATTGCGCAGCGCCGAACCGAAGAAAACCGGCGTCATGTGACCTTCGAGAAATGCCTGACGATCGAAAGGACGGCAGGCTTCCAGCGCCAGTTCGGTTTCTTCGACAAAGAGGTGGCGTTCATTTTCCGGCAGGCGGTCGGCAACAGCCCGGGGGCCGTTTACCGGCAGCCCGTCCACCTGGGTATCGTTGCCGCGGAAGGTGTTTTTAGCGAGATTATAGGCGCCGCAGAAAGTCTTCGCCCGCCCGACCGGCCAGGTGATCGGCGCAGTATCCAGCGCCAGCTTCTCTTCCACCTCATCCAGAATCTCGAAGGGATCGCGGCTTTCGCGGTCCATCTTGTTGATGAAGGTGATGATCGGAATGTCGCGCATGCGGCAGACTTCGAAGAGCTTCAGCGTGCGCGGCTCGATACCCTTGGCGGCATCGATGACCATGATCGCCGCATCCACCGCCGTCAGGGTGCGGTAGGTATCGTCGGCGAAATCCTCGTGGCCGGGCGTATCGAGAATGTTGAAAACGCGGTCGTTATATTCGAAGGTCATGACCGACGTGACGACCGAAATGCCGCGCTCACGCTCGATCTTCATCCAGTCCGAACGGGTCTGGATGCGATCCTTCTTCGCCTTCACCTCACCGGCAAGCTGGATCGCTCCGCCGAACAGCAGCAGTTTTTCCGTAAGCGTGGTCTTACCCGCGTCCGGGTGCGCAATAATAGCAAAGGTGCGGCGGCGGGAGACCGCCTCGGCAAGTGTTTCGGCCATCTGACAAATCCTGTGGAATTGCGGGGTATCTAGCGTTTCAGGCCCGCTTTTGCAATTGACCTTGCCGCGATCTCGGCAAACTAATGCCCCATGACCGTTCAAAACGACAATAGACCCCTCCTCCGGCTCGTCCGTCTCGCCAATGGCGCAGACCTCGAATTGCCTTCCTATGAAACCCGTGGCGCGGCCGGCATGGACCTGCGCGCGGCGGTGCCTCTGGGTGAACCGCTGACCCTCAAACCCGGCGAACGGACGCTCGTGCCGACAGGCTTCGTTTTCGAAGTTCCGCAAGGTTATGAAGCGCAAATCCGCCCCCGCTCCGGCCTCGCCATCAAGAACGGCATCACCTGCCTCAATTCCCCCGGCACGGTGGACAGCGATTATCGCGGCGAAGTGAAGGTCATTCTCGCCAATCTGGGGCAGGATGATTTCGTCATCGAGCGCGGCATGCGCATCGCCCAGATGGTGATCGCTCCCGTAACGCAGGTTGTCGTCAGTGAAGTAACCGAGACATCCGAGACAGCGCGCGGCGCCGGCGGTTTCGGTTCGACAGGAATCTGACCAGCGGGCCTCTATGATCCGATTGTTTTTACCCGGCGATTTCGCTATGGATTTAGCGGATTTCCGGGAAAGACGACTATGACGCTGACGACCCTGCTTGCCTATGCCACCGCCCTCTTCATCGCCGCCGCCATTCCTGGTCCCGGCATGACGGCAATCGTGGCGCGGGCGCTGGGATCAGGCTTCCGGGAAACCTTCTTCATGGGCCTCGGGCTGGTGCTGGGCGACATGATCTACCTGACCGGCGTGATATTGGGCCTCGCCTTTGTGGCGCAGACCTTTCAGGAGGCCTTCATGGTCCTGAAATTCGCGGGCGCGGCCTATCTCCTCTACATCGCCTGGAAGCTCTGGACCGCCGGCCTTTTGCCGCAGGACCTGAAGGCTAAAAAGAGCACCAGCATGCCCATGTCCTTCCTGTCCGGCCTGCTGATCACGCTTGGCAATCCCAAAACCATGCTGTTTTACGTGGCGCTGGTGCCGACGCTGATCGATATCCGCATGATCGGGCCGTCGGAATATGCGACACTTCTCGCCATCACCTTCGCCGTGCTGATGGCGGTTCTGCTGCCTTACATCCTGCTCGCGGCCAAGGCACGTAACCTGCTTAAACGGCCGAGCGCCTTGACGATCCTTAACCGCACCGCGGCCGGTATTCTGGCCGGAACGGCGACCATGATCGCGATCCGCAGCACCTAAAATAAATTCGTGCATTCGGCTGTTTTATCGTGAAATTTTTCCATTAAACCAGCCATATAAGGATGAACGTTCGCTAGATTGACGCGGCGATTGCTCCTATTCTGCCGCTCAAATCTTGCGGTCACTATTCTGTGGCCTTCATACAGGAGAGCATCATGCCCGAAGCCAGAAAGCCCGGACGCGGACGCGTCTATTCCTCCATCACGGAAACAATCGGCGATACGCCGATCGTGCGGCTGGACAAGCTGGCGAAGGAGAAGGGCGTGAAGGCCAATCTTCTCGCCAAGCTCGAATTTTTCAATCCCATCGCCTCCGTGAAGGACCGCATCGGCGTCGCCATGATCGAGGCTCTGGAAGCGCAGGGCAAGATCACGCCCGGCAAAACGACGCTGGTGGAGCCGACATCAGGCAATACCGGCATCGCGCTCGCCTTTGCCGCCGCTGCCAAGGGCTACAGGCTGATCCTGACCATGCCAGAGACCATGTCGGTCGAACGCCGGAAAATGCTGGCCCTGCTTGGCGCTGAGCTGGTCCTGACCGAAGGCCCCAAGGGCATGAAGGGCGCGATCGCCAAGGCGCAGGAACTGGCAGAAACACTGCCCGACGCCATCATTCCGCAGCAGTTCGAAAACCCCGCCAATCCGGATGTTCACCGCAGGACGACAGCCGAAGAAATCTGGAACGATACCGACGGCACCGTAGACATTCTGGTCTCGGGCATCGGCACAGGTGGCACGATTACGGGCACGGGCCAGGTACTGAAATCCCGCAAGCCGGAGGTAAAGGTCATTGCGGTCGAGCCCGCCGACAGCCCTGTGCTTTCCGGCGGAAATCCCGGCCCCCACAAGATTCAGGGCATCGGCGCAGGCTTTGCACCCGCTATCCTCGACACCGGAATCTATGACGAGATCGTCACCGTTACCAATGACGAGGCTTTCGAAACAGCACGTCTGGTGGCGAAACTGGAAGGCGTGCCTGTCGGCATCTCTTCCGGTGCTGCGCTGGCGGCGGCGATCAAGGTCGGCGCGCGGGAAGAAAATTCCGGCAAGAACATCGTCGTCATCATTCCTTCCTTCGCGGAACGTTACCTTTCGACGGCGCTTTTCGAAGGGCTTGGGCTTTAAGCCACGCTTTCAGGCGCGGTCTAATCGCGTGCCAGATTAGCAAATATTCCAATGTGCCGCTGGCCCCGCTGGCGGCACATTGTTTTTCAGGCCGCGTACGAAGGGCGGCCTTCTAGTGCACATTCGGTTTAGACGGAGTCGCCGAGCCCGGACTTAGAACTACTTCGCACTTTCAACGGAGATGCTCTAGGCCGCCGCCGTCAGCCTTTCGCCCGCGATACGATAGGACACGGCCTCGGCGACATGGATGCGGCCGACCGTCTGTTTGCCATCCAGATCGGCCAGGGTACGGGCAACCTTGAGAATGCGATGATAACCGCGCGCGGAAAATTTCAGCCTCTCGGCCGCGTCGCGCAGCAATTGCAGCCCGGACGCATCCGGCTCGGCATATTTTTCTATCAGGGTCGTCGTGCAGCGGGCATTCGTGCGAATGGCGGGAAATCCTGCCGCCGCATAGCGTTCCTGCTGCGCAAAGCGCGCCCGGGCGACACGGGCGGCCACCATGGCACTCGGCTCGGCCGCCACGGGGCGAATGAGATCGGCGGCGGAGACAGCGGGAACGTCGATACGGATATCGATGCGATCCAGCAGCGGGCCGGAAATGCGGGCCTGATAATCCGTCACACAACGCGGGCCGCGGGCGCAGGTGAAACCCGGCTCTCCCGCCATACCGCAGCGGCAGGGATTCATTGCCGCGACGAGCTGGATTTCCGCCGGATAGCTGACGCGGTGATTGGCCCGCGCAATGATGCATTCGCCCGTCTCCAGCGGCTGGCGAAGCGCATCCAGCACCTGTGGTGAAAATTCCGGGAACTCATCGAGAAAAAGAACGCCGTGATGGGCAAGCGAGGCCTCGCCCGGTTTGGCACGTAATCCTCCGCCAATCAGCGCTGCCATGGTGGCGGAATGGTGCGGCGTGCGAAACGGTCTGCGGTCCGAAAGCTTGCCGCCGGACAATTGGCCGGCGATGGAATGAACCATGGAAACTTCCAGCAACTCCGCCGCCTCGAGCGGTGGCAGGATGGAAGGCAGGCGCGCCGCGAGCATGGATTTGCCCGACCCGGGCGGACCGACCATGAGCAGATTATGGCCGCCGGCCGCCGCTACTTCCAGCGCCCGTCTCGCGCTCTCCTGCCCCTTGATATCGGCAAGATCAGGCAGATTGACGGGATTGGCGCGGATAGCGGGCGTCGGGCGCGACAGGAGCTGGGTGCCGCGAAAATGATTGGCGAGCGCAATGAGGCTGCGCGGGGCGAGAATATCGATACCGGCTCCGGCCCAGGCTGCCTCCGGTCCGCTTTCGGCCGGGCAGATCAGTCCCTTGCCAAGTGCATTGGCGCCAATGGCAGCAGGCAGAGCGCCCGAAACCATACCGATGGTGCCATCGAGATTGAGTTCGCCGAGAACCACATATTTTGCCAGCGCTTCCGCCGGTATGGCCCCTAAAGCGGCCATGAGACCCAAAGCGATGGGAAGATCGAAATGCGACCCCTCCTTCGGCAAATCGGCAGGGGCCAGATTGACTGTGACTTTTTTTGCCGGCAGCGCCAGACCCGAGGCATGCAGGGCGGCCTGCACCCGCTCCCGGCTTTCGGCCACTGCCTTGTCCGGCAGGCCAACGATCTGGATTCCGACCCTTCCAGGTGCGACCATGACCTGCACCTCGACCGGCACACCCTCTATGCCCTGAAATGCAACCGTATTGACCCGTGCCACCATGGCCTGCCCCCGCAAACCGGCCACGACATCAGAGCTTCATGCTCCATGGCGCGCCACCCATAAGCAACGTGCCATGCAGCAAAGAATAAAACAAGAACATCGAAGGAACAATTTCACGCGATCGGTGTATTTTAGTTGCACCGAGTTGTACGCATGGAACAAAGGGAGGCCGGTGGCGCGCCTCAGAAATCCTGCGCTTCGCGCTTTTTCTCGATCGCGTCCCACAACAGGCTTGCAACATCGGCACCGCCGAATTTTTGCACTTCGCGAATGCCGGTCGGCGAGGTGACGTTGATTTCCGTCATATAATCGCCAATCACATCGATGCCGACAAACAGGAAACCACGCTCGCGCAGGGCAGGACCGATGCGGCGGCAGATTTCCTTTTCGCGCGCTGTCAGTTCCGTCGGTTCCGGGCGGCCGCCGGCATGCATGTTGGAGCGGGCATCATTTTCCGCCGGCACGCGGTTGATTGCGCCAACCGGCTCGCCATCCACCAGCAGGATACGCTTGTCGCCCTTGCGAACATCGGGAAGATATTGCTGGGCGATGTAAGGCTCGCGGAACATCTGGCCGAACATTTCCAGCAGCGAGGAGAAATTGCGGTCATCGCGTGCCGAATGGAAGACGCCGGCACCACCATTGCCGTAAAGGGGCTTGAGGATGATATCGCCCATTTCATTGCGGAATCTGGCGATCTCGGCGACGTCCTTGGTGATCAGCGTTTTCGGCATCAGATCGGCGAATTCGGTGACGAAAATCTTTTCCGGCGAGTTGCGGACCCAAGCGGGATCGTTGACCACCAGCGTTTTCGGATGAATGCGTTCCAGCAGGTGGGTCGAGGTGATGTAGGCCATGTCGAATGGCGGATCCTGACGCAGATGGATGACATCCATGGTCGAGAGATCGACACGCTCCGGCGCGGAAAGCGAGAAATGGTCCCCCTTGATGTCGCGCAGCTCCATCTGTTCGACGGTGGCGTAAATCTTGCCGTCGCGCATGGAGAGACGGTCAGGCGTGTAGTGGAACAGCCGGTATCCGCGTGCCTGCGCCTCAAGGCTCATGGCGAAGGTGGAGTCACCGGCGATGTTGATGCCGGAGACATGATCCATCTGGATCGCGACGTTTTTGATCTTCGCCATGCGCATGTTCCTCTTGCAGCATGCGGACGCTTTGCCGGTCCACCGTGCCCATTGCCTCGTCTTTTCCCGATTCCCGGCAGGACCGGAAGTGACCCGGAAATGCTTCAGAAAACCCTGAAGATGTAGGGCAGCGACCATTCAAACGCAACTGCTGCGAGGGGTGCTTTTTGTGAGTTTTATTGAACCTTCACAATTCGGCCGACGGAGCCCGGCAGGCTCGTCGGCCGGAAGGTTTTATCGTTTCAGGCCGCGAGCTTGTAGGAGCGACCGGCAAACAGCTTGTTCTTGACCCGGTAAGCCAGAGCCAATGCCGTGGGAAATGGGCGGCGCATGAAAGCGACCTTGCGGACATATTCATCCACCCGCCAGGTGGCCCAGGTCCCCGCACGGAAATATGCGACATCGCCAACCCGCAGGATGCTGACCGAGCCGTCTTCGGCGGTCACATGCACCTCGCCTTCGAGAATATAGACGGTCTCGTCCCAGCCGAAGAACCAGCGGAATTCACCCGCCGTGCAATCCCACATGGCGGTACTGGAGGCGCGGTCGCCGCTTCTGGAGTGATCCGCCGCGCGCGCCTGGGGATTACCGGAAATAATCCAGTCAGGGTTGATGGGGGCCGGCTGAAGCCGCAAATCCGTGCACGATGCGCTGACGACACTTTCGTCTTTTGCCCGGCGCAAAGAGGCCGGCAATATCGGCACCGAGCGGATCGCCATGGTTGCCGCTGTCGCGAACATCATTTTGAAAGACATGCCAGAAAACCCCCGTGAGATATTGGAGGTCTTCTATCACCGGGATCGTAACAAACCGGTTTTGACAATCGGCGCAATTTTAGCCATCGCGCCGATTTCTCCCGATATAGTCAGGCCGTTGCCAGTTCAGACGGCTGCACCACAGCTTGCTCCGCCTTGCCGGAAATCCGCTTGCCGGTTTCGCTGGAGAAGAAGTGCAGCTTGTCCGGGGATATGGCAACCGACAGGGTAGCCGGAACCTCAACCTCGGGCGAAAACGCCACTGTGAGGTTCTGATCGCCGATCATACCGTGGATGAGACGCTGGGAGCCGAGCTCCTCGATATAATCGACGCGCAGCACGAAACCCTGCTCGCCTTCCGCCGCCAGACGGAAATCTTCCGCCCGCATACCGACCGTGACCGGACCGGAGGTCGGCGCGAAACCGCCAAGCGAGACCAGCGACGGCCCGATGGCAAGGCCATCCCCGTGCAACTCGCCGTTCAGGAGGTTCATGGCGGGAGAGCCGATGAAGCTCGCGACGAAGGTGGAAGCCGGGGTGTGATAAACCTCGAGCGGCGCGCCGATCTGCTCGATGCGGCCACCATTCAGCACCACCAGACGATCGGCCAGGGTCATGGCTTCCAGCTGGTCATGGGTGACATAGATGGAGGTTGTGCCAAGGCGCTTCTGCAGGCGCTTGATCTCGCCGCGCATCGAAACACGCAGCTTGGCGTCAAGGTTGGACAAAGGCTCATCGAACAGGAAGGCCGCCGGTTTGCGCACAATGGCGCGACCCATGGCGACTCGCTGCCGCTGACCGCCGGAAAGAGCACGCGGCTTGCGGTCAAGATAAGGTTCGAGCTGCAGCATGCGGGCGGCCTCAGCAACACGCGCATCAATCTCCGCCTTCGGCGTCTTGCGGTTCTTCAAGCCGTATTCCAGGTTCTGCCGCACCGACATATGCGGGTAAAGCGCATAGTTCTGAAACACCATGGCGATATCCCGGTCGGCCGGATCGACCTGGTTGACCAAGCGGTCACCGATCTTGACCGTGCCTTCGGAGATATCCTCAAGGCCGGCCACCATGCGCAGAAGCGTGGACTTGCCGCAGCCGGAGGGGCCGACCAGAACGATGAACTCACCGTCCCTGATGTCGATATCGACGCGATGTACGGCGCGTACGCCGCCATGATAATCCTTGCAGACCTGACTGATTTCTATCGCGGCCATTTCGGTCTCCTTATTTATCGCTCTCGGTGAGGCCCTTGATGAACCAGCGCTGGAAGATCACGACGATCAGCACAGGCGGCAGCATGGCCAGGACGGCAAGCGCGAAAGCTTCGTTATAATCGGGAATTTGCGAACCGACCCAGACCTGCAGGATCGACTTGATGCCGCGCATCAGGGTGAAGAAACTCTCATCCGTCGTCATCAGCATGGGCCAGAGATACTGGTTCCAGCCATAAACGAACATGATGATGAAGATCGCCGCCATCATGGTACGGGAAAGCGGAATGATGACATCGATGAAGAACTTGACCGGACCGGCACCATCGATGCGGGCGGCTTCCAGCAGTTCCTCCGGAATGGATTTGAAGAATTGCCGGAAATAAAAGGTGCCTGTCGCAGACGCCAGAAGCGGCACGATCAACCCGGTATAGGAGTTCAGGAGCCCGAGTTTGCTCATCACCTCGTAGGACGGCATGATGCGCACCTCGAGCGGCAGAAGCAGCGTGGTGAAAATGATCCAGAAGGCAAGCGTCGCAAAGCGAAAGCGGAAATAGACGATCGCATAGGCCGCCGTCATCGACAGGATAATCTTGCCGACGGCAAAACCGATGCCGAGGATGAGCGAGTTGATCACCATGTTGATGCCGGTGATCTGCCCGGTGAAGCCACCCTTCTGCGTCAGGACCTTTTCATAGGTCTCGATGAAATTATCACCGGGAACCAGCGTCAGGCCGCTGCGGTGAATTTCCGCCGCTGTATGGGTGGAGGTCATGAAGGCCACGACGACCGGCAAGATCAGGAACAGCGCGCCGATGATCAGCACCAGGTGATCGAGGGGTTTTGTCTTGTACATCGTCTTTTCCCTCAATTGTAATGGATGCGCTTCTCGATGAAGCGGAACTGGATGATGGTGAGGACGAAGACGACCAGCATCAGAATGACGGACTGGGCCGAGGAACCGCCGATGTCATTGCCGCGGAAACCGTCGAGAAACACCTTGTAGACCAGGGTGATCGGGTTGTTGGCCGCCTTATCCTTCACCATCACGTCGATGACACCGAACGTATCGAACAGGGAATAGGTGATGTTGATGATGAGCAGGAAGAAGGCGGTGGGTGCCAGCAACGGCATGATGACCGTCCAGAACCGGCGAAAACCCGAGCGGCAGTCGATGGCGGCAGCCTCACGCACGGCGACGGAGACACCCTGCAAGCCGGACAGGAAGAAGATGAAATTGTAAGGAATCTGCTTCCAGACAGCGACGACCACCATGGCGAAAGCAGTATCGAAATAATTGAGCCCGACTTTCATGTCCCAACCGAGCATCGCGGCCATCTTGACGAAAGGCCCGATATGCTGGTCGAAGAACATCATGCCGATGAGGCCCGCGACCGGCGGCGCAATGGCATAGACGGAAATAAGCACCGTCTTGTAGGTCGAACTGCCGCGAATGACGGCATCGGCCTTGACGGCGAGCAGCAGCCCAAGCGCCAGCGAGAAGAAGGTCACCAGCACGGTGAAGATGACCGTGAACTTGGCGATGCTGAGATATTCCGGATTGAATATCGCGTCCGAATAATTGGCGAACCCGACAAAAGAGGCGCCGAAGCCGAAGGGGTCTTCAATATAGAACGATGAATGCACGGCCTGAACGGAAGGCCAGTAAAAGAAGATGAAAATCACCGCCAGTTGCGGCGCCAGAAACAGATAGGGCACGAAGGACGAGGAGAACTGCACGCGCTTCATGCCGGCTTCGGCGGCGCTGACGGGTTTTCCAGCCTTTGCGGACCGGCCGGACAAAAACCGGGCCAGACGCGGTTGAGACGATGTATAGGCCACGCTTGCGCCTCCTTATCCAGAAGCGAGCCTCCCTTCCGTTGGAAAGGAGGCTCGACAACGATCATTGGTTTCGAAAAGATCGATCAGCCGGCCGTCTTGGCGAAACGGGCCAGAAGGTCGTTGCCTTCCTTCTCGATGATGTCGAAGGCGTCCTTCGGCGTGACTTCGCCGGAGAAGATGCGGTTGTATTCACGTTCCATGATGGCGCGGATCTGCGGGTAGAAACCGAGACGGTAACCCTTGGACCATTCGCCGCCCGGCAGCGACAGCTGCTGGATACCAACTTCGGCAATCGGCTTTTCCTTGTAGAAACCTTCAGCCTTGGCCTTTTCGTAAGCAGCCTTGGTGATGGCGACGTAACCGGTTGCCTTGTGGTAGAAGACCTGGATTTCCGGCGAGGTCAGGAACTGGAAGAAGTCAGCCACGCACTTGTTTTCGGCTTCGGACTTGCCCGACATTGCAAAGAGGGCTGCACCGCCGATGAAGGAGTTGGTGCCGGCACCCTTGATGGAGCCCCAGTAGGGAAGGAAGGTTGCCGAGAACGGCATGGTCGCCGTCTTCTGCAGGCCGCCGAACGAACCCGAAGAACCGATCCAGAAAGCAACCTTGCCTTCTTCGAAGGGCTTCTGGTTGTCGTTCCAGCCAGCGCCATAATAAGCGAACAGGCCCTTGTCCTTCCAGTCCTTCAGCTTGTCGAACATCATGACGAGGTTCGGGTCGGTGACCTTGAGCTTGGTGTCGGCAACGCTGTCGTAACCGTTATTGTTGGTTGCGAACTGGATATTGTTGCGGGAGAAGAAGTTCTCCGTGAACTGCCAGGTCAGCTGCGACTGGACGAGCGGGATGTAGCCAGCTTCCTTCAGCTTCGGAGCGACCTTTTCAAAGTCTTCCCAGGTCTTCGGAGCTTCGACGCCGGCCTTTTTCAGGGCTTCGTCGTTGACATACATGATCGGTGCGGAAGAGTTGAACGGCATGCCGACGAACTTGCCGTCAGCGGCAGCGTAGAAATAACGCACGCCGTTGATGAAGGCGTCACGGTCGAACTTGTAACCGGCCTTGTTGATGAGGTCTTCCGCAGGAATGACAGCGCCCTTGGCGTTGATGATGGTGGCAGCGCCAGCATCGAAAACCTGGAGAATGTTCGGCTGCTCGCCCGAACGGAAGGCGGCGATGCCGCTTGCCAGCGCTTCTTCGTAGGAGCCCTTGGAAACCGGCGTCAGCGCGCATTCCTTCTGGGCTTCGTTGAACTTCTGGGCAACTTCGTTGATGACTTCGCCGTTGCGGCCGCCCATGCCGTGCCACCAGGTGATGTTGGTCGCCGCCATGGAAGATGTAGCCGAAATGCTGACGGCCACCGCGGCCATGGAAATCTTCTTCAACATAATTTTGTCCTCTCCGCCAGTTAGTGGGGTGAGGATGCGAATAGAGACGTTCCATGACGCCTCTTTAACAGTTTGATGTCAGATTTGTTACAGCGCCTGCGAATGGAGGCCGCTCCCTCAAAAACGCATGCCTCACGGGTCCCTACGCTTTATCGGACGGGCCGGATTTCCCACCACGGTCGTGCCCGGCAGCACATCCCTGGTTACCACCGAACCGGCACCGACGATTGCGCCGTCGCCGATGGTGACGCCCGCAAGAAGGATCGCTCCGCCGCCGATCCAGACATCACGGCCGATCGTCACCGGCTTTGCGATTTCAATGCCCTGCGAACGCGGAACCGGGTCCAGATGGTGCTCGGCGCAATAGATCTGCACGGCGGGTCCCAGCATCGAGCCATCGCCTATCGTCACCTTTGCCGAATCCAGGATCGTGCAGCCGGTATTGAGGTAGACGTTTTTACCAAGGGTGATGTTGAAGCCGTAGGCACAATGAAACGGCGCTTCAATAAATACCCCTTCCCCGCTGGCGGCGAAAAGCGCTCCCAGCAATGGCGCCATGGCTCCGCGCTCATCCGGCGGCATGGTATTATGCTGGTGAACCGCGCGCCGGGCGCGGGAACGCAACACATCCAGTTCGGCGTCCATGCAGCTGTACCATTCGCCCACGGCCATTTTTTCCCGCTCGGTCGGCATCATCGTCCCTCCCCTTCAAAATGCGTCGATGAAATGCTGCGGCAGGCGTCGCGGCAGAACGGCGACGATATCGAAACGCAGCGAAAATCGCCCTGCATCCCTGCGCCGGGACAGCCAGAGATCGGCCGCCGCCCGAATGCGTTGCTGCGAACGCCAGCCGACGGCGTCGACCGCGCCTTCGGCGGATGATCGCGCCTTGACCTCGACGATGGCGACGACATCCTTCTTGCGGGCGATGAGATCGATTTCCCCGAGTCGGGTGCGGTATCGAATGGCGAGGATGCGATAGCCTCTCAACAGCAGATAAAGCGCGGCCCAATATTCCGCGGCGTGGCCGCGTCGCTCGGCCTTGCGTCTTTTGTTGTTTCGCCCGTCAGCGGCCATCCGCGTCCTTCATATCCAGCAGCCGCTGATAAAGCTCCTTGCGCGGCAGGCCGGTCAGCTTCGACGCCTCGGCGGCAGCCCTGGCGGCAGGCATCGTTGTGATGAGATCCTTCAACAGCTTCTCGACGTCCTCGATATCGGGAATTTCATCATAGGAGGGCGGCTCCACCAGAAGCACGATCTCGCCCTTCACCACGCGGTCACCGTCATAATAATCCGCAAGTTCGCCGAGCGTGCCGCGACGGAACTCCTCGAAAGTCTTGGTCAATTCGCGGCAGACCACGGCGCGGCGGTCGCGACCGAGCACTTCCGAGGCAACCCTGACGGTGGCGCCGATGCGGTGCGGCGATTCAAAAAACATCAAGGTCGCGGGAATTTTCGCAAGTTCCGCAAATCGGTCCCGTTTGCCACGATCCTTCACCGGCAGGAAGCCCGCGAACAGAAAGGCATCGCTCGGCATGCCCGATCCGACGAGGGCGGCAAGCGGTGCGGACGCACCCGGCACCGGTACGACGCGATGACCGGCCTCGAGCGCAAGCTGACCGAGACGATAACCGGGATCGGAGACGAGCGGCGTTCCGGCGTCCGACACCAATGCCACGGACTTTCCAGCCTCAAGCGCCGCTATGAGCTTGGGACCAGCCTCGTTCGCATTATGCTCATGATAGGAAAGCGGGCGCGTGCGAATACCGTAACGTTCGAGCAGGATGCGGGTGACGCGGGTATCCTCGCAGGCGAGAACATCGGCAGATGCCAGCGTTTCCAGCGCCCGGATGGTGATATCACCCAGATTGCCGATGGGGGTGGCCACGAGATAAAGCGCCGGCTCCAGTGGCCGCGCCGGAATGGTGGCAGTGCCGATCCTGAACTCCCTGTTCGTCGGTTTGGGGTCCCTGTTCGCTATTTCTTCCGTCACGCGGCTTCCAATCATTCTGGCCGATCATTGACGGCCGGTCGCTCCATTTTCGCCCCTTTATGGGCAATAGGGAAGCGGCGAACAAGGTCTGCGGGCTGCCGCAGCCTGTGGATCATGCTGTATAGCAGCAAAATGACCTCCAGCAGATGCACTCGGCTCTTGCATTTTCTGCAATAACTCTGCCATTTTGCCCGTCCACATTATCCGGCTTTTGGGCCGGTCAAGACTCTTCTTGCCGATCCGGCGGTGGCCGGTTCGCAACGGTTGAAAGCGGTAGCGTCCATGCGTATTACTCTTGAGCGGTCGAACCTTCTTAAATCGCTGAACCACGTCCACAGGGTTGTCGAGCGTCGCAACACGATCCCGATCCTGTCCAACGTCCTCCTGCGCGCATCCGGCGCCAATCTGGACATGAAGGCGACCGACCTCGATCTCGAAATCACCGAAGCGACACCGGCCATGGTGGAGCAGGCGGGCGCCACCACCGTGCCGGCGCACCTGCTTTATGAAATCGTTCGCAAGCTGCCTGATGGTTCCGAAGTGCTTCTGGCGACCAATCCGGACGGCTCCACGATGACGGTTGCCTCGGGTCGTTCGAAATTCTCGCTGCAGTGCCTGCCGGAAACCGATTTCCCGGATCTGACCGCCGGCACCTTCAGCCACACCTTCAAACTGAAGGCGACCGATCTGAAGATGCTGATCGACCGGACGCAATTTGCGATTTCGACCGAAGAGACACGTTATTACCTGAACGGCATTTTCTTCCACACCATCGAAAGCAATGGCGAGCTTAAGCTGCGTGCGGTTGCGACGGACGGCCACCGTCTGGCGCGCGCCGATGTGGATGCGCCCTCCGGTTCCGAGGGCATGCCCGGCATCATCATCCCGCGCAAGACCGTCGGCGAATTGCAGAAGCTGATGGACAATCCGGAACTGGAAGTCACCGTTGAAGTCTCGGATGCGAAAATCCGCCTGACCATCGGCTCGGTCGTTTTGACCTCGAAGCTGATCGACGGCACCTTCCCCGATTACCAGCGCGTCATCCCCACCGGCAACGACAAGGAAATGCGCGTGGATTGCCAGACCTTCGCGCAGGCTGTCGACCGCGTCTCGACCATTTCTTCCGAGCGCGGCCGCGCCGTGAAACTGGCGCTGACAGATGGCCAGCTGACGCTGACGGTCAACAATCCCGACTCGGGCAGCGCAACCGAAGAAGTGGCTGTGGGCTACGATAATGATTCGATGGAAATCGGCTTCAATGCCAAATATCTGCTCGACATCACCTCGCAGCTATCCGGCGACGACGCGATTTTCCTTCTAGCGGATGCCGGCTCGCCGACACTCGTTCGCGACACGGCCGGTGACGATGCGCTTTACGTTCTGATGCCGATGCGCGTCTAAACCGCCTCCATTTTCTTCAATTTAATCAAAAACGCCGGTGGATCGCTTCACCGGCGTTTTTTGATTCGGCGGCTGCGCATTTCAAACCTTAAGTGAATTTTTCCAGTTACGACATTTTGCCTTGTTTTTGCGCCAAATGGGATCAACAGTACGTAACCGTTTTTTGACAATGACCAAAATTTATCCGAGGGGAATCATGGCACTTAACCTGAAGCGACGCCTTGAACAGAAATTCGAGGAAGAAATCCGTTTTTTCAAGGGCATGGTCAGCCAACCGAAAAAAGTGGGAGCCATCGTCCCGACCTCCTCCATCACGGCAAAAAAAATGGCGAGCGTCATCAATCCCCATTCCGGCCTGCCGGTTCTTGAGCTCGGCCCGGGCACCGGCGTCATCACCAAGGCTATTCTGGCGCGCGGCATCAAACCGGAGAACCTGACCGCCATTGAATATTCGACCGATTTCTACAATCAGCTGCTCAGAAGCTATCCCGGCGTCAATTTCGTCAATGGCGACGCCTTCGATCTCGACGCGACACTCGGCGAGCACAAGGGGCAGATGTTCGACAGCGTGATTTCCGCCGTGCCGATGCTGAATTTCCCGATGGCCGCCCGCATCAAGCTTCTCGACGAATTGCTGAAGCGCGTGCCGCATGGCCGCCCCGTCGTG
Source organism: Agrobacterium tumefaciens (assembly GCA_025560025.1). NCBI lineage: Bacteria > Pseudomonadati > Pseudomonadota > Alphaproteobacteria > Hyphomicrobiales > Rhizobiaceae > Agrobacterium > Agrobacterium tumefaciens. The sequence continues at coordinate 2,884,141 of CP048485.1, read as the reverse complement.
CAGATATCCTACGGCGCCATTTCCCCGATCGTCGCGCAGCCGCATCTCTACCATATCCGCCATTTCGATTTCATCGTGCGCAATATTCCGCCGGCGCAATTGTGGACCTATACGCGGGCCTGACCGCGCGGCAGAATGGGCAAGACCGTCATTTCCCGGTCGTGACGGATGGTTAGGGTTTTGAGTTACCCTTTCCATCGCCATCAAGGACCGATTTTAATGCATGCGCTCTACATCACCCATCCCCAGGTCAGGATCGACCCGGCGGTTCCCGTTCCCGAGTGGGGACTTTCTGACATCGGTGCCGAGCGGGTGCGGCAGGCAAGCCGCCTGCCCTGGGCGCAGGCGTTACGGCGCATCGTCTCCAGCGCCGAAACCAAGGCGATCGAAACCGCCCGCATCCTTTCCGATACATCCGGTGCGGCAATAGACATCATTGAGACGATGCATGAAAACGACCGGTCGGCCACCGGTTTCCTGCCACCGCCGGAGTTCGAGAAGGCGGCTGACTGGTTCTTCGCCCATCCGCAGGAAAGTTTTCACGGCTGGGAAAGGGCAATCGATGCGCAAGCGCGGATTGTCGATGCTGTCAGAGCCGTTCTCGACCGGCACGACCCGCAGCAGCCGATCGCCTTTGTCGGCCATGGTGGCGTAGGCACACTTCTCAAATGCCATATAGAAGGCCGCGGCATCAGCCGCAGCAAGGACCAGCCGCCCGGCGGCGGTAATCTTTTCCGCTTTTCCATCGCCGACTTTTCTCTTGCAGCCGCGTCCCCCACATGCGACTGGACGGCAATGGAAACATGGCAGGGATAAGACAATGACCGCGCGCGAAAAACTCATCGTCGGGCTCGATGTTCCGACTGTGCAGCAGGCCGAAGACATCGTGTCGAAAATCGGCGACGAGGTTCTGTTCTACAAGATCGGTTATCAGCTGGTTTTCGCTGGCGGCCTCGAATTCGCGCGTGACCTTGTCCAGAGCGGCAAGAAGGTCTTTCTCGACATGAAGCTGCTCGATATCGACAATACCGTCGCCTCCGGCGTCGAAAACATCGCCCGCATGGGCATGTCGATGCTGACCCTGCATGCCTATCCCAAAGCGATGCGCGCCGCTGTCAAGGCTGCCGAAGGCTCCGGTCTCTGCCTGCTGGGTGTCACCGTGCTGACTTCTATGGACGACACCGACCTTGCTGAGGCCGGTTACGCCGCGGATGCCCGTTCGCTCGTATTGCGCCGGGCGCAACAGGCGCGCGAAGCGGGCATGGGCGGCATCGTCTGTTCGGCGGAGGAATCGACCGCCGTGCGTGAAATCCTCGGCCCTGATCTTGCCGTCGTCACCCCCGGCATTCGCCCTGCCGGCGCGGATCTCGGCGATCAGAAGCGGGTGATGACGCCTTACGACGCCATCAAGGCCGGTTCGAGCCATCTGGTCGTCGCCCGCCCGATCGTCAGGGCGGAGGACCCGAAGGCAGCAGCCCGCGCCATTCTGGATGACATGCTGCGCGCCAGCTTTCCGGCCAATCAATAACGACAGGAGGAGATGACATGCCCAAGGGATATTGGATCGCCCGCGTCGATGTGCGCGACAGCGAGCGCTACAAGGATTATGTCACGACGGCGAAACCCGCTTTCGAGCGGTTCGGCGCCAATTTCCTGGCCCGTGGCGGCGCTTTGACCGAACTGGAAGGCAAGGCGCGTGCGCGCAATGTCGTCATCGAGTTCCCCTCCGTGCAACACGCCATCGATTGCTACAATTCGCCCGAATACCAGGCCGCGGCCAAAATCCGCCAGGAAATTGCGGATGCGGAGATGATGATTGTCGAAGGAATTTGACGGTCGTCAACCGCATTTCCAAAACCGGCCCCAAAACTAGACCCGGGCTGCACGACAACGTCTCTTCACCTGCGCCCGGCTTTGGGCTAAGAGACTGAAAAACGCTTTATCGACAGCTTCTGAGGAGCCTCCCATGACCTTGGCCAACCTTCCACCCCTCGTCACCGTTTTCGGCGGTTCGGGTTTTGTCGGGCGCCATGTCGTGAGAATGCTCGCCAAACGCGGCTACCGCATCCGTGTCGCCGTGCGCCGTCCCGATCTTGCCGGCTTCCTGCAGCCGCTCGGCAATGTCGGTCAGATTTCCTTTGCGCAGGCCAATCTGCGTTATCGCGATTCCATCGTCAAAGCCGTCGAAGACGCCGACCATGTGGTCAATTGCGTCGGCATTCTGACTGAAAGCGGCCGCAACACCTTCGACGCCGTGCAGGAATTCGGTGCGAAGGCCATTGCCGAAGCCGCCCGCGATGCAGGCGCTACGCTGACTCATATCTCCGCTATCGGCGCGGAAGCGGGCTCGTCGACCGGTTACAGCCGCACCAAAGGCCGCGCAGAAGCCGCCATTCATTCCATCCTGCCCGGCGCGGTTATCCTGCGTCCATCGATCATTTTTGGCCCTGAAGACGATTTCTTCAACAAATTCGCCAAGATGGCGCGTGGCCTACCCTTCCTGCCGTTGATCGGCGAGGGAAAAACAAAGTTCCAGCCGGTCTATGTCGAGGATGTCGCCGTGGCCGTGGCCCGCAGCGTCGATGGCAAGCTAAAGCCCGGCGCCATCTACGAACTCGGCGGTCAGGATGTGATGACATTCCGCGACTGTCTCGAGGCGGTTCTCGCTGCAACCTATCGCCAGCGTCCTTTCGTCAATCTGCCTTTCGGCATTGCCTCAATGATCGCCAAGGTCACATCGCTGGTGCCGCTCATCGCACCGCCGCTGACGGTTGATCAGGTAACCATGCTGAAAAAGGACAATGTCGTTTCCGCAGACGCGGAAAAGAACGGCCTGACGCTGGAAGGTATCGGCATCACACCTGTTCGTGTCGCTTCCGTCCTGCCGTCCTACATGGTGCAATATCGTCCGCACGGCCAGTTCTCAAACGCAGGCAAGGCGGCCTGAGGCTCCCTCGGATACCAGCGATCTAAACGAAAGCGGGAGCCATTCCCGCTTTTTGTTTTTGCGCAATTCAATCGCAACCAAACCGCTATTTGTGCATTTCCCCCTCAACTAAAGGGGATGTGTACAATCGACTAAAGCTGCTTTGAAAAGCCGGGTAAAATTTAGCGGCCATCTGGCCTCCACACGCAAGCGTGGCACAAGCGCAACTGTGGAAAAGACTTCGCATTAACCCGGTATTCAGCAAGCCGCTTTATTGATAATGGCCACATTCCAAACATATCCAGAACCCTCACTTCACACACGGCGGCGTAATCCGCGCGAACGAACGTCTGAAAGGCAATAATAAAATGGGCAGATCTATCGCACTCTTTTTTGCGTGTGCGGCTTTGGTGGTTCTGGCGGGTTCTTTCATGGCGCCGGGAACGGTGGCAGCGGGCAAGAGCGGTTGCGCTCCCGCTTATGGCGTCGACCCCTGCGCAACGGCTTCGATCAGCACCAACTGATCGGCCTTTGAGAGTTTCAAAGAAAAAGCGCCTCCGGTTCTCCGGGGCGCTTTTTCGTTTTCAGTCCGGCCATTCAAAATGGCCGGCTATTTCTAAAATCGGCTCAACCAAAGATCAGAAGTGCTATCAGGCCGAGCGAACCGATGACGATGCGCCACCAGGCAAAAGGCGCAAAACCCCGTCGCGAGACGAAGTCCAGCAACGAGCGAACGACGAAGAGGCCGGAGACGAATGCGGCGATGAAGCCGACGGCAATCAGCGCGCCATCATCGAAACTCAGCGCGTCGCGGTTCTTGTAGAGATCGAGAGTAAAAGCGCCGAGCATGGTCGGCATCGCCAGAAAGAACGAAAATTCGGCGGCGGAACGCTTGTCGGTGCCCATCAGCAGCGATCCGACGATCGTGGCCCCGGACCGGGACGTGCCGGGAATCATGGCAAGGCACTGGAAGAGGCCGATCTTGAAGGCAAGCGACGGCGGATAGTCCATGATGTCGGTATATTTCGGTTTCAGCGGCATCCGGTCCACCGCGAGCAATATGACGCCGCCGATAATCAGGACGACGCAGATGAGCATCGGCGTTTCGAACAGCACGGTCTTGATGAAATCATGCGCCAGCGCCCCGATAACCGCTGCCGGCAGGAAGGCGAGAGCGACGGCCAGCACGAAACGGCGCGCCTTGGCACTTGTCGGCAAAGCGAGCGCGATCGACACAAGTTTTTGAAAATACACAAGAAGGATGGCAAGGATCGCGCCGAGCTGGATGAGGACGGCAAAGGTGTTGCCCGGCGATTTGAAGCCAAGGAAATGGCCGGCCAGCAGCACATGCGCCGTTGAGGAAACGGGAATGAACTCCGTCAGACCCTCGATAATGCCCAGCAGAAGCGCGCTGATGATCGATTGGTCACCCATGAGGTATCCTTTTTTTCAGGGGAAAGCGGCAATGGAAAGCAATTGCGTTAAACTTGTTTTAAAGTAGCCAAGCTCTTATAGCGTCTTGATGAAGCGAAACTGAAAAAGTTTTCCGGCAAATGCCGATCATGACAACCAATCGTAAAAATTGAGTACCGATGCCAACTCTCTATCATTCTCCGATGTCGACCGCATCCCGGTTCGTTCGTCTGATCCTTTCGGAATACGGGTTCCAGACCGATCTCGTCGAGGAGCAGCCGTGGGAAAGACGGCGGGAGTTTCTGGCGCTCAATCCGGCCGGCACCCTTCCGGTCTATCTTGATGATAATATGCGATCGCTCAGTGGGCCTTACGTGCTTGCCGAGTTTCTCGACGAGACGCACGGGGTCTTGAAGCGCGACAGGCGGTTGCTGGCGGAAGACCCGTTTCAGCGCGCGGAAATCCGCCGCCTGACGGAATGGTTCCTGCAGAAGATGGAAAATGACGTGACCCGGCCGCTGGTGCGGGAGCGTGTCTATAAATTGCAGATGACGGCCGCACAGGGTGGCGGGCCGCCGGACTCCAAGCTTTTACGCACCGCCCGCAACAACATCCGCCAGCACATCAAATATCTGGAATGGTTGGCGGGCTCGCGCACCTGGCTTGCCGGCGACCGGCTGAGCTATGCCGATCTTGCCGCCGCCGCCGGCGTTTCGGTGCTGGACTATCTCGGTGAAATCAACTGGCTTGAAGCACCCATCGCCAAGGAATGGTACCAGCGGCTGAAATCGCGGCCGTCCTTCCGGCCGTTCCTGAGCGAGCGCATTCCGCGCCTTGCCCCCTCCTCCCACTACGCCGATCTGGATTTCTAGGTTCCGGTCTTCCGGTTATTTGCTGCGGCGCGCACCAGGCATATATATGTCGCAGAATAACCTGCGGGAGAAACGGCTATCGACGTCGCCAGCGACAAGCAGCGGATACGCGCACGCAAACTGACGGATTTCATTCGTCAGGAGGCGCTTTCGCTTGGCTTTGATCTCTGCCGCATCACGGCGCCCGACAGCATTCCGCTCGCGCCGGAACGGCTGAGGCAGTTTCTCGACAAGGGCTACCACGGCACGATGGCGTGGATGGAAGAGACCGAGGCCCGCCGGGCAGAGCCGAAAACGCTGTGGGGTGACGTGCGCTCCATCGTCATGTTCGGGCTGAACTATGGTCCCGAGGAAGACCCACGCGGCGTACTTTCGAAACCGGACAAGGCCGCCATTTCGGTCTATGCCCGCAATCGTGATTATCATGACGTTATCAAGGGGCGGCTGAAGGAAATCGCCACCCGGTTTGCAGCGCGCGCCGGCGAGGATGTGAAGGTCTTCGTCGACACTGCCCCTGTCATGGAAAAGCCGCTTGCCGCAGCAGCCGGTCTCGGATGGCAGGGCAAACACACCAATCTGGTGAGCCGCACCCATGGCTCCTGGCTGTTTCTCGGCAGCATGTTCACCACCGCCGAACTCTGTCTGGATGAGGCCGAGAAGGATCATTGCGGTTCCTGCCGTGCCTGTCTGGACGTCTGTCCGACGGCTGCCTTTCCCGCCCCCTATCAATTGGACGCTCGCCGCTGCATTTCCTACCTCACCATCGAGCACAAGGGGCCGATCCCGCACGAATTCCGCCCTATGATCGGTAACCGCATCTATGGCTGCGACGATTGCCTTGCCGCCTGTCCCTGGAACAAGTTCGCGGCCAGCGCCTCCGAGATGAAGTTGCAGGCGCGTGAGGATTTAAAGGAACCCTCCATCGCCTTCCTCCTGACGCTTGACGATGCCGCCTTCCGCAGCTTCTTCAGCGGCTCGCCCGTCAAGCGTATCGGCCGCAACCGTTTTATTCGCAATGTCCTGATCGCGGCGGGAAACTCCCACGACCGGCAATTCCTCGAGCAATGCAAGACGCTCGCCGAGAGAGATCCTTCGCCGGAGGTGCGCGGCATGGCCGCATGGGCCCTGTCGCGGCTTATGGACAGGGAGGAATTCCGTACATACTCTGCCACACGCGCACCGGAGACTGATCCGGAAGCGGAAATGGAATGGCAACTGGCAGAGGCGTGAACCATGCATGTGATGATTTTCGGCGCGGGATATTCAGGCAAGGCCATCTCAAACGCGCTGAAAACCGAAGCCGCGACCATTGCCGGTACCACGCGCAGCGAAGACAAATTCTCAAGCCTGACCGCCGCAGGCATGACGCCCTTCCTGTTTGACGGTGCGCATCTCAATGACGAGCTCATCACTTCCATGGGTAATGTCACACATCTGGTGCAATCCATTGCACCGGGCAAGGAAGGCGACCCTCTGCTTGCACTGCTTGGCGATGATCTGAAAAGGCTGCTACCCAATCTGAAATGGCTGGCCTATCTTTCCACCGTCGGCGTTTATGGCGACCATGACGGCGCCTGGGTAGATGAGGATACGCCCTGCCGCCCGGTTTCCGCCCGGTCCGTGGAACGGGTTGCCGCTGAGACCGCTTGGGCTACAGCCGCTCAAAGGGCGGATGTGCCGCTTGCCATCCTGCGTCTTTCCGGAATCTACGGTCCCGGACGCAATGCCTTCATGAATTTCGAAAAGGGAACGGCGCGAAGACTGGTGAAGAAGGATCAGGTGTTCAATCGCATCCGGGTCGAGGATATCGGCGCGGCCCTGGCTTTCCTGGCACAGGGAAACCAACGCGGCGTCTTCAACGTGACGGATGACGAACCCGGCCCGCCGCAGGACGTGGTGAGCTATGCCGCCACGCTAATGGGCATTGAACCGCCGCCTGAACAGCCATTCGAGACCGCCGATCTGACGCCCATGGCCCGCTCCTTTTATGGCGAGAACAAACGCGTTTCCAACGCCAGGATCAGACGCCTTGGCTTTGATTTCGGCTTCCCGGACTACAAAATGTCGCTGGCCCAATTGTGGAAAAACGGCCTCTGGCGGGGCTGAAAATCCTCCCATGGAAAGCGATGAAAAATCCTTCCAAACCCACTTTTGCGGATGGTTTTCGTCGCATTTCAGTCAATTAGGATTTTATTAACCAAACAAAAATCGCTAAAATCATAGTCATTAGAAAAATATTTCAGTGACATTTCGTGAAGTGGATTCGCGAAGCAGTGACTTGCAATAGCATTTCCATTGAGCCTTGATTCTGCATTATTTTTTCCGAATTGTGACAATAGGGGCCCGGAGGCGCCTTTCCGGCTAATGATCACAAATATTACAGACTGTAACAGTTCGTGATTTGAGCTCAGCTTTTTTTCGCCATTTTTCCCTCGCCCTACAATCTCGCATCAAAAGGCGTTCAGGCCAGCAAATGGCCGTTTAGCAAGGGCACAAACAACCGGCGCGGGGCCGGTTTTCAGGGAAGCACAGTTTGTTGAATATCCGTCGTATAACTTTCACCGCTGCAACTATAGCCGCCTGTTCCATCATCGCGCCTCTTCAGGCGAATGCGGCAAATGGTTGTGGAGGCGCATCGTGGTATGCGTTGACCTCCAAGACTGCTTCTGGCGAGCGCATGAACGCCGCCAACCTGACCGCCGCCCACCGCTCGCTGCGGTTCGGCACCAAGGTCAAGGTGACGAATGCCCGCAACGGCAAGGCCGTGGTGGTGCGCATCAACGATCGCGGTCCGTTCATCAAGGGCCGCGTTCTCGATCTCTCCAAGGCAGCCGCCAAGAACATCGGCATGATCAGCTCCGGCACCGCCAAGGTCTGCTACGAGATCGTCAAAGCCGATTGAGCCTTGCCCTTGCCGCCATTCGCGTCTACCAACCGGCTTATCAGCAAGATGAGGTAGACAATGCGTTTAGGCGGGCGTTTGGCCGGAGCAATCGAAGTATTGGCGGATATTGAGGGACGCAGGCGCCCCGTCGCCGATGCTCTGAAAGATTGGGGCCTTGCCCATCGTTTCGCCGGTTCCGGCGACAGGGCGGCAATCGGCAACATCGTCTATGACGCGCTGCGCATGAAACTGTCGCACGCCTGGCTGATGGATGACGATAGCGCCGCCTCGCTTGGTTATGCCGTGCTGCTGCGCCAATGGGGCAAAAGCTTTTCGGAACTGGCGGCGGAATTTGATGGCGATAAATTCGCCCCCGCCGCGCCCGACGAACAGAGGCAGCAAGCCTTTCTCTCCCGCTCACTAGCCGATGCACCAGCCCATATTCAGGGCGACATCCCCGAATGGGTGCAGCCTTCCTTTGAGGCGGCATTCGGAGAGGGCTGGCTCGCCGAGGCGCAGGCGCTGAACGAGCGACCGACACTCGATCTGCGCGCCAACACGCTGAAGGCAACCCGCGACAAGGTGCTGAAGGCGCTTGAGGAAAGCGGCGCGGAAGCCACACATATCGCCCGGCAGGGTGTACGCATCCCCGCCGGTGAGGGTCCTTCCCGCCTGCCGAATGTGACCGCCGAACTGTCCTTCCAGAAGGGCTGGTTCGAAGTGCAGGACGAGGGATCGCAGATCGTCGCCGATCTCGCCGGCGCCCATGAGGGCGAACAGGTCCTCGATTATTGCGCGGGCGGCGGCGGCAAGACGCTGGCCATGGCGGCCAGCATGAACAATAAGGGCCAGGTTCACGCCTTCGATGCCGACCGCAAGCGTCTCGCACCAATCATCGAGCGGCTGAAGCGGGCCGGCACACGCAATGTCCAGGTTCATGACCGCGCAGCCGGGTTAGTCCCCTTCCATGAGAAATTCGACCGCGTCCTGGTGGATGCGCCCTGCACCGGCACGGGAACATGGCGCCGACGCCCCGACACCAAATGGCGGCTGACCGCGCGCAATCTTGAAGAGCGCGTGCAGCAGCAGGGCGAAGCGCTTTCGCAGGCAAAGGGTTTCGTGCGCCCGGGCGGTGAACTGCTTTATGTGACCTGTTCCGTTTTGCCTGAAGAAAACGAACAGCAGGTCAGGCGCTTCTGCGAGGAAAATGCGGAATTCTCCATCAGTTCCGCGTTGCAACGCTGGCAGACGACTTTCGGCGACAATGCCAGAAAACCGCATTCCTCCGACGGACAGACAGTGACGCTGACGCCTGCAACCACAGATACGGACGGTTTCTTCTTCTGCTTGATGAAACGCAAAGCATAAAACCGGATTTGCACGCAGCGATTTTACTTGGAAAATGCTGATCAAACTTGTTTCAAAACATTCTAAACTAGAATGTTTGACACAAGTTTGTGATTGGGTCAGAACTCGCTTGCCGCAGCGTGAAGTCTTTTCATGCCTGCCCAAGGAGAGGGATCATGATCCGCAAAACCATTCTCAGCGCGTCTTTTGCGCTTCTTGCCGCATCGGCGGCTTTCACCGCGCTTCCCGCACAGGCCGCGACCGACGCCGCCGCCGTGATCAAGCATTATGCCGATGTCGCGCACGCGAAATACGAGGATTCGCTCACCACGGCGAAGGCGCTGGACAAGGCGATCGATGCGCTTATCGCAACGCCGAGCGAAGCAACCCTGAAGGCCGCCCGCGAAGCGTGGATCAAGGCGCGTGTTCCCTACCAGCAGTCGGAAGTCTATCGTTTCGGCAACCCGATCGTTGACGATTGGGAGGGCAAGGTGAACGCCTGGCCGTTGGATGAGGGTCTGATCGATTATGTCGACAGTTCCTATGGCACGGAAAGCGACGAGAACGAGCTTTATGTCGCCAATATCATCGCCAATCCGAAGATCAAGATCAGCGGTGAAGAGGTCGATGCCTCGAAGATCACCCCGGAGCTGATCGAAAGCCTTCACGAGGCGGGCGATGTCGAAGCCAATGTGACCACCGGTTACCATGCCATCGAATTCCTGCTCTGGGGCCAGGACCTGAACGGCACCGGACCCGGCGCGGGCAACCGCCCCTATACCGACTATGACAAGGCGAAATGCACGAACGGCAATTGCGACCGCCGCGCCGATTACCTGAAATCCGCCTCCACCCTGCTGATCAAGGATCTTCAGGAGATGGTGGATGCCTGGGCGCCGGAGGGTGAAGCCACGAAGGCGGTGGAAGCCGATCCGAAAGCCGGCCTCACCGCCATTCTCACCGGCATGGGCTCGCTCTCTTATGGTGAGTTGGCGGGAGAGCGCATGAAGCTTGGCCTTCTGCTGCACGACCCGGAAGAGGAGCATGATTGCTTCTCGGACAACACCTATAATTCGCATCTCAACGACGCCATCGGCATCGCTTCGGCCTATACAGGCAACTATACCCGTGTGGACGGCACGAAGATGACCGGTGCCTCGCTGGCGGAACTTGTGGGCGCCAAGGACAAGGCGCTGAACGACGAGATGACGGCGAAGCTGAACAAGACGCTCGACGCCATGCATGCGATGGAAAAGCGCGCCCAGACCGTCGAGGCCTATGACCAGATGATCGGTGAAGGCAACAAGGAAGGCAACGCCGTGGTGCAGGCGGCCATTGACGGCTTGATCGACCAGACGAAGACCGTCGAGCGTGTCATCGCCGCGCTTGATCTCGGCAAGATCGAGCTTGAAGGATCCGACAGCCTCGACAATCCGAGCGCCGTCTCCAAGTAAGTGCCAAGGCGGGCCGCAGATTGCTGCGGCCCGTTACGCCCATGCGATTTTCACTGCCGCCGATCCGTAAGCCGTTCTTCTTCACCGGGGCAGCCTGCCTTGTGGCATCGATGACGCTTGCCGAACCGCTGCGGGACGATCTGACCGAGAAAGACCGGAACAGCCGCCAGACCATGACCGCGCCTGCGACGGATTTTACCGGGCCGGAACCCTTCGAGGCCATGTCCGGCGGGGCGACGACCAGCACCAGCAAGGCCGATAGCCGCGCGTTTTCACATCCTTCCGCCACCATGTCGTTCGAGCGGAAACTGGATTTCAAGCTCGGCAATGCGTTGTTCCAGAAACTCTGGGTGTCTTCCCCCTCCTCCACACAGGCCTCGGACGGGCTGGGGCCGCTCTACAACGCCCGATCCTGCCAGACCTGCCATGTGAAGGACGGCAGGGGTCGCCCGCCGCTTGCCGGGGAAGATGCGGTCTCCCTGTTTCTCCGGCTGGCCCGACCGGCCCGCAACGAGGCAGAACGGGCCGCGATTGCACGCCATGAGGTGCTGAATTTTCCCGATGAAACCTATGGCCGGCAATTGCAGAACCTCGCCATTCCCGGTCTCGCCGCCGAGGGCAAGCCGGTCGTCACCTATACCGAAAAGCCGGTGCGCCTTCTGGATGGCGAAGTGGTGATGCTGCGCAAGCCCGATTATGCCGTGGCCGAGCTGCAATATGGTCCCCTCGGCCCCGACACGTTGCTTTCGGCCCGCATTGCCATGCCCACCCTCGGACTTGGGCTGATCGAGGCGATTGCCGAGGCCGATATTGTGGCAGGCGCTGATCCCGATGACAAAAATGGCGACGGCATTTCCGGGCGTCCGGCCTTTGTGCGGGATCATCGCACGGGCGAGGTCAAGCTTGGCCGGTTTGGCTGGAAGGCCCAGAATGCGAGTGTGCGCGATCAAAGCGCCAGCGCCTTTTCCCACGATATCGGCATCTCTACACCGGACGCGCCGAACGCCTATGGCGATTGCACCGATGCCCAGAAGGACTGTCTTGCCATGCCGACCGGCGTGCAGCCACGGCTGGGGCCGGTGGAAGCGCCGGACCCTGTCCTCGATCTCGTGACCTTCTACACCGAGAATCTTGCCGTGCCACAGCGCCGCAATGTCGATGATCCGACCGTCCTCAAGGGAAAGCAGATTTTCTACACATCCGGCTGCACCGCCTGCCATAGGCCGAAATTCGTCACCCGTCGCGATGCGAGCGACCCCATGCATTCTTCCCAGCTGATCTGGCCCTATTCGGATTTCCTTCTGCATGACATGGGAGAGGCGCTTGCCGACGGCCAGCAGGTGGGCGAAGCAGACGGGCGGCAATGGCGTACCCAGCCGCTCTGGGGTATCGGCCTGACGCAACGGGTGAACGGCAACAGTTTTTACCTGCATGACGGCCGGGCGCGCAGCCTGACGGAAGCGATATTATGGCACGGCGGCGAAGCGCAAAAAGCGCGCGACGCCTTTGCCGCCTTGCAAAAAACCGACCGGCAGGCTTTGCTGGCTTTTCTGGAGTCCCTTTGATGAAAAATGCCATGCGAAAAATCTCCGGCCTCATGTCCGTGCTGTTGCTTATGACCCATCAGCCCGCCATGGCGCAGGATGTGGAGTTGATGCCGCCGCCGCCCCTCGATCCCGCACAGGTGCGGAGCGTCATGGAAAAGGCGGTGAACGGTTTCATTCGTCCCGGTTACGACCACTTCCGGCAATCGGCAGAGAATCTGCAAGACAGCATGAAGGCTTTCTGCGCCGCCCCTTCAAAAACGGCGGATGAGGCGGCCAAGGCAGCCTTTGCCGATACGGTCACAAGCTGGTCCACAATTGAAATCGTGCGGATTGGCCCGGTGATCGAGCAGAACCGCTTCGAACGTGTGCTCTATTACCCCGACAAGAAGGGCCTCGGCCTGAAGCAGGTGCAGCGTTATCTTGCGGAAAAGGACGAAAGCGTTACAAGCGCCGACGGCCTGAAGGGTAAAAGCGTTGCAGCGCAGGGCCTCGGGGCATTGGAATTCGTGCTCTACGGCACCGGCGCGGATGAACTGCTTGGCAAGGAAGGTGATTTCCGCTGCCGCTTCGGCGCGGCCATCGCCGGCAATATCGCCAATGTGGCGGCGGAGCTTTCCGATGGCTGGAACGCGCCCGATGGCGCACAGAAAAACTGGACCAAGCCGGGACCGGACAATCCCGTCTTTCGCGACGAGCGCGAGGCGCTGGTTGCCCTGCTCGGCATTCTCGTGCACGGCTCCGAGGCAATCCGCGACCAGCGGATCGAAACCTTCTACAAGGGGCCGGACAAGGCCAAATTTCCCCGCACCGCCATTTATTGGCGCTCTGGCCTGACCTGGAAAAGCATCTCGGCCAATATCAAGGCCGTTCAAACCCTGCTGCACACGGCAGATATGGTCGAACTCGTGCCTCCCGACCAACGCTCCATCGTCAATTCCATCGACTTCATCGCCAAATCGATGATCCGTATTGCGGGAACGATCGATACGGATGTGGAAAAGGCGCTGGACAAGGATGATCAGCGCGCCAAGGTGGATTACCTGCTGCTCAACGGCAAAGACCTGATCTACCGCCTCAACGACCAGTATGGCGGTGCGATCGGTCTCAGCTCCGGCTTTTCCTTCGCCGACGGAGACTGAACCGATGATAGCAGGCAAGAAGCGGATGCTGATAGACCGGCGCAGCTTCATCAAGGCGGCGGGTATTCCCTTTGTCGCAGCGCTGGCTCCCCGTTCACTCCATGCGCTCGAACGCGCCGACGCCGTCTTCGCTTCCGCCTTCCGCGCCCGTGACGGGTCCTACGGCATTGCGACAGTAAGTGAGCGCGGCGAGATCATCGACCGCGTTGCGCTCCCCGCGCGCGCCCATGGAATGGCGACAAGCCACGCCACGGGCATGACGGTGGCCTTTGCGCGTCGGCCCGGAACGTTCTTCATGGCCTTCGATCCTGCGCGGCGACGCGAGCCTGTCGTGATGCACACGCCGGCGAACCGTCACTTTTACGGCCATGGGCAATTTTCCCCCGATGGGGCGATCCTTTATGCCAGCGAAAACGACTTCGACGGCAATCGCGGCGTTATCGGGCTATACGACGCGCGTAACGGATTTGCCCGCATCGGCGAGTATGACGCCCACGGCGTCGGTACACATGACATGACGGTGAGCGATGACGGGCGGCTGATCGTCATCGCTAATGGCGGCATCGAGACTCACCCAGATTTCGGCCGGACGAAGCTCAATATCGACAGCATGGAACCGTCTCTCGTGCTTCTGGATGCTGCAAGCGGCGAATTGGTCCAGAAACACGCGATGCCGGATCGACTGCGGCAACTTTCCACCCGCCATGTCGATCTCGGCGATGACGGGCGCATCTGGTTCGCCTGCCAATATGAGGGGCCGCGCAACGATCTTCCACCGCTTGTCGGCCATTTTTCGAAGGGCGAGGACCTGTCTTTCATCGATCTGCCGGAGGAAACGACGGTGCGTCTTGCCAATTATGTCGGGGCCATCGCGGTCAACCGGCATGAAGGGCTGGTGGGCCTGACCTCCCCCAATGGCAATGCTGCGGTGACGCTGGACGCTAAAACCGGGCGTGTTGTAGCAGAGACATCCGTGCGGGAGGCAGCGGGCGTCGCCCCGGCGGCGAGCGGCATTGCCGTTTCTTCCTATGACGGATTTTTCGAGGCCGTTCGCAGCGACGTGGCATGGGATCAGCACATCGTGCGGATTTCTGGCTAAAATACTGAAAAGGCAAGGGAACAAAAGCATGGCCAGCGCATTGGATGGGTCATGAAAAACCTTGCCGTGTACATTGTTTTCGTGGTTGCAGTTGTTGCCATTGGGGCACTGATCGGTGTCAACAATGTGCCCGGCGAGTGGTATCAATCACTCCAGAAACCATTCTTCAATCCACCCAGCTGGATCTTCGGGCCGGTCTGGACGACGCTTTACGTGCTGATCGGCATCGCCGGCGCGCGGACATGGATCCGCAAGCCGATGGGAACGCGCATGCGCCTCTGGTTCACCCAGATGGTGCTGAATTTCCTGTGGTCGCCGATCTTTTTCGGCATGCAAAGCCCAACGGGTGCACTGGTCATCATCATTCCAATGCTGATCTGCATCATCGCCTTCGTCACGCTCACCTATAGCCGTGACAGGGCATCGATGTGGCTTTTTGTGCCCTATGCCGTTTGGGTCGCCTTTGCGACCCTGCTGAATGCAAGTATTGACTGGCTGAACTAAATTTTGCCCGCGCAACCCTTGCCTTGCCCGCCGCCACGCGCCATGTCAGTTTGCGATGGGGACTAAAAGCAGGCAGGTAGGCCATGGAGATCACGGATCCCGGCGATTTTCGTCAGCGGATAGAAAAAAGCTTTGCGCGACAGGGTGTGGTGCAGGCAATCGATGCGCAGATCAGCCGCATCGAGCACCGGCTGGTGGAAATCGAACTACCCTTTCATGAGAAGCTGACACAGCAGCACGGCATCCTGCATGCGGGTGTCATTGCCGCCGGTCTGGACACCGCCTGCACCTACGCCGCCTACACGATCATCGAGCCGGAAGCCTCGCTGCTGACCATCGAATTCAAGGTCAACCTCATGTCGCCCGGACGCGGCGAGCGGTTCCTGTTTCGTGGCGAAATCATCAAGCCCGGAAACAATCTCATCGTCGCCGATGGCCGCGCCTACGCACTGTCGGACGGGCCCGCGAAGCTGATCGCTTCCATGACGGGGACAATGATGGTGATGAAGGGTCGCGAGGATATTACCGGATGAATTACCGGCTTTCGCAGGTTGCGGATAAATCCGTTCTTTTTATCATGGCGGCTTCCCCCGAATATGGTCCCCATCTCCAGGCTCGCATCGCGCCGCTGATGACCGGCATCGGCCCGGTGGAGGCGGCGATTGCAGTCACGGCCGTTCTTGCCGGTCTCGATGCCGCCGACCATCTGCCTGACCTGGTCGTTTCGCTCGGTTCTGCCGGTTCGCGAACGCTGGAACAGACGGGTATCTATCAGGCGACTTCAGTTTCCTATCGCGACATGGACGCCTCCGCCTTCGGTTTCGAAAAGGGCTGCACGCCGCTGCTTGATCTGCCGGCCGAGGTGGCCTTGCCTTTGCGGATACCCGAAATAGCCGAGGCGCGGCTCTCCACGGGCGCCAACGTTGTCTCCGGCGCGGCCTATGGGCTAATCGACGCCGATATGGTGGAAATGGAGACTTTTGCCATCCTGAGAGCCTGCCAGCGCTTCGGCGTGCCGCTCATCGGCCTGCGCGGTATTTCCGATGGCAAGGCCGATGTGAACCATGTGGACGACTGGACGGAGTATCTGCACATCATCGATGAAAAGCTGGCGGATGCCGTCGATCGGCTTTGCCGCGCGATCGAGGATGGTGCGATCGCCCTTTGAAACCTTGCGATTTTCGCGATTTTCTACCGGTTGAGGCCCGCTTGCGGGTTGCCTAAAGCCGCCATTTTCTTTAAAGGCTCGCCATGACCCAGATAGCCCATCCCGACAGCATTCTCATCATCGATTTCGGCAGCCAGGTGACGCAGCTCATTGCGCGCCGCATCCGCGAAGCCGGGGTCTATTGCGAAATCCATCCGTTCCAGAATGCCGCAGAGGCGTTTGAGAAGCTTCAGCCCAAGGGCGTGATCTTCTCCGGCGGCCCCGCATCCGTGACGGCGGAAGGAAGCCCGCGCGCGCCGCAGGCGGTGTTCGACAGCAAGGTTCCGATCCTCGGCATCTGCTACGGCCAGCAGACGCTCTGCACGCAGCTCGGCGGCGTTGTCGAGGGCGGTCACGCGGCGGAATTCGGCCGCGCCGATATCGACATCAAGAAGGCGAGCCCGCTTTTCGAAGGCTTCTGGGATCAGGGCAAGAGCTATCCGGTCTGGATGAGCCACGGCGACCGCGTGACGAAGCTGCCGGAAGGTTTCGAGGTCATTGCGACGTCGGAAAACGCACCTTTCGCCATCGCTGCCGACGAGACACGCCATTATTACACCACCATGTTCCATCCGGAAGTGGTGCACACGCCTGACGGCGGCAAGCTGCTCTCCAACTTCGTGCACAAGATCGTTGGCCTCAAATCCGACTGGACAATGGCTGCCTATCGCGCCGAGATGATCCGCAAGATCCGCGACCAGGTCGGCACCGGTCGTGTGCTCTGCGCCCTTTCCGGCGGCGTCGATTCCTCGGTTGCGGCGATCCTCATCCATGAAGCGATCGGCGACCAGCTCACCTGCGTCTATGTCGACCACGGCCTGATGCGGCTTGGCGAAAGCGAACAGGTCGTCGGCATGTTCCGCGACCATTACAATATTCCGCTGGTGCATGTGGATGCCGCCGATCTTTTCCTCGGCGAACTGTCGGGCGTCTCTGACCCGGAAGTGAAGCGCAAGACCATCGGCCGCCTGTTCATCGAGGTCTTCGAAGCCGAAGCGGCCAAGATCGCCGCCGACGGCAAGGGCGCACCGAATTTCCTGGCGCAGGGCACGCTTTACCCTGACGTCATCGAAAGCGTCTCTTTCTCCGGCGGCCCCTCGGTCACCATCAAGAGCCACCACAATGTCGGCGGTCTTCCCGAGCGCATGAACATGCAGCTCGTCGAGCCGCTGCGTGAGCTTTTCAAGGACGAAGTCCGCGCGCTTGGCCGCGAACTCGGCCTGCCGGAAAGCTTCATCGGCCGCCATCCCTTCCCGGGTCCGGGTCTGGCGATCCGCTGCCCCGGCGCGATTACCCGCGAGAAGCTCGATATTCTGCGCAAGGCGGATGCGATCTATCTCGACGAAATCCGCAAGGCCGGTCTCTACGACACCATCTGGCAGGCCTTCGCCGTTCTGCTGCCGGTACAGACCGTGGGCGTCATGGGCGACTACCGCACTTATGACTTTGTCTGTGCGCTGCGCGCCGTGACCTCCGTGGACGGCATGACGGCGGATTTCTATCCCTATGACATGAACTTCCTTGGCCGTGCGGCAACCCGCATCATCAACGAGGTGCGTGGCATCAACCGTGTCGTCTACGACGTGACCAGCAAGCCGCCCGGCACGATCGAGTGGGAATAATATAGCCTGCCAAAACGCCGGCCTGAGCCGCCGCGCCCCTTGGGGCCTAGCGGCTGTGCTTACTGTTTATACCTGACACTATCCGGGGTCTTTCCTGTCCACGCCCGAAAGGCCCGATAGAAGGAATTCGGCTCATCAAAACCGAGCAGGAAAGAAATTTCCGCCACGGGAAGGGTCGTCTTGCGCAGGTAGTGATGCGCAAGTGCTTCTCGCGCCTGCGCTAAGAGCTGCTGATAGCTGGTACCTTCGGTCTCGATGCGCCGTTGCAGGGTCCGCTTGCTCATCACGAGTTTCCCGGCGATCGCCTCAATGGAAATACGGCCGCTGGGGATTCCCTCGAGAAGGGCTGCACGAACGCGTTGCGACGTTGTGACCTCTCTATCGAGTTCGGCAAGCTGCTGACGTAAATGTGGCTCGAACGTTGCCCACATTTGCGCATTTGAGGTGAGGAACGGGCGGATCGCATCGGCCGCGCCGAATACAATCCGGTGGCGCGCTCCCTGTTTTAGGCTGCCCCCCAGAAATGCTTCATAGGGGGCGATCGGCGAAGGCAGGGCGGTCGTCGTTACTGCGACTGGAATTACCGCCTCGCGCGTGGCCATGCGAGCGAGCGCAACGAAAAAGATCAGTTCCAGCAGGATCAGGGAATCGGGCGGCTGGGCCGCGCAGGTCCATGAGAGTTCCAAGGTCATCCGATCATGCTCCTCGGACACCTCAAGGTGCATTGGCGCGATCAACCGCTTGTATTGGGCGATGCGGCGGATGGCCGTTACGAGGTTCGGGCTGCACAAGGCAGCAAAGAGCGGCGGCGAAAAGGCTTCGCTGCGGATCGCTTCGCACACCCGCAGCGGGAGAAGTCCATCTCCCGCTTCGGCCTCCATACCGTTCCAGAGGCGGTGGTATTGATCGGGCAGGAGGCGAACCGAGGGATGCTGCAGAAGATCGTCCGACAGGCCGGCGCGCCGCAGGGCGTTGGCCGCGGAGATACCGAGGTCCTTGAAGACCATCCGCCATGTTGCCGTGTCGAGTGCGTAGGTGTGCGATTGGGCCATTTAGGTTTCTCGCGCGTGACGACTTAAGCCATCCACTTGCGGCGCATGTTTCATGGAGAAGAACATTGCCCGCAGTTTTCAGCAATGCCGACCGGATGTTTTACGTATCTATTGCACGATGCGCAGGGAGCGACATACTGGAAGCAGATTGTCGGCAAATGCGTTCGCCCGTGCAACAAGCTCGGTCAAATTCTCTTCATCAGTTTCGAGCATTCTTCCCTCCTTCAACAATTTCTGTCCCTGGGGAGCAAGCACTGACCAGGCATAATGCGCCCATTCTTCCGGCCACTCTTTACCGTCGCCGATCGCCAGAAGAAAAAGCTGCTCGAACCTGTCCAGCCTGACACCTCCACCGGTCACTGGAGAAGCGAGAAACTGTAGAGTTTCACCGTCCTTCGCGCTCCTGCAAACAGAAGCGTTGAACGCGCCGCAGCTTTTCTCACGCCTCGCCTGCCCCTCCTCCCGCAGGCATGGCTGGAGATATCCCGCACCGACGAGCGCGCTCAGCGTATCCGTCACCTGCCCCCAGGACAGAGAACGGCCAACGATACTATCGCTCAAAATTTCCCGCACAGTGACGGGACCGCCGGACAGAACATTCAGCAGCGGCTCGTAAATCGCCTCTTGAAGCTGCTGATTTGAGAAACGCCTTTTCAGGGCTGCGGCAACGACGTCGCGCGGCCTGGAAAGCGCAAACCGGGCATCGATCCAACCGCCTGCCGAACTTCGAACCGAATGGGGGATTGCGCCCTTTACGAACAGATCCCGACGAAACTGCTCATTCGTCATGAAGGCTTTCAGCGTCTCGCGCTGTATCGGATCCACCTCTGCCCCCAATAAGGCCAGCTGTTCGGAGGTGAGTAACTGGCTCTCTACCGAATCGAGCAAATCGACCGAACCGAGAAATGAGAGCTTCGCGGCAGACAGTTCCCTGACGACATCCGCAAAATACATGGGATGCCAATCCTCATTGAAATATTCGTGCGCGAGGTAGTTGCGCGACATCGGTTGCATCTGACCAAAATGCGTTTTCACCGAGGGATTGTTTTTGAAATATCCCGCATCCGATTTGAGAAGCGTGTCCGCAAACGCGAGGGCCTCCTCGATGCGCAGCTGCAGTGGTCCTGAACGCCGATTTGCCTGATCGATAAGAATGCGCCGCAAAGGCAGGGCCGACGCCCAGCCGGGTAGTGTGTTGTAGCTGATGAAGACAAGACCACCGGGCTTCAGCTTGCGAAAGATGAAGTCCATGATCTGGCCGCGGTTCCTCGCCGATATCCAGCTGAAAACCCCGTGGAGGGCGATGATATCGAAACCATCGGGAAGCGAGGGTTCGTCGGCAAAATCTGCAAAGGCATGCTCGTAAAAGTGGATATTGGCGAGTGCGGCGTCACCGGCCAGCGATCGTGCGCCGGCAATGTGGGCGGGATTGAAATCATTGGCATAAAATTCGATGTCAGGATTGGCGGCGGCAAGAAGATTGGTCGAAAAGCCCTGGCCGCAGCCAAGTTCGCAATATTTCAACGGCCGGCCTTCCAGGGCAAATTTCTGTCCCCTGCAAAGGGCTGCGAAGCCCAACAGGGAAGGCGTCAACTCCCGGTAAAAATCGAACGTATAGTCCAGACCGTCTACATAACCTTGCGTCCAAGTCGTCAAAATACACCTGCTTTGCTACGGGTTATAATCTGCGCCGATCAATTCAAAACATCGGCGGGCAGCAGGCGCGACGACCTAAGCGATCCCGACTTGCGCCTTCATACCGGCGAAGAACTCTGCGTCGTTTGTCGCATGGCGGGCGGCGAGGAGTTGCTCTGCATCGGCGCCAGCGACATAGCGGAGCCGGTCGCTCTTATCCGTTGTCGCCTCGTAAACGACTTCCGCAATCGCCTCTGGCGACGATGTGTGGTCCCTCATCGAACTCGCAAGGTTCCACAAACCCTGGATAACGGGTTGATATTCAGGACGGGCCGGATCGTCGTTGAATTCGAAGGACCGACCGGAAAAATCCGTGTTGATCACGCCGGGCTCGACGATTTTCACACGGATGCCGAGTGGCGCAAGCTCATATTGCAGCGCTTCAGAAAAGCCTTCCACCGCGAACTTGGTGCCGTGATAGAGCGTGCCGATCGGAAAGGCGACGCGTCCACCCATCGATGAGATGTTGACGATGGCGCCGCTGCGGTTTTTCCGAAAATGTGGCAGCAGAGCTTTGGTTGTTGCTATGAGGCCAAGGACATTCACATCATACTGGCGGCGCACGCTTTCAAAGGACGTTGCCTCGAGGGGGCCGTAAGCGCCGTAGCCCGCATTGTTGATGAGGGCGTCGATACGACCGAACCTTGCCAAACCGGCTACCAGCGCGGCGGTGATCGACGTCAAATCCTGAACGTCGAGGCGGATGACGAGGGTGTTTGCAAGCTTCGTCAGTTCTTTTTCGGACTCTGGGTCGCGCATTGTCGCGATGACGTTCCATCCCTTCGCTTGAAAGAGCTTGGCCGTGGCACGGCCAAGGCCGCTCGAAGTTCCGGTAATAAGGACCGTTCCAGTCATTTTGCGCATCCCGTTTCAAAATAAGCGATGGTTTATGTGATTGGTTTTTCAGTGTCAGTATCGGAACGCGCCAACATGCTATCGGATCGCGCCAATCATTGCATGGCTCTTATTGGGTTCGTGGGCGGCTCTGCTCCGCGGCATCAGGTAAGCTCTAAACAGCCAAATGTTCTCTTTTTGTTCTTTTAATTTTTTTTGGCGATGATAGTATCTCGGTCTTGGCAAAAGGCCGTGGAGCATCGTCATGGGTTTCGAGTTGACGGAAAAAGGCGCTTTGAGGCAGCTTGTCTTTGATGGGCTGGAGCCGCAGAAAATACGACGCTTCAATCCGCGTTTTAGCAACAAGGTCCTGTTATTATTAAAGCCGCCGGCAGCTCTGGCGGAAAGAATTTTTGCCGATGCATCGTGTCATGCGGCAGGACGGACAAAGCGCGAGGCCTATCCGGCAGAGCTTCTGCATATAACCCTGCTCTGTATCGGATGTTTCGAGACTGTGCCTCACGGGCTGGTAAACAGGCTGAAGGCGGCGCTGGAGGAGATAAAAGCGCGACCCGTTCCAATCACATTCGATCGAACGTCGCTTTTCGGCAATCGCAACAGTCTGGTGCTAAGCAGCAGCCGCGAGATGCCGGAACTCAAGGCTTTGGTGAAGATGTTGCAGCGCGCGCTGTGGCGGGCAAATCTTCCCTATATCGCCGCACCGTCGTTTACGCCGCATCTCACCATGATTTACGGCTGCGGGAAAATCGAGCCAATGCCGGCTGGAAAACCCTATAGCTGGCTGGCGGGTAGTTTCGAGCTTGTTTTCAGCCATAATGGCGAAACACGGCACGAGCCTCTCGGGCGCTTCGCACTTTCGGCGAAAGCGGACCGTTACGAGCGGCCTGAGAGCCAATTATATCTGCCAGAAAAAGTGATCGGTCCCTCGAAGCGGCCGACGCAAAGGGTGGCGGGACGATAATGCCTGCGCGAAGCGGCATGCCAAGCTCACACGCCGCAATTGTTCCGCATCTGCTGTTTAGAGCCACGCTGCACGTCGTTGTGCGAACACAATGACGGTCTTCGAATTATCCTGACATCCACCACGCCCGTCGAAAACCAATCCGGTTTCAGTCCCAGGCGCAAGCGAGGCGATACCGCCTCGCAACGGATAATGACCAGCTTAGAGCTGAACCTTGTCGAAAGCCTTGCCGTCGATGCCGAGGGCTTCGAGGTCGGCGCGGGCCGGCTTGCGGTGTGCGCGAACAGCGGCCGAAACCGAAAGTGCTGCACCCAGAACGGCGAAAGTTTCGCCGAAGAAGTTACGCGATGTCTTTGCAACCTGACGCATTTTTCTCTCCATCTTTGATGCCCAGATAATGGGCATTTCGGGCCAGTTCTACAACTCATGATGTAGCAGGGAAGCCATGCAGCTTTGCTCGCGCTCGTTTGGATATCAGCCATCGCGATTTTGCATTGCTTGGGTGCCGCAGTTCTCAAACGAGGCAGGGCACTTCAGCGGACGGTTGAATAAGGCGTATATTTTGTTATGCCGGAGAGCTTGAAGACAAAGGGGCTGGCAGCATGACGATCACGATTTACGGCATCAAGAACTGCGACACGATGAAGAAGGCCAGAAGCTGGCTGGAAACCAATGGCGTCGACTATTCTTTCCATGACTATAAAGCGACCGGCATTAACCGCGCCCATCTCGAAACATGGTGTGATGCCGCAGGCTGGGAAACGGTTCTCAACCGGGCCGGCACGACCTTCAAGAAACTGAATGACGGCCAGAAAGCCGATCTTGACCGCGAAAAGGCCATCGGGCTGATGCTGGAGCAGCCCTCAATGATCAAGCGCCCCGTGCTGGAAGCGAAGGGCAAGATCACCGTCGGCTTCAAACCGGAAACCTACCAGACCCTCTTTGCCTGAACGTCGTTCCCAATGTCCAAAACGACCCGCGCTACCCAAATGCTGGCCAAGGCTGGCGTCGCCTTCACCACCGTCAGCTATGACTACGATCCAAATGCCGACAGGATCGGCCTGCAGGCGGCTGAGGCGATCGGCGAACCGCCGCATCTGGTGTTGAAAACGCTGATGGCTGAGCTGGACGGCAAGCCGATCTGCGTCGTTGTCCCGTCCGATCGCGAAGTGAGCATGAAGAAGCTCGCCGCGGCTTTCGGCGGCAAATCCGCCAGCATGATGAAACCGGCCGATGCGGAACGCGCCACGGGTTACCATGTTGGCGGCATCAGCCCTTTCGGGCAGAAGAAACAGGTGCCGACGGCCATTGAGGCTGAGGCGATGGCGCATGATTATGTTTACATGAATGGCGGACAGCGAGGCTTGCAGGTGCGGCTTTCACCCCGCGACGCCCAGACAGCACTAAAGGCCATCATTGCGCCGCTGGTGGCCGACTGAGGCTTCAATCCAGCTTTTGAAAGCATTTGGCTTTCGAAAGGAATGGGCTATGGTCGGCGCCTCCAATTGAAATATGCGAAGGCAGATCATGACCGTTTCTCCCATCGATCCCGTCAAACTCGAAAAACTGGCCGAAGTCGCCGTCAAAGTCGGCCTGCAATTGCAGAAGGATCAGGATCTGGTGATCACTGCTCCGCTGGCAGCGCTGCCGCTGGTTCGGCTTTTGACAAAACATGCTTATCTTGCCGGCGGTGGACTGGTCACCACCTTCTATTCCGACGAGGAAACCACACTTTCCCGTTATCGGCATGCCAGTGACACCAATTTCGACCGGGCTTCCGGCTGGCTTTATGAGGGCATGGCGAAGGCCTATGCCAATGGCGCGGCGCGGCTGGCGATTGCCGGCGACAACCCCATGCTGCTGGCCGAGCAGGACCCCGCCAAGGTGGCGCGCGCCAACAAGGCCAACTCCACCGCCTACAAGCCGGCGCTGGAGAAGATTTCCAATTTCGATATCAACTGGAACATCATCTCCTATCCCAACCCCTCCTGGGCAAAGCAGGTCTTTCCTGATGTGACGGAAGACGAAGCGGTGCGCAGACTTGCCGACGCCATCTTCGCCGCCTCGCGGGTGGATCTGGCCGATCCGGTCGCGGCATGGGCGGAGCATAACGCCAATCTCGCCAAACGTTCGGCATGGCTGAACGGTGAACGCTTCGCATCGCTGCATTTCACCGGCCCCGGCACGGATGTGAGAATCGGCCTGGCGGATGGCCATGAATGGCACGGCGGCGCTTCCACCGCCAAGAACGGCGTGACCTGCAACCCGAACATCCCGACGGAAGAAGTGTTCACCACGCCGCATGCGCTGCGCGTGGATGGTTACGTGTCCAGCACGAAGCCACTGTCGCATCAGGGAACGCTGATCGACAATATTCAGGTGAAGTTCGAGGCCGGCCGCATCGTGGAGGCCAAGGCTTCGAAGGGCGAAGCCGTACTGAACAAGGTGCTGGATACCGATGAGGGTGCCCGGCGCCTGGGTGAAGTGGCGCTTGTGCCGCATTCCTCGCCGATCTCGGCAAGCGGCATCCTGTTTTACAACACGCTGTTCGACGAAAATGCCTCCTGCCACATTGCGCTCGGACAATGCTATTCGAAATGCTTCCTCGATGGCGCTTCGCTGTCGCAGGATCAGATCAAGGCGCAGGGCGGCAATTCCAGCCTGATCCACATCGACTGGATGATCGGTTCCGACAAGGTGGATATCGATGGCGTGAAGCCGGACGGCTCCACGGTTCCCGTTATGCGCAAGGGCGAATGGGCCTGATAAAAGTCTATCTCGGCAACTGGCTGCGCTGACTGAGCCAGATGCTGAAGAGCACCGCAACAAACCCGACGATCTGCGCTGGCGTGAGGCTTTGGCCAAGCGCCAGCCAGCCGAGCAGGGTTGCAACGACCGGACTTAGAAAACCGAGCGATGCGGCCGCCGAGGGTTCGATGCGGGCGAGGCCGCGAAACCACAGAAAATAGGTCAAGGCAGCACCGATGAGACCCAGATAGGCCATGCCGAGAATATTGGCCGTGGTCGGTGCAGGCAGGGCCGGTTCCAGAAAATATGCGACCGGCAGGAGCAGAATGCCACCCGCCGTCAATTGCCAGGCGGTGAAGGTGAGGTTCGAAACCGGCGGCCGCCATTTGCGGGTCAGCACGGTTCCGAACGCCATCGATACGGCACCGGCAAGACCCGCGGCCACGCCGACACCATCGAGCGCGGCACCCGGCGCCAGGACCAGAAGCGCGACACCCATAATGCCCAAAAGACCGGCGGCGATGGCGAGCGGTCGAACCGGCGTGGTGAGAAACAACCGGGAGAGGCCAATCACGATCAGGGGCTGGACCGCGCCTACCGTCGCCGCGACTCCACCCGGTAGTCGGTAAGCAGAAACGAAAAGCATCGCCCAGAAAAATGAGAAATTCAGCGCGCCGAGAACAAAGCTGCGCGGCCACCAGACGCCCTGCGGCAGCTTTCGGACGAGAAGCAGCAGCAGGATACCGGCCGGCAATGCGCGCAGCATGGCAACATGGAATGGATATCCCTGCGGCAAAAATTCGGTCGTGACGAAATAGGTGCTTCCCCAGATGGCGGGGGCAAGTGCAGTTACCAGCACGTCGGCTGCATAGGTGGTATTTTTCTTCATTTCAAGAATCTCTATATCAAGATAAATGCAATCTAGCCGATTTTATCTTGACGTCAAGATATCAATTGCTATGCCTTTGTCATGAGCAAAGAACCGCTTGATCACGTCGATCACATTCTGGCGCAATGGCGCAGGGAAAGACCGGACCTCGATGTCGGCCCGATGGGGCTGCTCGGGCGCCTGAACCGGCTCACCACACATCTCGGCCGCGAGGTGGAGGCAGTGCTGCTGAAACACGGCCTTTCATCTTCTGCTTTTGATGTGCTGGCGACATTGCGGCGCGCAGGCTCGCCATACCGGCTCTCCCCTGGCGACTTGCTGGCGATGACAATGGTGAGTTCCGGCACCATGACCAACCGGATCGACCAGCTGGAAAAAGCCGGGCTGGTGGAGCGCATCCACAACCCGCAGGACCGGCGCAGTGTGCTGATATCATTGACGGAACGCGGCTTTGCCATTGTCGAGGATGCTGTCAGCGCCCATGTCGAAAACCAGCAACGGCTGGTCGCCACTCTCAGCGAAGAGGAACGAACAATGCTGAACCGGCTTTTGAAACGGTTTTTGCGGGACTTCGAAGAATAGGCTTGCACTGCGTTCTGGACCGCAATCGCGCTTGTTTCCTTGAAAAAAATCTTGTAAGCAATTTTCCATAAACCTGTACTACAGGTTGGAGGAAAAATGTATAACGCCATTTCCCATGAAACCGGTCTCGTCAGTAGCACGATCGGCGCGATAACCCGTCACATCCGGGAAAATGAACTTGCCCCCGGTGCGAAACTGCCGAGCGAACTTTCGCTGTCGCAGCAACTCGGTGTTTCCCGCACTGTCGTTCGCGAGGCCTTCCGGTCCCTGTCGGCCATGCGGCTGATCGATGTCAGCGCCGGCAAGCGCGCCACGGTGGCGACGCTGGATCATGGTGCGATGTCGCTGATGTTCGAACATGGCATTCACACCGAGCAGATCAACATCCAGCAGATTTATGACGTGCGCCGCACCATCGAAGTCAGAACCGTGACGCTCGCGGCGCTGCGGAGAACAGATGCTGAAGCGCTTACCATTCTCGATCACGCCAATAATATGGAGCGGGATTTCGGCGACAATGACAAGGTGATGGAGCATGACCTTGCCTTTCACCTTGCCGTTGCCAGAGCATCCAAAAACCCGGTTTTCGAACTCATTCTCGGCGCCTTCCAGAATGTGACGCGCCAGACCTGGCCGATCGGCTGGAAGAGCCGCACATCCGATGCGCAGCGCCATGCCGCAGGTGAACTTCACGTCGCCATCGGACAGGCCATTGCGGCGGGCGACCCGCAAACGGCCTCAACGCTGATGGCGCGGCATTTCGATGAAAGCGTGCATGCGCTTCTGGCCGCCGGCATCGCCTGATTTTTTCAACGCAGTTCCAGACGGAACACGACCTGCCTCTGGAGGAGACACTTCATGAAAATTACGAAACTTGAGACCGTCCGTGTGGCGGAACGGGCAAACCTGCTCTGGGTTCTGGTCCACACCGACGAGGGCATTACCGGGCTTGGCGAAACCTTCTACGGCGCCGAGACGGTGGAAACCTACGTGCATGAATATATCGCACCCCGCGTGATCGGCCGCGATCCGATGCAGATCGACCTTCTCGCGCAGGACCTCGTCGGTTATCTCGGCTTTCGTTCATCGGGCGCGGAAGTGCGCGGCAATTCGGCCTTCGATATCGCGCTGTGGGATATTTTCGGCAAGGCAACCAATCAGCCTATCGCCCAATTGCTCGGCGGTTTCAGCCGGAAGGAAATCCGTACCTACAATACCTGCGCGGGCACGGAATATATCAAGAAGGCGACCGGCCAGCAGACGGCCAATTATGGCCTCTCCGGTGGCAAGGACTATGACGACCTGAACGGCTTCCTGCACCGGGCCGACGAGCTTGCCCATTCGCTGCTGGAAGACGGCATCACGGCCATGAAGATCTGGCCTTTCGATGCAGCGGCGGAAAAGACGCGCGGGCAATATATCTCGATGCCGGACCTGAAAAGCGCGCTCGAGCCATTCGAGAAAATCCGCAAGGCCGTGGGCGACAAGATGGACATCATGGTGGAGTTTCACTCCATGTGGCAGCTTCTGCCCGCCATGCAAATCGCCAAGGCGCTCACCCCCTACCAGACCTTCTGGCATGAAGACCCGATCAAGATGGACAGCCTTTCCAGCCTGACGCGGTATGCCGCCGTTTCGCCGGCACCCATCTCCGCATCGGAAACGCTGGGTTCCCGCTGGGCTTTCCGCGATCTGCTGGAAACGGGCGCTGCCGGCGTGGTGATGCTTGACATCAGCTGGTGCGGCGGGCTCTCCGAGGCGCGCAAGATCGCCTCGATGGCGGAAGCCTGGCATCTGCCCGTCGCGCCGCATGATTGCACCGGCCCGGTGGTCCTCTGCGCCTCCACGCACCTGTCGCTCAACGCGCCGAATGCACTGGTGCAGGAAAGCGTGCGCGCCTTCTACAAGACCTGGTATCGCGATCTCGTCACCGCATTGCCGGAAGTGAAAAACGGCATGATCACCGTGCCGCCGGGCGCCGGCCTCGGCATGGAGCTGCATCCCGATATCGAAAAGAGCTTCACCGTCAGCCGCCGTTTCTCGGATGCGACGTCGATCTGATCAGAACAGGTCGCCCTGATCACTCGGACCAGAAGAAGCCGGTTTTGCCGGCTTCTTTTTTTGCGTGGCGGGAGTATCGGGAGGAGGCGCGCCCTCCCCTGTTGTGATGGCGGAAACGCGGCCATCGGCAAACTCCATGGATACGACAACACCCGAGGCAACAGCGGCAGCGCGGGTCAATGGCCGGTTTTCCTCGTCGCGGATAACGGCATAGCCGCGTTTCAACACGTTCTTGTAGGACAGCGATTCCAAAACGCGATTATGCGCGGCAAGGCCCGAGCGGTTCTGCGCCATACGATGCAGCACGGCGGTATCAGCCCGGCGAGCTGCGGTAACGACCCGCTCGTTCTGCCGCTCCAGCTGGCCGAGCAGGCGGGCGGGAAGCGAACGCAGCGCGGAATCGAAGGCATCGACACGGCCTTTTCCCTGCAACAGACGACGTTCCACCAGAGTCTCGGCGCGGTGCATCCGCTCGGTAATACGCTGCCTGTGGTGCTTGAGACCGTTCAGCAGGGTTTCGGGCCTCAGACCCGACGCGGAGCGTTCGAAGGCGCGGCGCTTGTTGAGCGTCGTCATTTCAAGCCCGCGACCGAGACCGCCTGCGGCCTCATCGAAGCGGCGGCGCGGCAGGGCCAGAAGCTGGTCCAGTGAAGGCAGCGCCCGTACCAGCGCCCGCAGGCCCTGACGGCGATTGTCCATCTGCCGCGAGACCGAACCTGAAAGGCGTGCAGCAAGGCCGGAAAGCTGCGCTTCCAGTTCGGCCCGCACCGGCACGGCCATTTCGGCGGCTCCCGTCGGTGTCGGCGCACGGACATCGGCGGCGTAATCGATCAATGTCGTATCGGTCTCATGCCCTACGGCGGAAATCAGCGGGATTTCGCTCTCGGCTGCGGCGCGCACGACGATTTCGTCGTTGAAGCTCCAGAGATCCTCCAGACTGCCGCCGCCACGCGCGACGATCAGCACATCGGGCCGCGCAATTTCCCCACCGGGTTGCAGCGCATTGAAGCTGCGAATGGCGTTCGCCACTTCCTCGCCCGAGCCTTCACCCTGCACCTTGACCGGCCAGACGACGACGTGGACCGGAAAACGATCCGAAATGCGGTGCAGAATATCGCGAATGACCGCGCCGGTGGGCGAGGTAACGACACCGATGACATGCGGCATGAAGGGCAGACGGCGCTTGCGTTCCGGATCGAACAGCCCCTCCGCCGCCAGACGTCTGCGGCGATCTTCGAGCAGCGCCATCAGCGCGCCGGCGCCGGCCGGCTCGAGGCTTTCGATGACGATCTGATATTTCGACGAGCCGGGAAAGGTGGTGACCTTACCGGTGGCGATGACTTCCATGCCCTCTTCCGGACGGAATTTCAGCCGCGAAAACGTGCCTTTCCAGATCACCGCATCAATGCGGGCGCGATCGTCCTTCAGCGAGAAATAGGCGTGTCCCGATGAGTGGGGACCGCGATAACCGGAAATCTCACCGCGCACCCGTACCTGATCGAAAGCCGTTTCCACCGTTCGCTTGATGGAACCCGACAGTTCGGACACCGAGAATTCGGCAAGATTGCTCAATGCGGCGTGGGAAAAGATATCGCTCATGCCCGTTTGTAACCAAAACCCGTCGATTCGGAAATGCTGGCACCGGTCTGCCCAATTTTAACGGTGATGAAACCATATCCTCAACTAACGAGTTAGGAAAAGAGGGAATGGAGGAGAAAACAAGGGTTCGTTAGGGGTGAAGACGCTAGGTTTTCTCCCAAGGCCCGGCAACCAAAGAGGAGGCGGCATCATGATTTTTCTTACCGCCACAATACTCGGCGTTACCGCAGTTGCGTTGCGTTCGGTTTTCAGCATTATTTTCATCTGCATGATGATTATCGGCGCCTATGGTGTGGCAATGGCGCTTTCTTCCACGGCCGTGCCGCTGATGTCGCTGCTGCTTGCGCTCGCCGGTTACAATTTCGGCGTTGTGGGTGTCGTCATCGGCCTGCTGGTGCTGCAACGCCCGCGCTCCACTCAGCCGACCCTCTAAAAGCTGACGGCTTTGAGGTTTTCCCGCTTTGCACTGAGCGAGATTTACGGACTGGCCGTTGACCTTGCCGTCACCTGTCTGCTGATTTTTTACATCGGTATCGAGCCGCTTGCCGCCCGCCTGCCCGGCGCTGCGGCAGGCCTTGCGGCAAGCTGGCAGATGGGCCGCTCGAGGCGCGATGCGTCCGGCGAGGTAAGCGGATTTCTGGCAAAAGCCGTCACACTCACCTCCCGCATCGTGAGCGTCGGGCTGTTTTCCCTGCTGCAATGGCGCAACCCGCTGGTGCAGCCTCTCATCCCGCTTGCCTTTTCGGCACTCGCCGCACTGGCGTTGGCTCTTTACGGCTACAGGCGGCTTCGAAGGCAGCGGCTGGATCGGGATTAGACCGGCTCCCAGCCATCCTTTTCGGCCGCCCGATAAATGGCATCGATGAAAAGCTGGTTCTTCCTCGAGTTTTCCAGCGTAACGACTTCCCCCTCGCCTTTCGCTGCACGGGCAAAGGCTTCCGCCTCCAGCTTGTATTGACGACTGTCCTGAAACCGGAAGATTTGCGACTGGTTATGGGCCTGATTGGTCAGTTCGATCTCTTCCGCACCCCAGCGATTGGCGTTGAAGGGGGATTTGACCTCGATGTAGCCGTCCGTGCCGTGGAAGACCATCAGTTGCCGGGCGGCAAGCTGGGTTGCCAGATAAAAGCTCAGCTCGAAACCACCGAAATCGGCCCTGACGCTGGAATAGATATCCGTACCGAATTCCCTGTCGCGCTCCACGCTCGCCTGCACGCGCTTCGGCTCGGCGCCGGTGGCAAAACGGGTCACGATGGTCGGGTAGACACCGATATCCGGCAGCGCGCCGCCTCCCAGTTCGGGAATATTGCGCATATTGCCGGGATCGCGATTGAAATAGCTGAAAGCGCCCTGCACATGTTTCAGCGTTCCGATCGCGCCGGAGGCCAGCAACTCCTTCACCTTGGCCCATACCGGGGAATAAGTGACCATGAAGGCCTCCGATACGACGACGCCATTGCGGTCACGCGCGGCGATGAGGGCGTCGATCTCCCCGGCTTTCAGGGCAATCGGCTTTTCGCAAAGAACATGTTTGCCGGCATCAGCGGCTTTTATGGTCCATTCCGCATGTTGCGCAGTGGGAAGCGGAATATAAACAGCGTCGATCACGTCCGATGCCAGCATCGCCTCATAGGAGCCGAAGGCGTGGAGTACGGAAAAGCGGTCCGCGACCGCGCGGGCCTTTGCGTGATCACGACTGGCGATGGCACTGACCACGCAGTTCTGGGCATCCTGTATCGCCGGGATGACATGATCCTGAGCGATTTTTGCCGTAGACATTATTCCGAAGCGCAGCATCCCGTTCTCCCATTCTGCAATCTCTCCGAAACTTATCATTGTCGGGCAGCCTGGCAAGCCACGCGTTGCAGACCCCGCAAGAACGATGGCCGAATCTGTCCTGCCTTTGTCGGTTTTCCTGCTTTCATCCGTTCTTTTGAAGGTGAATTATGCTAAGCATGAACCCAATGGAGAACCATGAAATGTCCTCTTCTCAGACAGCCCTTCTTGTCATCGACGTTCAGGAATCCTTCCGGCACGCACCCTATTTCGAGGAAAGCGGACTGGCTGCCTATCTGGAAAAACAGCAGGCGCTGATTGACGGTGCCAAGGCTGCGGGAATACCCGTCGTGCAGATCTTCCATGTCGATGGTGACCGGGCCTTTGCAAAGGAAAGCGGTTACATCCGCGCGCTGGAAGGTGTGCGGATCAGCCCTGATGTCACCTTCCACAAGAACCGTCACTCCGCTTTTGCCGGCACCGGCCTCGAAATCTGGCTGACGCAGAAGGGCATCAACCGGCTTATCGTCTCCGGCATTCGCACCGAACAATGCTGCGAAACAACGACGCGGCATGCTTCTGACTTCGGCTATAGCGTCGACTACGTTACCGAGGCGACGCTTACCTTTCCGATGACACACGCCTCGGGCACCGTGTTCAGCCCGGACGATATCCGCAAACGGACCGAACTGGTGCTGGCAGGCCGCTTTGCACGCATCGCTACCGTCGACGACGTGCTTGCAACCGTTAAAAAGGCCGCCTGATGGACAAAGGCGGCACACGCATCATTCCGTTTTATACGCTTGTGCCGCCGCACGCGCTGCTGCTCGACATTGCAGGCCCGCTGGAAGTTATCCGTTATGCCAACGGGGAGCAGAAGGATATCCGTTTCGATTGCCGCTACATCGCAGCGCATGACCAGCAGCAATCCTCCATCGGTCTTGGGCTTTGCGGGCTGGAAGCCCTGCCCACGACCCTTCCGGAAAATGCGTTCCTGCTGATTTCCGGCAGTACCTCACGCTTCGATTACGAGCCGGAAACGCGCCGGGAACGGCAGGCGCTGGCGGCGTGGCTGCGTCACACGGTGCGCGCCGACACCACGGTCGTTTCCATCTGCTCAGGTGCACTGCTGGCGGGGGAGGCCGGACTTTTCGACGGGCGGAACTGCACGACGCATGCGGATTGCGTCGAAGCGCTGCGCCGTATCGCACCTCTATCCCAGGTGGCGGAGAACCGCCTTTTCGTCGAGGATGGCAACCGTTTCTCAAGTGCCGGCATTTCGACCGGCATCGACCTCATGCTGCATGTGGTTTCCCGGCTCACCTCCCCGGCGGTCGCTGCACGTATTGCCAAAACCATGGTCGTTTATCTCAGGCGCAGCGGCAACGACCCACAGATTTCCCCCTGGCTCACCGGCCGCAACCACATCCACCCTGCCATTCACCGGGTTCAGGACCGGGTGATGGCGGAACCGGCAGGCGACTGGTCGCTGGAACGGCTGGCGGATATCGCCGCGCTGAGTGAACGGCATTTATCGCGTCTGTTTCGCGAGCATACCGGCATCAGCGTCATCGACTACGTCAACCTGATGCGGGTCAATCTCGCGCGCGACATTCTTGCCAACAGCCGTCTCGATATGGAAGCCATCGCCGAGCGGGCGGGCTTTGCCTCCGCCCGGCATTTGCGGCGCGTGTGGCAACAGCATAATCGCCTTCCGCCCAGCCACTATCGCGGCTTTCAGGCCTGACCTCGCCAGCTTTCTCCCTTTGCCTGATGAATGCCATCAAAGGAATTGAATGGTTATGCGGATGAGCAGTTGCTAACCTTGCCACAATGACAGCAACAGGAGCATTCCCCGTGGAAAAACGAAGCCTTGGCCGCACCGGCCTCTCCATCGCCCCGATCGTCTTCGGCGGCAACGTGTTCGGCTGGACAGCGGACGAGAAGACTTCCTTTGCCCTGCTCGATGCCTTTTTCGATGCCGGGTTCAACGCCATCGACACGGCGGATGTCTATTCCGCATGGGTGGATGGCCATGAGGGCGGCGAGTCCGAAACCATCATCGGCAAATGGCTGAAGCAGTCGAGCGTGAAGCGCGAAGATGCGGTAATCGTCACCAAGGTCGGTTTTGACAATCGCGGCCAGAAGACCGGCCTCAGCGCCAAATGGATCGCAGAAGCTGTCGATGCCTCGCTGAAGCGGCTGCAAACCGACTATATCGACCTTTACCTCGCCCATAAGCCGGATGCGGAGGTGCCGCTGGAGGAAACACTCACCGCCTTCGCAAAGCTGAAGGAACAGGGAAAAATCCGCGCCATCGGCTGCTCCAACTATTCGGCAAGCCAGCTTCAGGAGGCGCTGGATACGGCTGCGAAGAACAATCTTCCCCGTTATGACGTGCTGCAGCCGGAATATAATCTCTATAACCGCGCGGATTTCGAAGGCCCGCTTGCTGAACTTTGCCAGAAGGAAGAGATCGGCGTCATCAATTATTACAGCCTCGCCGCCGGATTCCTGACCGGGAAATATCGTGCCAAGGCCGATACGGAAGGCGTCGCCCGCAGCTACCGTGTAGGCGAATATGTCAATACGCGCGGTCTTGCCGTCCTCGGCGCCATGGATGCGGTGGCAGTGGAAACTGGCGCGAAGCTTGCGGATATCGCCTTGGCCTGGCTGTTGCGAAAGAAGGCGATAACCGCACCGATTGCCAGCGCCACCAGCCTGTCCCAGCTCGAAAGCTTCAAACGCGCCGTCGAGTTAAAGCTGACGGATGAGATGATGACGCTGCTCGACAAGGCGGGCGCATAACATGGAGCTCACAATTCGCGACGCGCAGCCGGCTGACCGGACGGAATGGCTGCGCCTGTGGAACGACTACCTCGCCTTTTACGATGTCGATCTTGCCGATGACGTGACCGCTCATACCTGGGCGCGTATCCTTGACCCCGCATCCCGCGTCTCCATGCGGGTGGCGTTGCTCGGCGACCGCATGGCCGGTTTCGCCATTCACCACTTCCATGATTCCACCTGGGTGAAGACGCCCGACTGCTATCTGGAAGATCTGTTCGTCGATGGCGAAATCCGCGGCAAGGGAACGGGCCGGGCGCTGATGGATGATCTCGTCGCCATCTGCAAGGACAAGGGTTGGTCACGGCTGTACTGGCACACCGGCGAGGATAACCACCGCGCCCAGAAGCTCTATGACAGCTACGTGAAAAGCGACGGCCATATCCGCTATCGCATCAAGTTCTGATCGCCCCGGAAACGGAAGAAATCCACAAAAGCCCTCAGCGCCGGCCGCATCTGCCGGCGCGAGGGATAATAGATATAAAAGCCATCGAAGGGCGCGCACCAGTCCTCCAGCACACGGATCAGCCTTCCCTCCCTGATATCGTCCTCGACACGCTGCTCGAAAACGAAGGCCAGCCCTGCGCCGTCAATCGCTGCCCGGCGAATGAGGCTCTGGTCCGACAGGATCAGCGGCCCTTGGACATCAACCACCAGCGGCTTGCCATTCTTCTCCAGTTCCCAGCGATAGATGAAGCCGCTGGCGAAACGCCGGCGGATGCAACGATGCCGGATGAGATCCCTTGGGTCTATTGGCGGTGGATTTTCTGCGAAGTAGGAGGGCGCGCCAACAATCGCACCGCGCCATGCGCCGCTGGCTTTCACCGCAATCATATCCGCCTCGAGGTGCTCGCCAAGCCGCAGGCCAGCATCAAAACCCTTCGCAACGATATCTTCGAAGCGATCATCCGTTGAAATTTCGAGTGAAATATCGGGATAGAGTCGCAGGAACTCGCCCAGCCGGGGCACGATGAGGTCCTCGGCGGCAAGCCGTGGCAAGGTGATGCGCAGGGGGCCGGCCGGCCTCCCACCCTGTTCGGCAAGTGTCTCGATGACCATGTCTATATCGGCAAGCGCCGGGCCAAGCGTCTCGAGCAGCCGCTTGCCCTCCTCTGTCGGTGAAACGCTGCGGGTGGTACGATGAAGCAGCCGCAGGCCAAGGCTTACCTCCAGCGACGACACCGCATGACTGACTGCGGAAGGGGCAATGGCAAGTTCGGCGGCGGCCTTGCGAAAGCTGCGGCCTTCGGCAACGGCGGCGAGAACGGCCAGTTGAGAGAGTTGCACACGGTTCATTGTTCTAAATGATAGAACAAGCCAAACGGATTTGCAGTGATTATTTTTGCCGCCACGAGACGCTATTTTCTCATCACGCCCTGATGACGGGCGGTTCCTTTGGAAGGACGAACAGATGAAAAAAAGAACCCTTGGAAACAACCTTTCCGTTTCGGCGCTCGGCCTCGGCTGCATGGGCATGACCCATGCCTATAGCCCGACCGGCGATGAGAGCAGCGCAATTGCAACGCTGCACCGCGCCGTCGAACTCGGCGTCACCTTTTTTGATACGGCGGAGGTTTACGGGCCTTACAATAACGAGATTCTTGTCGGCAAGGGTTTGAAGCCCTATCGCGACAAGGTGGTTATTGCCACCAAGTTCGGCTTCAAAATCGACAGCAGCAAACCCGCTGGCCAGATGATGGTAGGCACCGACAGCCGCCCGGAAAATGTGCGCGCCGTCGCCGAGGCCTCTCTCAAACGCCTTGGCGTCGATGAGATCGACCTGTTCTACCAGCATCGCGTCGATCCGAATGTTCCGATCGAAGATACGGTAGGCGCCATGGCCGAGCTGGTCCAGCAGGGCAAAGTGAAACATCTCGGTCTGTCGGAAGCGAGCGCCGAGACACTTCGCAAAGCGCACGCCGTTCATCCGATCGCGGCCATACAGAGCGAATATTCGCTGTGGACCCGCGACGTGGAGGAAAACGGCGTGCTGGAAACCTGCCGCGAACTTGGCATCGGCTTCGTCCCCTTCAGCCCGCTCGGGCGCGGCGCTTTGACTGGCGCATTAAAGACGCTCGACGGCCTCGCATCCGACGACTTCCGCCGCGGCCTGCCGCGCTTCCAGAGCGAAAACTTCGACGCCAATCTGGCGCTCATCAAGCTTCTGGAGGACATGGCGACTGAGAAGGGCGTGACCGCCGGACAACTGGCGCTGGCCTGGGTTTTGGCGCAGGGCGACTTCATTGTTCCTATTCCCGGCACGACAAAAATCGCCAATCTGGAGAAGAACGTTGCCGCAGCGGAGGTGTCGCTGACAGCAGAAGAAGCCGCCAGCCTCGGGGCGCTGCTTTCGCCTGCAAAAGTCGCCGGCGCACGTTATCCAGAACAGATGTCACGGATGGCCAACCGATAAAACAAAAAGCCGCGGCAGTTGCCGCGGCTTTTTTCATTCCGTCACCCGTTTTCAGGCGCGCAGAACGCCGCCCGTGGATTTCTCGACATTGCCGACGATCTTGGCCGTCAAGGCCTCGAAATCCTCATCGGTCAGCGTCTTATCGACCGGCTGGATCTGAACCTCAATGGCGATGGACTTGCGGTTTTCGCCAAGCGATGCACCTTCGAAAACGTCAAAGACGTTGACACCGGTGATCAATTTGCGATCGGCGCTTGTTGCGGCCTTGATGATGGCGCCCGCTTCGACCGACTTGTCGACGACGAAGGCGAAGTCGCGTTTGACCGCCTGGAAAGGCGAGAGTTCAAGTGCGGGCTTGGTGCGGGTCGCCTTCTTCTTCGGCTCCGACATGGCGTCGAGATAGATCTCGAAACCGCTATAGACACCGGAAACATCCAGCTCTGACAGCGTCTTCGGGTGGAATTCACCGAAATAACCGAGCACGACCTTCGGACCCATCTTGATGGTGCCGGAGCGGCCGGGGTGATACCAGCCGGGACCGCCGGCTTCGATCTGCACATTGGCCATGGGCAGGCCGCAGGCTTCCAGCACCGCCAGCGCATCGGCCTTGGCGTCATAGACATCAACAGGCTTGCCACCGCCCTTGACAGTGTTGGACCACATGCGGCCGCTGCCTGCGAGCGAGGCCGTGCCACGGCGAACTCCGCCGGCCACACGGCGCTGGGTTTCCGGCGTATCACCCTCATAGGTGCCGGAGACCTCGAAGATCGCCACGTCGCCATGGCCCTTGTCGGCATTGCGCTGTGCTGCGGTCAGAAGGCCCGGCAGCAGCGAAGGACGCATGTCCGACATATCGGCTGCGATGGGGTTGGCCAGCTTCAGAGCGGGGGAACCGCCGCCGAAAAGCTTCGCCTGGGCTTCAGGAATGAAGGACCACGTGACGGCTTCCAGCATGCCACGGCTTGCCAAGGCACGGCGCGCAGTGCGGGTGCGGATCTGCAGCGTCGTCAGAATGCGGCCGTTGACCGCGCCAAAGCTTTCCAGCGGTTCCGGCTTGATATTGTCGACGCCATGGATGCGCATGACTTCTTCGACCAGATCGGCCTTGCCATCAACATCCGGACGCCACGACGGCACGGTGACGGATACGCGTTCGCCCGTTCCCTCCACGCCAAAACCGAGGCCTTTGAGAATGGTGAGGCTCTCTTCCGCCGAGACTTCCAGACCCGTCAGGCGCTTCACTTCCGCCAGCGGAAAATCAACGACCTTGGCCTGATGGCCCTTGTAACCGACGACCTTGGCTTCGCCGGCGACGCCGCCACACAGTACCAGAACCAGTTCGGTGGTGCGTTCCAGACCCGGAACCATATATTCCGGATCGACGCCACGCTCGAAACGATAACGCGCATCGGTGATGATGCCGAGCGAACGGCCGGTCTTGGCGATGTTGATCGGATCCCAAAGGGCAGACTCGATCAATACGTCAACGGTGTTTTCGTCGCAGCCGGAATGTTCACCGCCCATGACGCCGCCGATGGATTCGAGGCCTTTCTCGTCGGCGATGACGACATTGTTCGGGCCGAGCTTATATTCACGCTGGTCGAGCGCGAGGATCGTCTCGCCCTCTTTTGCACGACGAACCGTAAGATCGCCCTTGACCTTGGCGGCGTCGAAGACGTGCATCGGCCGGCCCTGATCAAAGGTCATGTAGTTGGTGATGTCGACAAGTGCATTGATGGGACGCAGGCCGATTGCCAGCAGTCGCTGCTGCATCCACTTCGGGCTAGGGCCATTCTTCACGCCGCGCACGATGCGCAGCGAAAATCCAGGGCAGAGCGCCGCATCGTCCAGCTCAAGCTTCACGTTGACCGGGGTTGCGCCTTCGATCTTCAAGGACGGCAGGGGTCTCGTTTTCAGCTTGCCGAGACCGGAAGCAGCGAGATCGCGGGCAATACCGTAGATCGAGGTGCAATCCGGGCGGTTCGGCGTCAGGTTGATTTCGATGACCGGATCGTCGAGCCCGGCATAGGTGGCGAAAGAGGTGCCGACCGGCGCGTCTTCCGGCAGGTCGATGATGCCGTCGTGATCGTCGGAAATGTTCAGCTCCTTTTCGGAGCACATCATGCCATGGCTTTCGACGCCGCGTATCTTGCCAATGGCCAGCGTGACATCGATGCCCGGAACATACATGCCCGGACGCGCGAGCGCGCCGACGAGGCCGGCGCGTGCATTCGGCGCACCGCAGACGATCTGCACCGGCTTGCCGTCACCGGCATCGACCATCAGCACCTTGAGGCGGTCGGCCTCAGGATGTTTTTCAGCGGAAACCACCTTGGCGATGACGAAGGGCTTGTATGCCGCCTTGTCGTCGACGTCCTCGACCTCGAGGCCAATCGCCGTCAGCCGCTCGCAAATCTCGTCCAGTGTCGCATCGGTTTCGAGATGCTCTTTCAGCCAGGAAAGTGTGAATTTCATCTTTTTGCTTCTTTCAACTCGTGAAACCGTAAGATCGTAAATTCGTTTGACACGGGCTTAAGCCCTAGCTCGCGACGAATTTGTGCCCGCAGATTCATCATCAACTCATTCGTATTCGACTGGCCAGAAAGCCTGATTTCTTCGGCAAATCTCTTCGTCAGGGCGAGAAGCTCAGGCTCACCAAAAATTTGTATTCTATCGACGGCTCTTTCAATTGCCTGCGCTTCATCCTTAGGGTCTAGGAACGAGACAGCGGCAATCGCGTCATAAGACTCGAGCAGATACTTCACGATCAACTCGCGTCGCTTATTGCTTTGCTCTCTGTAAGACGAAAAACGATGAGTGGCATAAGAACCTATCACACCACCGATGATAGCACTAAGCAATGCCAACGATGTTGTGATAAGTATTTGATTC
The DNA here is from genome assembly GCA_025560025.1 of Agrobacterium tumefaciens. Classification (NCBI taxonomy): domain Bacteria; kingdom Pseudomonadati; phylum Pseudomonadota; class Alphaproteobacteria; order Hyphomicrobiales; family Rhizobiaceae; genus Agrobacterium; species Agrobacterium tumefaciens. The sequence goes on along the minus strand of CP048485.1, from coordinate 2,843,757 downwards.
ATATCAGTTACTCAAACCGCCGAACAGCGTCGGAATGTCGAGCGGGCGGAAGCCGTAGTGGTTCATCCAGCGGACATCGGCGTTGAAGAAATCCCGCAGGTCCGGCATGCCGTATTTCAGCATGGCGATGCGGTCGAGGCCCATGCCCCAGGCAAAGCCCTGATATTCATCGGGGTCCAGCCCGCCGGCGCGCAGCACATTCGGGTGCACCATGCCGCAGCCGAGGATTTCCATCCAGTCGTTGCCTTCACCGAACTTGACGATGGGGCCGGAACGATCACACTGGATATCCACCTCGAAGCTCGGCTCCGTGAAGGGGAAGAAGGACGGGCGGAAGCGCATGACGACACTGTCGACCTCGAAGAAGGTCTTGCAGAATTCTTCCAGAATCCAGCGCAGATTGCCGACATGCGCCTTCTTGTCGATGACAAGGCCTTCGACCTGATGGAACATCGGCGAGTGGGTGGCGTCGGAATCCTGACGGTAGGTCTTGCCGGGAATGACGATGCGGATCGGGGGCTTCTGGCTTTCCATGGTGCGGATCTGCACCGGCGAGGTGTGAGTGCGCAGCACCTTGCGCTCGCCGTTTTCATCCGGCTGGAAGAAGAACGTGTCGTGCATCTCGCGGGCCGGATGGCCTTCGGGAAAATTCAGCGCCGTGAAGTTGTAGTAATCGGTCTCGATGTCCGGACCCTCGGCGATCGAGAAACCCATATCCGCGAAGATCGCGGTGATCTCGTCGACGATCTGGCTGATGGGATGAATGCGGCCGCGCTCGGCCGGCGACTGGCGAACCGGCAGGCTGACATCCAGCGTTTCCGCCTTCAGGCGCGCGGCAATGGCGGCATCCTTCAGGCCGTTCTTGCGTTCGCCGATGAGGTCGGTGATTTCGGTCTTCAGCTGGTTGATGGCAGCGCCCCGGGTCTGGCGCTCTTCCGGCGTCATCGATCCCAGCGTCTTCAGAAGTTCTGAAACCGAGCCCTTCTTGCCAAGCGCGGAGACGCGCACGGCTTCGATGGCCGGCTCATCGGCAGCGGCGGCGATCTCCGACATCAGTTGCGATTTCAAGGTATCAAGTTCAGTCATCTTTTCCTGCCTTGCCGGTATTTTTAACAGCGGCTTCGGGGTTCACAGCATTCATCAGATAGTCGGTCGCCATGATAAAGCGTCGCAGATCACTACCCATCCGCACGCGCCCGATCAACCGGGCAACCGGTAAAAAACGCCCCAGAATGCCGGTCAGACGGCACAATTCTTCCAGCGCCCGTGGCGGGGCGTTTTCGCGCCAGCGGGCAAAGGCCGCATCGCAGGTTTTCGGCGCATCGCAGGCCCGGGTCGCGACCTGTAAAAACAGCAGCCAGACATCGCGCGCCTGCGCCGTCTCAAGCGGCATGACCTCCTGCGGGCGCTCCTCGAAATCCATGAAGCCTATGCGCCCATCCTGGATAAAGAAGTCGCGCACATGCGGCCGTCCGTGGCAAAGGCCCGCCGCATGCAACTCGCCGAGCGCTTCGGCGGATTTCACCAGCAAGGCGTCATGCTCCACGGGCGTTGCGACCTTCATCGCGTCCATGCGCTCCATCACGGTCGGGCCGACATCTCCCAGCACGACCGCCGTCAGCGAGGAATAGATGACGGGAGGCACAAGGAAACCCCGCGCCTTGAAGACGTGAAGCGTTTCAAGTTCGCGGCGCATCAGGCCTGCGCCATCAAGCGGCGGAGAAGGTCGCATGAAGGTATAGGGCAGCAGTTTGGCGAGAAATGTCTGCAGCTTTATCCACCAGGACGGCGTTTCCGTGCCCTGACGCTTGATCCAGACGGTCGTTGTGGAAAGCTCGAGTTTCTGCACCCGTCGCTCACTCTTGAGCAGAGCCTGCATCAGGGCCGCGATATCGCCATCTTCAAGATGGACGTGGAAACCCTTCACTTTTTCCGCCTCGCTTGCGGCAACCACCATTTTTACCCCCAGGAATTTGCCGACCGAAACCCGGCCAGATGCTCCACCCTTTTTCTTTGATCCGTATGCACGGTGCTTGCACGCCCTGCAGGAACTGCCGTGGATTCCAAAAATAAAAAACCCGCGCCGGAGAACCGGCGCGGGTTTCAAATGAACAACAGATTGTCCGCGCCGTAATTACTTTACAGCGGTTTCAAACTCGTTGGCCGTACCAGCATCCTTGAGGTACTCAAGCGCCTTCTTCGCTGCTTCAACGAGCGCGCCGAATGCTGCCGGCTCATGGATAGCCATGTCGGACAGAACCTTGCGGTCGACTTCGATGCCAGCCTTGTTCAGACCGTCGATGAAGCGGCCGTAGGTCAGGCCGAATTCGCGAACAGCAGCGTTGATACGCTGGATCCACAGAGCGCGGAAGTTGCGCTTGTTGACCTTGCGGTCGCGGTAAGCGTACTGCTTGGAACGATCCACGGCAGCCTTTGCTGCGCGGATGGTGTTCTTGCGGCGGCCGTAGAAGCCCTTGGCTGCCTTGAGTGTCTTGGTGTGCTTGGCGCGGGAAGTTACGCCACGTTTTACGCGTGCCATGTCATGATCTCCTTAAAGTGTCCAAAAGTGCGGAAAAGTCTCAGAGACCGTTCGGCAGGTAGTTCTTGACGACCTTCTTGCCGTCAGCTTCGGCGAGAACCATGGTTCCACGCGCGTCGCGAATGAACTTGTTGGTACGCTTGATCATGCCGTGGCGCTTACCGGCGGCGGCTGCAACAACCTTGCCGGTAGCGGTGATCTTGAACCGCTTCTTTGCAGCGGACTTCGTCTTCATCTTGGGCATTTTGCTACTCCGTTTTTTGTATCGAAACAGGCAGACGAGGCCTATTTCAAGCTATTCAGGAACGGCCTCGGCATGCCCTGCCGGACCGTTCGGACGCGCGCTTATAACCGCAGTCGGCTAAAAGCGCAACGGGGAATGAGAATTTCCCCTTGCGGTGGGATACGCGCCAGTGATGTGAACGCGTAAAAAGATTATTTCGGGGCGAGAACCATCATCATCTGACGGCCTTCCAGCTTCGGCTCGGCTTCAACCTTGGCAATTGCCTGGGTGTCTTCCTTCACCTGAAGGAGAAGCTTCATGCCAAGTTCCTGGTGGGCCATTTCGCGGCCACGGAACTTCAGCGTTACCTTCACCTTGTCGCCTTCGTCAAAGAACCGGTTCATCGCCTTCATCTTCACGTCATAGTCATGCGTGTCGATGTTGGGGCGCATCTTGATTTCCTTGACCTCAACGATCTTCTGTTTCTTGCGCGCCTCGGCCGCCTTCTTCTGGGTCGAGTATTTCAGCTTGCCGAGATCGAGGATCTTGCATACCGGCGGTTCAGCGTTCGGCGAAATCTCAACGAGATCGAGACCAGCCTCCTCCGCCATCTTCAAAGCCTGATCCGTCGGCATGCTACCGAGGTTCTGGCCTTCTTCATCAATAAGCTGAACTCTGGGAACCCGAATTTCCCGGTTGGAGCGCGGCCCCTCCTTGACGGGGGCATCGGCTTTGAAAGGTCTGCGAATGGTCGTATTCTCCTGATCTGTTTCTGGATCACGTCAGCAAAAAACAGCTTGTTTGGTACAAGCGGCGGAAATGTCGTTATTGCCGTGGCGAAGTCAATAGCATATCTGCCCGAAAAGATCACCTGTTGCCACGGTTTTTGCAAATACGCCGCCGATATTGCACGAAAATCAGGAGAATTGCATATACATGACCGAACAAGCCGCTGAATTCCTGCACGTAGGGGCGGGCGACGATGCCCGCGATATCGCCTTTCTTCATCGCCCGGCGGCTTCGGGCGCGAACACGCCCATGCTGGTCTGGCTGGGCGGCTATCGTTCCGACATGACCGGAACCAAGGCGGTCGAACTCGATCGCTTTGCGGCGGAAAACGGCCTTTCCTGTTTGCGGCTCGATTATTCCGGCCACGGCGCTTCCGGCGGCGACTTCAAGAAGGGCACGATCTCAAGATGGCTGGAAGAAGCGCTTGCCGTGGTGCGGGCGAAGGCGCCATCGCGCGTCATCCTCATCGGCTCTTCAATGGGCGGATGGATTGCACTGCGCATGGTCGAGGAGTTGCGCAAAAGCGGCGACGCGCCATCCGTCGCGGGGCTGGTCCTGATTGCGCCAGCGCCCGATTTCACTGCAGAACTGATAGAGCCGAGCCTGAGCGATGCTGAAAAGGCGTCGCTCGAGGAAAAGGGCTACTTCGAGGAACATTCGGAATACAGCCCCGAGCCCAACATCTTCACCCGTGCGCTCATGGAAGACGGGAAGCAGAACCGGGTCCTCAAGGGCATCATCACGACCGGCTGCCCCGTTCACATCCTGCAGGGCATGCGCGATCCCGATGTTCCCTATCAGCATGCGCTGAAGCTTATGGAACATCTTCCCGCCGATGATGTCGTCCTGACCCTGATCCGTGACGGTGACCACCGGCTTTCCCGGCCCCAGGATATCGACAGAATGCTGGCAGCCGTCAAAGCCCTTGCAATATAGGCATTTGCGCAACGCTCTTAACCATATTCAACGAGTCTTGCGCACCGCCGTTTGCTAGCGATTGACTCAAACCCCCTATCCCTCTTAACTTTTCGTTAAGAATTTAAGGGACGGGTTTCATGATGAACGCACCGCTGGCGCGTGCGCTGCTGTCTGCAGTTGCCGCCGGGCTAATGACTGCTGCTTCCGCCATGGCGGAAACCAAGGGAAGCCCTTCCATGGTGACGGGCGGAATTACATCCCAGCCGATCGGTCATTATGAATTCTGTCAGAAATATGCGGACGAGTGCAATATTCGCAGCAAGATGACGCCGCCGCCGCGCGTCACGGACTATGGCTGGGGTGTTGTTCGCGAAATCAATACCTCCGTCAATGCCACCGTCGTCGCGATGACCGATCAGGAAATCTACGGCAAGGACGAGGTCTGGGAATATCCGACGACCGCCGGCGACTGTGAAGACTTCGTGCTGCTGAAGCGCAAGAAGCTCATCGAGCGCGGTTTCTCCGTCGCCGACCTGCTGATCACCGTTGTGCGCAAACCGGACGGCGAAGGCCATGCCGTGCTGACGCTCAGGACGACCGACGGTGACTACATTCTCGACAATCTCACCGACGACGTGAAGCTCTGGACCGACACCAACTATACCTATCTGAAGCGGCAGGCGTCCTTCAATACGGGCCGCTGGGTCTCCATCGAGGATGGCCGCGACGTTCTGGTTGGCGCATTGCGCTGATCGGCTGGAGAACCTTGCCTCCGTCATCCTCGGGCTTGACCCGAGGATCCACAATTTCAGTGGCTTATGGATTCTCGGGTCAAGCCCGAGAATGACGTCGCGTTTTAGGCAAGGCCGTTATCCGACAAGCCTCGGTCATTATTCTCGCAGCCTTTCCAGCTCTCACCCGTTGCCGATGATGATACCGGCCGCGAGTACCAGCGAGCCGCCAAGCACCACCTGAAACACTGCCCGCAGGAACGGCGTTTCCATGAAGCGGTTCTGAATAAAGGCGATGGCCCAGAGTTCCACGAAAACGACGACGGCAGCAATTGCCGTTGCCGTCCAGAAATGCGGAATGAGATAGGGCAATGCGTGGCCGAGACCACCGATGGCCGTCATAATGCCTGAGGCCAGGCCCCGCTTTACCGGAGAACCGCGGCCAGAAAGCTTGCCGTCATCATGGGCGGCCTCGGTAAAGCCCATGGAGATGCCCGCACCGACAGAGGCCGAGAGGCCGATAAGGAAGGTCTGCCAGGTATCCTGCGTGGCAAAGGCTGCCGCGAAAATCGGCGCGAGCGTCGAGACGGAGCCATCCATAAGCCCCGCAAGGCCCGGCTGAATATAGGTCAGAAGAAATTGCCGTTTTGCGGTTTCCGCCTCTTCGGTCTTGCCGTTTTCATCGAGGTGTTTTTCTTCCAGCATCTGCGCGATGTCTTCGTGACCCCGCTCCGCCTCGGCCAGATCGCCGAGGAGCTTGCGCGTCGAGGCATCGCTGGTGCGCTTGAGAGCCTCATCGTAGAAGCGGATCGCCTGGGCTTCCATCAATTCGGCCTGGGCGCGGATTTTTTCGAGCGACAGGTTCTTCACCAGCCAGTCCGGGGTGCGCTCATAAAAACCACGCACATGTTCGCGGCGGATCAGTGGGATGGTTTCTCCGAAGCGGCGGCGATGCATGTCGATCAGCACGTTTCGATGCTGCTGCTCGACCTCGGCCATATCATCGAAGACTTTTGCGGACTGCGGATATTGTGCACGCAGATGATCGGCATAGGAGCGATAGATACGGGAATCGTCTTCTTCTGAGGAAATGGCGAGCGCGAGGATTTCCTGCTCGCCGAGGGAGGAAAAGGGACGTTTGGACAGGGAAAAAAGACTGCGAAACATGGTTGAAAACCTTTTTAGAATAATTCTAAATACATCCGCATCGCACCGGGATCAAGCCTTCTTAGAATAATTCTAATAAGGCAAAGGGTCGCATTGCAGGCCACATCGCAGCGGGGTAAATTCGCAAAAAAGGAAACACCATGCAGAATGACGTTACGGCCAGAGCCGCCCACAGCGCGGAAATTCAGCACAGGGCGGAAAAAGCCATGGCAGAGATCGGCGTCGATGCCGGTTTCGTTGATCTGCTGGTGGAGACATTCTACGCTCGCGTTCTGCAACACCCGACGCTCGGGCCAGTCTTTGACGCGCGGCTTGCCGGACGCTGGCCGGAACACATGGCCAGGATGAAACAGTTCTGGTCGGCAGTCGCCTTCAAGAATGGCGGTTACGGCGGCAAGCCCGTGCAGGCCCATCTGGGCGTAAAAGATATGACTGCCGAACTTTTCCCCCAATGGCTCGCGCTATTTTCGACCACGCTCGACGATATCGCGCCGAGCAGACAGGCCCATGACTGGTTCATGGAAACGGCCGAACGCATCGCCAGAAGCCTGACGCTTTCGTTATTTTACAACCCCGCGCTGGATGACCCCGCATTAAATCGCGCGCAGCCATAAATACATCTGAGGCATGGTCACAAGAAGGGCGTGATAGGGTGCCAAAGCAACAATCGGCAAGCGTCGCAGAAGAGCGCGCGAGTTTGAAACATTCCCCTTGATGGTAACAAGGATAAATGTTTAGTAGCCAGCGGGAGGCGTACCGTGCGGTTCGCCTGTAATATGCAGACATAGCAGGGCTCATCGACATGGATCGCAGATCATTTATCCGCAAGGCAGGCGCTCTTGGCGCCGGTGTTACCGCAACGGCACTGGCCGCTCCGGCTATCGCGCAGGAAAACCCCAAGATCACCTGGCGCATGACATCGTCCTTCACCAAGGGCCTCGACATTCTTTTCGGCTCCGGCCAGATGGTTGCCGATCATGTCAAGGAAGCTTCTGGCGGAAACTTTGTCATCCAGCATTTCGCTGGCGGCGAAATCGTGCCGGCGCTGCAGGCGGCAGATGCGGTGACGGCCGGGACCGTCGAAATGGCGCATACCTGCGCCTATTATTACGTTGGCAAGGATCCGACCTTCGCGCTCGGAACCTCGGTTCCCTTCGGCCTCAATGCACGCCAGACCAATGCCTGGTTCAATCAGGCCGGCGGCAACGAGTTGCTCAATGAGTTCTTGGCGCAGCACAATATCTACTCGATCCTGCTCGGCAATACCGGTGCCCAGATGGGTGGCTGGTTCCGCAAGGAAATCAACACCATCGATGACCTCAAGGGCCTGAAGATGCGCATTGCCGGCCTGACCGGCCAGGTGATGCAGAAGGTCGGCGTGACACCGCAGCAGATCGCCGGCGGCGATGTCTATGCGGCTCTGGAAAAGGGCACGATTGACGCCACCGAATTCGTCGGCCCCTATGACGACCAGAAGCTCGGCTTCTACAAGGTCGCGAAATATTACTACTACCCGGCATGGTGGGAAGGCGGCCCGGCCGTGCATGCCTTCGTGAACCTGCAGAAGTTCAATGAGTTGCCGGAGAACTACAAGCGCATCCTGAAAGACGCCTGCGCCGCTGGCAGCGCCAGCATGCTGGAACGTTACGACGCCCGCAATCCCAAGGCACTGAAGGAACTCGTGGCGCAGGGCGCCATCCTGCGCCCCTTCAGCCAGGAAATCCTCGATGTCTGCCACAAGGCGGCCCAGGACACCTATGCGGAGATTTCGGCCAAGAACGAAAGCTTCAAGAAGATCTACGAGAGCCAGCAGGCCTTCAAGAAGGACGCCTATCTCTGGGCGCAGATCGCCGAATATACCTATGACACCTACATGATGATCCAGCAGCGCAACGGCACGCTCTGATCCCCCATCATTTTCCGACGATCTTGAGACGGTCATCCGGTATCGGCCGGGTGACCGTTTTGTTTGGCGAGACCAGCTTCCACACTTCACGCTCCCGCCAGTCGACCGGGCTCATGCCGGTGACGCGGCGAAATTCGCGGTTGAAGTTGGACTTGGTCTGGAAGCCGGAGGATAGCATGATCGCCGTCACCGATTGCTCCGTCTCTTCCAGCAGCCGGCAGGCTTCGCGGATGCGCAACTGGTTGACATATTGCGAGACATTGACGCCGAGCGAGCGGTTAATCGCGCCTGATATCTGCCGGCTCGGCAGGCCGAGGCGTCTTGCAAGCCGCGACAGGTTGAGGTTCTCGTCGCGGTAAAGCGCCTGCGTCTCCATCAGCCGGTCAACCCTTGCAACGATATCCCAATCCTGTTCCGATGGCTCCGCCGACGCTGACAATTCCGCGATAGGTTCTATGGCTGTTTGCGGCGCCTTGCTCCTGCCGGCCAGCGCGGCCATGAGGCCAATCAGCAGCAGGCCGAAAAGATTGGCGTTGCTGACCAGCGCTGCAACATTCTGCCCATGCGCCCATTCGAAATCGAAAAACACCAGAAGATCAAACAGGGCAGAAACACAAAGAGCGATGGCAGCGATAATAAGCGCCCGGTGCGCCGAGGTGACGCTGGCAAATTGCGCCTCGTCCAGCCCATCTGGGCCCTTTCTGCCAAGAAGAAGCAGGGCAATGGCGTGGCCGACAAAGATGACAATCAGCGCAAGATCAATCGCCATCGGCCAGGTGAATTCCATGATGACGACGAGCAAAGGCGACAGGACGAGGTTGGCGAGCATCGCTATCCTGCTCTCGGCCGCCACTCTCATCAGCCCACGAAAAGCGATGTAGACGAGCGGCGGCAGGCAGGCGGCGAGGACCGGCAAAACATAACGCGTTTCGCTGACGCCATACCCCCAGCGCAGGCCGACAAGGACAGATTGCACGGCACAAAGCGTGATCAGCGTCAGAAAGGCCCGATTGGTTCGCACATCGTCTCCGCCTCGCAAGAAAACGATGAACATGACAACCAGCAGAAGCGCCACGACGAAAGGCAGCGGAATGAACAGCACGAATGAATATCCCCGGAACAACGGCCTATATCGCCAATTCATGGACCAGATCGCGTTTCGGGACGACCTTTAACACGATCAAGGACGCAAAAAACATGTCGCGGCGCAGATTGAACCCCGTTCTTTCCAACCGCACGAGGTTTTCATGCGCCCTATCACCACCATCACGACCATCCTGTTTTCAGCTCTCGTCACCCAGCCTGTTCTTGCAGGCGAGGCTGTCGGCGTCAGCGAAACCACCATCCATTCGCCAGCACGCGGCAAGGACCTTGCCGTCACAATCTGGTACCCATCCGACGGAAAGGGCACGCAGACGCTTTCCGGCGATGACCGGATTTTTCAGGGCACGCCAATGGTCAAGGATGGCGCCGTGAAACCGGGGCGCCTGCCGCTTGTGCTTCTATCCCACGGCTCGGGTTCACGAGTGTCCGGCATGGCGTGGATAGCCGCAAGACTTGCGAGCGAAGGTTTCATTGTGGCGGGAGCCAACCACCCCGGCACGACTAGCGGCGATTCCACACCCGCCGACACGCCGAAAATCTGGGAGCGAAAGGACGATCTCTCCACGATTGTCACTGTTCTAACGGCGAAGGGCAAATGGTCGAGCGCGATTGACGCGCAAAGGATTGGCGTGCTCGGCTTTTCGCTCGGCGGTAGCGCGGCGATGGAGATTTCGGGTGCGCGCGCCGATCTCGATGCCTATGCGCGCTATTGCAAAGACTATTCCACGATGATGGATTGCCAATGGTTCGCCGGTGGCCGGGGTTACCTCAATGACGAGGCGGTCGACGTGCCGAAGCTCGATCTCAGAACCCTCGACAAGGCCCGTTTCGAGCAGCAGAACCGCGATCCCCGCATCCGTTCCGCAGTGCTGGTTGATCCCGGTCTGGCGCTCGCCTTTCAGCCTGATAGCCTGAAGCAGATCGATATTCCGCTGACCTTCATCAATCTGGGCAGCAGGGGCAAAATTCCGCCCGCCGTGCTTGCGGATAAACTCGCGGACGAAGTGCCCGGCGCGACCTATCAGCAGGTAGATGAGGCCAATCATTTCAGCTTCCTGCCGCTGTGCAAACCGGGTGCCGACGCCTTTCTCAAATCCGTCGGCGAGCGCGATCCGATCTGCGAACCGGCCGGACCACGGGACCGTGCGGATATTCACGCACAATTGGAGACGATGATCGCTGCCGCCTTCAACCGCACGCTTAAGCCGGGTCAGTAAGGCGGCAGACTGAGAGGCCTAGCCGATCCGCTTGTAAAACAGGGTCGTGCCGCAAAAGCGTCCATCCGGAAACAAAGCGTAATCGGGGATGACGCCGACCCGCTCCCAGCCGAGGCGAGGATAAATCGCCTCGGCGTCGCTGCCCGTGGCCGTATCCAGCACCAAAAGGGTACGACCACGTTTCGCCGCCTCCTCTTCCACCTTTTGCATGAGTTTGCGGGCAAGCCCGAGGCCCCGCGCGGACGGGTGCACGAGGAGCTTCATCAGATCGCCGCGATGCGGCTGGTTGGGTTTGGAGGCAAGGCCGACCTGAACAGTGCCCACCACCCTGCCATCCACCTCCGCCACCACGTGAATGGTGCTGCCCTCGCCTGCCGCTTCTGCAACGGCCTGCCAGAAAGGCTGCGCATCCTGCGGCGAAAAAGGCAACATGAAACCGACGGATGCGCCGCCGTTCACACAGGCAGCCAGAACCTCACAGAGTTCGGGCAAGACATCGATGGTCTCTTGCCCGTTCAACACGCGGATGGTGGTCATATGAACTCCTGTCGGGAAAATCAGCGCTGTCTTTGATCCAGTACGACGGCATAACGGGCGGGTTTTTCGGTAGGATTGTGGAAAACATGCCCCTCGCCAACCGGCATGAAAAGGCAATCGCCGGGTTCCAGCCGGTGAACGTCTCCGCCGCTCGTCATTTCCAGCACACCTTCGAAAAGCCAGACATATTGCGTCATCCCCCGGCTCGCCGCATGCGGAGGGAAACCCACGCGCGCACCAGCCGGAAATTCGACTTCAACGATATCGACATCGGATCCCACACGCGGCGGGGAAATGGCGCGGCGGACATAACCGGTCTCCGGATCTTTCCAGAGCTGCTGATCACGCTTTTTCATGAGCGGGGAAACAGCCTCTTCGTTTTCGGCGAAGAAACCGGAGAGCGAAAGGCCAAGGGCTGCGCAGATGCGGGCCAGCAGCGAGGCCGTGGGGCTCGCCTCACCACGCTCGATCCGGGAAATCATGGCGCGACTGACGCCGGATTCGGACGCAAGCCGGTCCAGCGTCAGGCCGTTTTCAGCCCGCAATGTTTTGATCCGCTCCCCGATAGAGCGTTCAAGAATATGATCTTCGTTTTCCATCATATGAGAATTGCACTCTCATATGATGGAGTCAATATCCATGACAGTGGAAATTGATCATCGTGTTTGCCGCCGGTTGTTTGGCAGCAAAATGCGTGTCTCAGGCGCCAACCTGGGCAATCCAGTCGTTCAGATTATAGTAGTTCGTTACTCGACTAACTTTCCCGTCCTTGAGATCAAAGAAGGCACCGGCTGGCAGGACGTATTTCTGGCCATCGGCTTCGGGCAAACCTTCATCGGTTGCGAGATATTCGCCGTTCACGATGAATTCCGCGGAAGCACGCTTGCCGTCGTCGCTCGCCATGATCACCATGTCGGTGAGATTTTCCTTATAGCAGCGGTTCATGTGGTCCATGAAGGAGGCGAAAGCGGCCTTGCCGGTCTGGCGCTCGCCCTGATTGATGTCATGCACCACCTCATCGTGAAGAAGGGCCAGAAAGGCATCCATGTCCTGACGGTTGAAGGCATCGTAGTAAGCGCGGATGGTCTCTGTGGCGGTCATCGTCTTCTCCGTTCAATGCTTGCGCGGGTTTTCCATGACGGTATAACCAGTGCAACCGAAAGTGAAAATGCCCATGACCGTCGAAATCAAGTCTCTTTCCGGCATCGACGCCGTCCCCTATTTCGATGACCTGGCGCGGCTGCGGATCGAAGTATTCCGCGCCTTTCCCTATCTCTATGATGGCTCGCTGGACTATGAGCGCAACTATCTCGCGACCTATGCCGATACGGACGGCGCGGTTTTCGTTCTGGCGCTCGATGGCGGCAAAGTGGTCGGCATGTCGACCGGCATGCCGATGGTGTCGGAGACCGAAGAGGTAAAGACGCCTTTCGTCAAAGCGGGTTACGATCCGGACCGGATATTCTACTTCGGTGAAAGCGTGCTGCTGCCCGGCTATCGCGGCCATGGCGTCGGCGTGCGCTTCTTCGAGGAACGGGAGGCGCATGCAAGGCGGCTCGGCTTCGAGCGGTGCACTTTCTGTGCGGTGGAGCGGCCCGCAGACCATCCACGCCGGCCGGCGGACTACGTTCCGCTGAACGCCTTCTGGGAAAAGCGCGGTTATCGCCATCACCCGGAACTGCGCACCAGTTTCACATGGCAGGACCTCGACGAAAGCGCCGAAAGCCCGAAACCCCTGTCCTTCTGGATGAAGAACATCGCCGCAGGAGACGGAAACAGATGACCCGAGTTGCCGCCAGCCAATATGCCATCGAACTGATCGAGACATGGGAGGCTTACGCCGCACATCTTTCCGCCATTGTCCGCGAGGCGAAGGAAAAGGGTGCCGAGCTGCTGCTTTTGCCGGAATATTCGGCGATGACGCTGACCGGGCAATTGCCGCCAGATATCCGGGCCGATCTGCATCGTTCCATTGAAGAACTTCAACGACTGATCCCCTCCTGGGTGGAGCTTTGCGAGGAACTGGCGCGGCAACATCAAATCCTCTTCCAGCCGGGTAGCGCGCCGGTGAAGGACCCCGACGGCAAGTTCCGCAACCGCGCATGGCTGTTCGGCCCGGATGGGCTGATCGGTTATCAGGACAAGCAGATCATGACCCGTTTCGAGCGGGAGCAATGGAACATTGATGCCGGCATCGAGGGTCTGAAAGCCTTCGCGACGCCAATCGGCAGGCTCGGCATTCTCATCTGCTACGACAACGAGTTTCCGATGCTGGGCCGCAGGCTGGCGGAGCTGGGCGTCGAACTCGTTCTCGCCCCCAGCTGCACCGACACGCTGGCGGGCGCTTACCGGGTGCGGATTGGCGCGCAGGCACGGGCGCTGGAAAATCAATATGCCGTTCTTTCCGCCCCCACGGCGGGGGAGGCCCCATGGTCTCCCGCCGTCGATGAGAATCGCGGCCGCGCCGCCCTTTACGTGCCGTCCGACTACGGCATGCCCGCATCCGGTATCGTCGCGGAAAGCGAAAGCGATGCGGTGACACAGAGCACGCTTCTGATTGCCGATATCGATCTTGCCGCCGTCGCAAGGCTCCGAACCGAAGGACAGGTGGCCACCCGCCGCGACTGGCCGGAGCAATTTGCGATCTGAAAAGCCCATTTTAAAAGGCTTTTAACCAAATTCCCGCTTTGCGGTGTGACAAGCCCCTGCTATAGCGCGGGACATGAGCACAAATTCGACCCGCACGCCCCTGGACCATATCCGCAACTTCTCGATCGTTGCCCACATCGATCACGGCAAATCGACGCTGGCCGACCGGTTGATCCAGTCGACGGGCGGCCTTGCCGAACGCGACATGTCGGAACAGGTTCTCGATTCGATGGATATCGAACGCGAGCGCGGCATCACCATCAAGGCCCAGACCGTGCGCCTGCATTACAAGGCGAATAACGGCGAGACCTATGTGCTGAACCTCATCGACACCCCCGGCCACGTCGACTTTGCCTATGAAGTGTCCCGCTCGCTTTCGGCCTGTGAAGGTTCGCTGCTGGTGGTGGACGCATCGCAGGGCGTGGAAGCCCAGACGCTCGCCAACGTCTATCAGGCGATCGACAACGATCACGAGCTGGTCACGGTACTGAACAAGATCGACCTGCCGGCGGCCGAGCCCGACCGCATCAAGGAACAGATCGAAGAAGTGATCGGCATCGATGCTTCTGACGCCGTGATGATTTCCGCTAAGACCGGTCTTGGCATTCCCGATGTTCTGGAAGCCATCGTCCACCGTCTGCCGCCGCCGAAGAGCGAAGTCGGCGAAAACGGACCGCTGAAAGCCCTGCTGGTCGATAGCTGGTACGACACCTATCTCGGCGTCATGGTTCTCGTGCGCGTCATCGACGGTGTGCTGAGCAAGGGCCAGCAGATCCGCATGATGGGTTCCGGCGCGAAATACGGCATCGAGCGCGTTGGCGTGCTGACCCCGAAGATGGTCAATGTCGACAGCCTCGGCCCCGGCGAGATCGGTTTCATCACCGCCTCAATCAAGGAAGTCGCCGATACGCGTGTTGGCGACACCATCACCGACGACAAGCGCCCGACGGCGCAGGCCCTGCCCGGCTTCAAGCCGGCGCAGCCCGTGGTATTCTGCGGCCTCTTCCCGGTCGACGCGGCCGACTTCGAAGATTTGCGCGCGGCGGTGGGCAAGCTTCGCCTCAACGACGCCTCCTTCTCCTTTGAAATGGAATCCTCCGCCGCCCTCGGCTTCGGTTTCCGCTGCGGCTTCCTCGGCCTGCTGCATCTCGAGATCATTCAGGAACGCCTCGAGCGCGAGTTCAATCTCGATCTCGTCGCCACGGCGCCTTCGGTTGTCTATGAAATGACACTGACGGATGGCACGGAGAAGGAACTTCACAACCCGGCCGACATGCCTGACGTTGTGAAGATCAAGGAAATCCGCGAGCCGTGGATCAAGGCGACGATCCTGACGCCGGACGAATATCTCGGCGGCATCCTGAAACTCTGTCAGGACCGGCGCGGCCTGCAGACGGAGCTGACCTATGTCGGCAACCGCGCGATGATCACCTATGAATTGCCGCTCAACGAAGTGGTGTTCGATTTCTACGACCGGCTGAAATCCATCTCCAAGGGTTACGCCTCGTTCGACTACAACATCATCGACTATCGCGAAGGCGATCTCGTCAAGATGTCGATCCTCGTCAACGGCGATCCGGTGGATGCGCTGTCGATGCTGGTGCACCGCTCGGCGGCCGACCGGCGCGGACGCGGCATGTGCGAAAAGCTGAAGGAACTCATTCCGCCGCACATGTTCCAGATCCCGATCCAGGCAGCCATCGGCGGCAAGGTCATCGCCCGCGAAACCGTACGCGCGCTGCGCAAGGACGTGACGGCGAAATGCTATGGCGGCGATGCGACGCGCAAACGCAAGCTTCTGGACAAGCAGAAGGAAGGCAAGAAGCGCATGCGCCAGTTCGGCAAGGTGGAAATTCCGCAGGAAGCCTTCATCGCCGCCTTGAAGATGAACGACGAATAAGCGGCTCCATCGCATTGTTTTTTACAAGGGAGGCTTTCGGCCTCCCTTTTTGTTTGGCGACACGATTCTCAATCGTGTAACTTCGCGCCTTTGGTGATCTTGTCGACGATCTTCTTATCCGCCCTCAGCGCCATGCCGACCACTCTGGCGTTGTCAGGAGAAAACTCCAAGAATACCTGACGGTTGGCGACATCGTGCCCGGTGGAGAACATTTCTTCGATATAGAGCGACGTCGTAACATCGCGTTCGAGGGATCGCTGATGGATTTTACGCAGCGCCTCCTGATCCGTGGCCATGACGACAACGGGCTGGACGGACAGGGGATTATAGACGTTGCCCGCCCCGTCGCGGTATGGTTCTCCGATGATTTCTCCGGTCTGGGCGACAATACCGGACATAAGGAATGCGGTGACGTTCAGTTTTTGCCACACGGCAAGGTCATCGCGAAGGATGATGGCGATCTTGGTATCAAACATGCGAACTCAATCTGGCTGTGGTTTTGAGAGAGAAGCGATCATAAAGCCCCAGGGCGTCAGTGATCTTGAACGTTCGTGCAGATTCGAGGGGATCGTGCAGGCACCTTCCAGCGAGGGCATCGAGCGTATCGAAGCGCGTTTTCATGGCAATGCCTATGCGCCGCATCGCCATGACACCTATGCGCTGGGTGTCACGCTTGCCGGCGTCCAGACTTTTTCCTATCGCGGCACATCGCATTTCAGCACGCCCGGAAAGGTGATCGTGCTTCATCCGGATGAAATTCACGACGGCGGCGCGGGCACCGATGAAGGTCTGCGCTACCGCATGCTCTACCTTCCGCCGGAAAAAACGAGCGAGGCGACGACCGGCTTGCGCTCACTGCCCTTTGCAAAAAATCCGGTCATCGAGGACGATGAGTTCCGGCAATGCCTGACAGAGGCTCTCGCCAATCTCGAAGGGGAGCCGGACAATCTGCTATTGATTGACTGGCAATCGAGACTGGCGGATTTGCTTTGGAAACATTCAAACGGAGGCGCGACAACCATCAAGCGGCCTGACCGGATCGCCGTTTTTCGTTGCCGGGACTATCTGCTTGAAAACAGCGCCACCGCCGTGGGTTCGGAGGAGCTGGAGCAAATAAGCGGGCTTGATCGCTTTACCCTCTTTCGGCACTTCCGTTGCCTGTTAGGCACGAGCCCGCACCGCTATCTCATCATGCGGCGGCTGCAAAAATGCAAGGGCATGATGCGGGCGGGTGCGGGTCTTGCGGAGACGGCATTTGCCTGCGGCTTTGCGGATCAGGCGCATTTTACCCGCCACTTCAAAAATGCTTACGGCATTCCTCCGGGGCGCTGGCTGAGCCTTGTTTCGCACTGATCACTCCGGGAACATGATCGACCTGTGAGCCGCAGTCCCTGCCATTGCGCCGTCGCCCACAGAAAGGGCGACCGAGCCGGCAGGCCTTGCCACATCGCCGCAGGCGAAGACGCCGCGGGCCGTGGTCTGTTTCATAGCGTCCGTCACGATGCTCGATCCCATCGGGCCTTCTTCCACCGTGCAGCCGAGCTTTTCGATCCAGCCGGCGGGAATTTTCAAGCTCGGTTGAGTGAAAAGGCCAGCCAATGCGATGCTGCGTCCGTCCGCGAGAACGACATCGGCATGTCCTGCGATTTCCTTGATGCGGTCCTTTTCCACTCGCACCCGGCGCGCCGACAACAGTGCATTCTGTTCCGCATCAGGTGCGAAGGCACCATTGGTAAAAAAGGTCGTCTCACCCCAGTCCGGCAGCATCAGCGCATGGTGGATGGCAAGCGGCGAGGCCGCGATGACGCCGATCTTGCCCTGGTTCAGTTCGTACCCATGGCAATAGGGGCAATGGAAGACGGTGCTGCCCCAGCGCTCTTTCAGCCCAATTATATCAGGCAACTCGTCGGTAACGCCCATGGCAAGGATAAGGCGGGCTGCCCTCTCGCGACGGTCGCCATCGATCTCGACGACGAAATCGTCAAAGACCCCTGCGGCATCCGTCACCCTGCCCTGTAACCAATCTATCGTCGGATAGCGCTCGATCTGATGGCGCGCCTCGGCGATGATTTCTCCCGGAGCCTTGCCATCCTGTCCGAGAAACCCGTGGGAATGGCTGGCGAAGCGGTTTCTTCGCTCGCCTGCATCCACCACCAGGATGTTTTTTCTGGCGCGGCCGAGCTGCAAGGCGGCGGAGAGGCCGGCATAGCTGCCGCCAATGATGATGACGTCGTATTTCATGATGCACCTATCGTTTCAAAGCCGAGCCGGAAGCGCTCGCTCGATTTCACGATACTTATATTGTTACGTGATTTTTGGAGTCAATAGTCATGCAACTTATATTGTTACGTCATTCTAAAACTGGTAGCGTCGCGCAAAACAGGCGGGCTTCAGCAATGAGACACGACACGCGCCTCTCACGGGTGCTGCATATTCTGATCCATATGGAAAAACATGAGGGCGCCGCGACCTCCGAGAGTATCGCCGCCATGCTTCAGACCAATCCGGTGGTGGTGCGCAGAACCATGGCGGGCCTTCGGGAGCACGGTTACGTTTCCTCTGAAAAGGGTCATGGCGGCGGCTGGGTGCTGGCGCGGCCGCTCAGCGAAATCACGCTGCTCGATATCTATCGGGCACTTGGCACTCCCGAACTCTTCTCAATCGGTCTGGCCGGCGACAATCCCAACTGTGTCATCGAGCAGGCCGTCAATGCAGCGCTTTTCGATGCCATGAGGGAGGCGGAGACAATTCTTCTCTCCCGGTTTGGAAGTATTACGCTTTCAGCGCTCGCCGAAGAATCGATCGCCCGCTGGTCCAGGCTTTCCAATCACCCCTCCGCCATGGAGCAGCTTTGAGCCTTATCGCAATGAAAACCGCCTGCCGATAGGCAGGCGGTTTTATCAGATCATTAAAGCCGTTACGGCTGGGTCTGCGTGCCGCCGGTATTCGGGCTGGCCGGTGCCGTGTTGTTGGCAGGCGGCGTTGCCGGGGTCGTCGGTGTCATGGGGGCCGGCGCCTGATCCGTTACTGCGGGCGGCGTGGTCGAGGATGTCGTTGCCGGATCTGTTGTCGGGCCACTCATCTGCGACCAAGCGAAGACGCCGACCAGAACAACAACGATAATCGCCAACCACGGCATCCAGGACGGAGACGTGCGGACACGCGGATCATTGCTGATATTCACTTCCGGACGAAGATCACGGTCCGGGCGCGGGTTGTTGGGATCGAATGTCATGGTATTCCTCCTCTTCATTCTGAGGAGAAAACGGCGTTCACGGGATTTTGTTCCGATTTGTGGCAACATGCCTGGAAACGGCACTGTTCGCCCTTATCGGAGAGCTTGCGCCAGCGTTGCCAGAACCTGCGGATCAGCCATTTGCGACACGTTGAAACGCATGAAACCGGATGCGTTCTGCGAGGAGCTGAAAACATTGCCGGGGGCCAGCACCACCTGCTGCGCAAGCGCCCGGCGCGCCACATCGGCGGCATCGACGCCTTCCGGCAGGCGGCACCACAAAAACATGCCCGCCTGCGGCTCGATCCAGGGCACGCATCCAATCGACTTCAAACGCGCCGATACCTCCGGCACCGCCGCGGCGAGACGTCGCCTGAGAGCCTCGACATGCTTGCGATAACTGCCATCCGTCAAAAGCGACAGGACCAGCGCCGCCGAAAAATGCGCCCCACCAAAAGCGGTGGCAATCTTGAGATCGGTCAAGGCTTCCACCCAAGCCACAGGCGCCGCGATGAAACCGCACCGGACGGATGCGGACAGCGTTTTCGAAAAACTGCCGATCTGAACCACACGGTTCAGACCATCGAAAGCGGCGAGCCTTGGTGCCGCTTGCGTTTCGAAATCGGCAAAAATATCGTCTTCGATGATGGTCAGCCCCGCCTGTTCGGCCAGCATCAGCAGGCGATGGGCGGAAACCGCGGAAAGTCTGGCGCCTGTCGGATTATGGATAGCCGAATTGGTAATATAAAGACGCGGCGCGTGCTCTTTCAGCGCCTGCTCGAATAACGGCAAATCCGGCCCCGTCGGTGTATAGGGCACCCCGACGATCTTCACCCGATGCGCCCGCAACAGGGCGTGGAAATTGAAATAACAGGGATCATCAACAATCACCGTATCTCCCGGCTGCAGCAGGAAACGGCACAGAAGATCGATCGCCTGCGTGCCGGAATCGGTGAGCATGATCTGGCTGACGCCCGCCTGCACACCATGTTCGGCAAGCCTGCGCGATAAAAGCTGGCGCAGGGGTAACAGCCCCATCGGGCTCGCATAGTCCGTCAGCAACACGGCATCTGCCCGGGCAAGCCCTCTCATCGCCCGCCTCAGCGCCTCTTGCGGCATCCATGATGCGGGAAGCCAGCCGCAACCGGGCTTGGCAAGAGCCGCCCCCTCGTCCAGCGCCTGCCGCGACACCCATAGCGGATCCACCGCCCTGTCCAGCTGCGGCTCGATATCGGCCAGAGACAGGGGCGCAAGTGGACCTGCCACAAAAAAACCGGAGCCCGGGCGAGAGCTTATGGTGCCATCCGCCACAAGTCGGTCATAGGCCTCGACAACGGTGGAGGTGGAGAGCTGCATGGCCTTTGCCAGCGCCCTGACAGACGGCAATCTGCCCCCCGGGACGAGGCTGCGCGAGGCGATGCGTTGCCGCACATTTGCCATCACCTTTTCTATGCGCGTGCCCGCAACAACCTGCCCGTCCACAATTTCCTCCAGCCGTACCGCCTGGACCACCATAACAGTTTCTTGAAATTGTACATGATTGTCGCTGTTGTCACCAGCTGTTCCGGATCAAGAAAGGCAGGAGATACAGGAGACAATCATGGACAAGACGACAAGCGGCTGGCTGAGCGGCCTTATCGGGGTGGTGATATTCAGCGGTTCCCTGCCCGCCACACGCGTCGCGGTAACGGGTTTTGACCCGGTGTTCCTGACCGTCGCCCGCGCCACCATTGCCGGACTTCTGGCGCTCGCTTTGCTTTTTCTGTTCAAGCAAAAACGGCCGGTGCGCGATGATCTGACATCGCTTTTCATCGTGTCCTTCGGCGTGGTGGTGGGTTTTCCGCTTTTGACTGCATTGGCGCTGCGGCATGTGACATCCGCGCACTCCATCGTCTTCGTCGGATTGTTGCCACTCGCCACCGCGATTTTTGCCGTGTTGCGCGGTGGAGAGCGACCTCGCCCTGTCTTCTGGTTGTTCTCCTGCCTGGGCAGCGCTCTGGTGGCGGGTTATTCATTGTGGAATTCGCTTGCCGCCGGGATTGGGGGCTCTCTTGCCGGCGATCTTCTGATGCTGGGCGCAATTGTCGTCTGCGGGCTTGGTTACGCCGAAGGTGCAGCCCTTTCCCGCAAACTGGGTGGCTGGCAGGTTATCTCCTGGGCGCTGGTTCTATCCCTGCCCGTAATGCTGCCACTCAGCTTTTTCACAGGGCCGGAAACCCTTGCCGGCATCGATCCGCAGGCCTGGGGCGGCCTTGCCTATGTCTCGCTGTTCAGCATGCTGATCGGCTTTATCTTCTGGTATCGCGGGCTGGCGCTGGGCGGCATCGCCGCCGTGGGCCAGTTGCAATTGCTGCAGCCGTTCTTCGGGCTGGTGCTCGCGGCAACTCTGCTGCACGAGGATGTCAGCCCGGCAATGGTCGGCATCACGCTTGTGGTGGTGCTGTGCGTTGCAGGCGCCAGAAAATTCGCACGCTGACGTCCGTCGTCCTCAGCTCGAGCGGCGGTCCACCCAGCGATGCCAGGCATCCTCGCTGCCGTTGAAGACGTTGAGGTCGATGCGGCCATCGACGCCGTGCGACAGGCCGGAGCCGGAATATTGCCAGAACAGCCACTTGCGGCCCGGATAAACAACGGACGGGTGCTGCGCCACGGCACGAAGCCAGAAGGGATAATCCTGGAA
Source organism: Agrobacterium tumefaciens (assembly GCA_025560025.1). Lineage (NCBI taxonomy): Bacteria > Pseudomonadati > Pseudomonadota > Alphaproteobacteria > Hyphomicrobiales > Rhizobiaceae > Agrobacterium > Agrobacterium tumefaciens. The sequence continues at coordinate 2,822,162 of CP048485.1, read as the reverse complement.
CTCGCCGGTCAGATTGTCCTTATAGAAATCAGGGGCCGTGTAGATGATCGGCCGCTGCCCGTAGTGGCGCTCCAGCTTGTCCATGAATACGCGCATCTTTTCCAGAACGCGTTCGCGGGAATGGCGCATCTTGCAGCTCGATTCGCCGTTATATTCCACGTCGATGACAGGCGGTAGCGCATCGGGATCGCGCGGAACATTGCGAATGAACCAGTCTGCCTGCTCGCTGGCAGAACGGCACCAATAGAAGAAGTGATAGGCGCCACGGCGGATGCCGGCTTCCTTTGAACGCTGCCAGTTGGTGCGGAACATCGGATCGAGATGATCGCCGCCATCCGTCGCCTTGATGAACGCGAAATTGGCGCCGCGCGTGCGCAGTTGCGGCCAATTTATATTGGCCTGCCAGCGGGATACATCCACCCCATGGACCTGGAAATGGCGCGGCTGGACCCTGCCGAAATTGATCGGTTTTGCATCGCTGAAGCTAGAGCGGAAGATGCGCGAGCGAATCTGGGCGCCAGCGCCGGCCGCCGGGGCTGCAGCCATGGCCAATTGTACCGGGCGCTCCATCTGGTTGATCGTGGGGCGCTCCGCCGGCCGCACCATTCCGGCCTGAGACGGGGCAGGCAAACGGATTTCAGGTGCATTCTGCGACAGGGGTGCTTTGGGTGTGACAGCGGAAAAGGCTCTTGGCTCTTCAGGCACCGGCCCACCCCATGCCAGGACCTCCTGCCTTGGCTGGGCGGCGATGGCCTGGGTGCCGACGCTCGCCTGCGGCACCGGCGCGGACGGTGTGACCGAACTCGTCGTTTCCTTCGAGGGCAAACCGGCCATCAGGCTTTCCGGCCCGGAACTGGACGTACAGCCACCAAGCAGAAGGCAACCGAAGAGAAGTGCTGGCACAGCCGATGAACGCATGAGAACCCGTACGCAAAACAATCGGGGGCACTCTGACGCCGCCCGGAGACCTCGAAATACAATTGCTAACGGAAGATTATCAAAAAAGACTGAATCTTATCTTTACGCCGGCACCTGCCAATGCGCCCGTCAATTCTGGCAGGCCGAAAGCAGGGAGGTCTCACAAAACGGGTCTGTTCAGGCGGTCATTGTCGTCAGATCGACGGTATTGGCGCCGGGGGAATTTTTCTTGATCGACTCAATTGCGTGAATGGCCGATGCCTTCGCCTTGTATCCTTCGGATGAAAACATCGTTTCCCCGTTGGATGCCTTGAAGCGAAAGCGATATTCCCCGGCCTTGTCCTGATAGATTTCGAATTTATACATGACGTTACGCCCCGTTTGCGAATGATGATGGACGGCGGCAATTCTGAGCGGCCTCCGTTCTTTTCGCAACCGATAATTGCTCCGTCAGATGAGGCCTACCCAGGCACGGGCAATTTCCAGACCGGCCGCGTCGGCCGTATCTGCGTGCTGGCCTCGATGGTCACGGTAATTTTCAAGCCAGCCGGGCGCCATTTTCTCGATGGAAGCCGGGAATGACTGGCACCATCCATCGACCACGGAGGTCGATGCCTCGAAATGAAATTGCGTGCCATAGGCGGCCCGGCCGATACGAAAGGCCTGATTTCGCGTCGCATCATTGGTGGCAAGCCGTGTCGCCTCGGGCGGAAGGGTGAATGTATCGCAATGCCACTGGAAAATGGAGAATGTCTTTTTGAGCCCTGCCAATAGAGGATCGGACATGCCCTCCTCCGTGAGCGATACGTCTTCCCAGCCGAATTCGGGCGGCCCGGCCAGAATATTCTCTCCCCCATAGGCGCGCGCCAGCAACTGGCTGCCAAGGCAGACGCCCATCACGGCCTTGTTCGCATCGCCAAAGGCTTTCATCAGAAGCGCAAGTTCCGGAAGATAGGGGTAAAGTGTATCATCAAGGGCGTTCTGCTCGCCGCCCAGAACGATAAGTGCATCATGATCATGCGCACCGGCAGGAAGAGGCTCACCCGCATAGGCGTGGATGACATGTACATCTGCCTTTACCTCTTGCAGAGCGACGCCGAGTTGGCCATGCGGCGTGCCCGCCATGTTTTCGATAATTGCAACGCGCATGGGGCCTCTTTCGACAAAGGTGGGTTCAATCGGCGCAGATAACCGAGTGAACCCACCTTCACCATGAGAAAACCGGTTTTTCAAGTGGCGCTACATCGTCAACAGGACAATAGGCCCGGCCTGATCCGCCTCAGAACTCCCGTGACAGTCTCGCATCGGCGGAATGCCTGTTGCCACCGCGTACGGCAAAGAACAGGAAGATCGCCGCCCAGAGAATCGACTTTTCCGCACCGCCCAGGCCTTCCGCCTTTACGATGCCGTGGAAATAGACCGTTACCAAAAGGACGATCATGGCGGCAAATGACGCCGGCCGTGTGAACAGACCGATAGCCACCAGAATGCCACCGAAAAATTCCGTGGCGGCCAAGAGGGGCGACCAGAATATGCCGGGATAAAAACCAAGGCTCTCCACCATGCCGACCGCCCCGAAAGGATTGACGATCTTGCCAAAGCCATGGGTGACAAGCAGAAGCCCGGCCGTGACACGCAGGATGGTCTCCACCAGGTCATGTGTCGAGTTATAGAGCGGTGCGACCGCCGGAACGAAAAGACGCTCACGATTATTATCGAACTGGGCCATAGGATCTCCACGTTTCAGCCTTCGATGGCTTATCTGTTTGCAAAGCAGCATGATAAGAACAAGCGTGCGCCCGGTAAAAACATGAGTATTATAGTTGACATTATCGTGACCGGGCGTTGAAGGAGACATGATGATGACCGAGACCAAACCCCGAATCAGCATTCGCTACTGCACGCAATGCAACTGGCTGCTTCGTGCAGGCTGGATGGCACAGGAAATCTTACAGACCTTCGCTTCCGATGTCGGCGAAGTCAGCCTTGTTCCTTCAACGGGTGGCCAGTTCGAGATCGCCGTCGACGGCGAAACCATATGGGAGCGCAAACGCGATGGTGGTTTTCCCGGCGCAAAAGAACTCAAACAGAGAATCCGCGATGTCATCGACCCGGAGCGCGACCTCGGTCACGTCGACCGGACGAAGCATGAAGGGCTCGACAATTGACGCGGCAAAATGTTTCAACAGCCCGCAACCAAGTTTTTTCCCTTTAAAATCAATGATCGTCATAAAAGTTCAAAAAGTCTGTTGACACCGGGCGGCTGCCCTCGTACATCGCTCTCCGTCGCCCAGATGGCGGAATTGGTAGACGCGCCAGCTTCAGGTGCTGGTACTCGAAAGGGTGTGGAGGTTCGAGTCCTCTTCTGGGCACCATTCCATTTTTGATCTTAGCCAGATCAAATACTTAAACGAAAAAACTGCAACATATAGTCCTCCTGCAAAACGCCGGAGAACATGTTGCGGTTTTTCGTTTTGCTGACGATCAGCACCAATTTTCCCTGCAAAAAATGCTGCTGATAGCGAGCGCCAGGCCTCTGCTATTTTGACATGATGCGTGCCATCCCCGGATGGGGCATTATTGACCAGTTCAGCTTTGAAACGGAACTCGAGACCCGTTACGGCTGGGCGTCTTTGTCGCCGCTGTTTTGCGAGTGCTGCTCACAATTTGGCGTACAGGAAAGCACTGTCCGCTCGGTCTGGCGAAACACGCGAACCGTGTTGCCCTCATCGATGGAAACGAGAATGCGTTCATCCACGATCGGATTGCCTTCCGCATCGAGAAGAACGAGATTTGTCGTGCCGAAACTACGGCCGGTAAGAACGATCGTGGTGGCGTCGGCAACTGTTGCATCGGCGACCTTCGAGTTGCCGACGATAACCTTGCTCACGGGACGATCGAGGCGAAGGACACGGGCGTGATTCATCGACACACGCAATATGTCCTCCTGGGCAAAAACGGGTTGCAGCGCCCCTGCCAGAATGACGGACACGCCGACCACAATTTTCGCCAGTTTTCCGGATGACACTCGTTTGGCCCCTGCTCACTACCCGCACTCTGATGCCACATAGGATGCGGGGTTTTAGTGAATGAAGCGTTAAATGACGAAAATGTGCGATACGGGCGGTAACCATGTGTAATTGAAGTCATTTTCGACCCCGTCCATCTCGCGTCAAAACTGAACACATATGTATCATTGAGAGAGCGCTTTTCCCGAAATGGAAAACAACTTGTCGCGGCATATATTTGTTTCTCAGGAAATATAAAAATACAAGAAATACTTTTTATCTTTATTTACCAAAAGAAACTCATCCCGACGTTTACTTTGGATTAATCGTTTTTTTTAAGCGCTTGGAAATTGCTCGGCTGTAGTTTGAACCCAACCGAACAACGGAAAACAGTTGTCGGCGTGCTGAACCAAACAAGAGTTAGGAGATACTCATGACCAAGATTTTTGCTCGTTTCCTCAAGGACGAATCTGGCGCCACGGCAATTGAATATGGCCTGATCGCCGCCCTGCTTTCCGTTGCCATCATTGGCGGCGCCACAACCGTTGGCACCCGTCTGAATGCGCTCTTCACCAGCATCGGAACGAAGATGACGACTGCTGCGACCGAAGCGGCAAAGTAAGAGCTATTTAGCTTAATCTGGTGGCCGCTCCTGAACCGAGCGGCCACCTTAGCCGTTTGTCACTATGGTTGTTCCAACATTTGCCACTACCGTAAATGCTAAATCCCTGACGGAATTAACCACATGATCGTAGCCGCAATTTTCCTGATATTGCCTCTGTGCCTCGCCTTTGCCGCGCTGAACGATCTCTTCAGCATGACCATACCCAATAGAATATCGCTTGTACTTCTATTGTCTTTTATCGTGGTCGCACCGTTATCGGGCATGGACTGGCAAACTTTCGCAATGAGCCTCGTGGCGGGCGCCGCTGTCCTCTTCGCCTGTTTTGCGCTGTTTGCCGCCAACGTCATGGGCGGTGGAGACGCAAAGCTACTCACGGCTGCGGCTGTGTGGTTCGGCTTCAACGCCGCACTCGCTGAGTTTCTGCTAGCGGTAACTTTTATTGGCGGTGTGTTAACACTGGGCATCCTGCTCTTGCGATCGCGATCGCAGGAAATAATGGCGGTGGGTATTCCGATCCCGGATTCTCTCCTGGTAGCAAAAAAAATCCCCTATGGTATCGGCATCGCTATAGCTGGGCTTTTGACCTATGGTGAAGCACCACTTGTAAAAGCAGCCATCGCCAGTCTTTCTTGAGCGAAGCCAGGTTAAAGGCCTGTTAACTACAAATCCAAGCATAATATTAACCATAATTATACCAATCGCACGCCATCCTGAGGGGAGAAAATTTGATTCCCTCAAGGATCGGGCATGAAACCGTCGCGTATCGTCATTCTCTCCGTTGCCCTTGTCGCTGCCGGTCTTGCAGGTCTTGTCGCCATGCAGATTTCCGGCACCAAGGAGGTCATTGAAAAAGCGGAAACGATCATCCAGAAGGAGCCGACGGTCAACGTTCTCGTTTCCTCGGTCAATCTTCCCGTCGGTAGCCGCCTGAATGACAGTTCTATGCGCTGGACGCCCTGGCCGCAGGGTAATGTCGTTGATAGCTTCATAACCGAAACCAAAAGCCCGAACGCGATCACCGAACTCACGGGCGCCGTCGTGCGGTTACCTCTGTTCGAGGGCGAACCGGTGCGTCCGGAAAAGGTCGTAGACTCCAGCACCCGCATTATGTCTTCGCTTTTGCCAGCCGGCAAACGCGCCGTAGCCACGGAAATTTCCGTCTCGACCGGCGCGGGCGGCTTCGTGCTGCCGAATGACCGGGTTGACGTCATCATGGTTCGCAAGGGCGATAACGGCAACTTCCTGACCGAGAACGTCTTGAACAATGTCCGCGTTCTGGCAATCGACCAACAGATCAAAGAGGGCGAAGACGGTATTTCCGCCGTCGTGGGTGCGACTGCAACCCTGGAACTGACGCCTGAGCAGGCGAAGATCATCACTGTGGCGCAGCAGATGGCCGATCGCCTCACGCTTGCTCTGCGCTCGATCGCAGATGCACAGGAAAACGATACGCTTTCAGCGGACTATCTCCTCAACGGCGGCTCCGGCCAGCCGGAAATTCAGGTGATCAAATCCGGCTCAATCGTCAAGGGCAATCAGGGAGCGTCACAATGACCGAGGGGTTCATGGCGAGACACTTAAAAAGACACCTGCGTTCATCAATGGTGGGTGGGCTTGCGTTCTGCGTGGCTTTTTCAGGCATTCCGGGAAGGCATTCGCCTGAATTCCTGCGTCTCGGCGAGGCTGTGGCACAAAGCGCCAGCATCGTACGGATCACCGAAAGCGGCACAGGTATTCGTAAACGCCTGAAACTCGGCCTCAACAAGGCGCTGGTCATTGACCTGCCGGAGGATGCTCACGACATTCTTGTTGCCGATCCGAGTCTCGCTGATGCCGTCACTCGCACGTCCAGACGGATTTATCTCTTCGGCAAAGCCGTAGGACAGACCAATATTTTCATTTTCGGTGAGGGTGGTCGCGAAATTGTCAGCCTCGACCTCGAGGTGGAACGAGATATTGTCGGGCTGGAAGCCAATATTCGTCGCTTTATTCCCGAATCCGACATCAAGGTAGAAATCGTTTCGGATAACATCGTTCTGACCGGTAGTGTGCGCACGCCGCAGGATTCAGCGCGCGCCGTACAGCTTGCCGAAGCCTTTCTGAAAGGCGGCGAAGCCACCACACGCAATATATCGCTGACCGGTGGTGACAACGGCGGAGATGCGGCGATTTTTGCTGAAAACCGTCAAGTATCGCAAATCGTCAATATGCTGACGATCGAAGGCGAAGATCAGGTGACACTGAAGGTGACCGTCGCCGAAGTCAGCCGACAGGTGTTGAAGCAACTCGGCTTCAACGGCTCCATCTCGACAAGCAATAACGGCTTCGAGTTCTCAAATCCGTCCAATCTTGGAAATGCAATTAGCACTGCCTCGCGAATAGCCAGTGGTTCGATCGGTTCCGGCTCGCTCAACTTTGCTAGCTATCTCAACGCCATGGAGCAGGCGGGCGTCGTGCGCACCCTTGCCGAACCCAGCCTCACCGCCATCTCCGGCGAACAGGCAAAGTTCTATGTGGGGGGAGATTTCCGTCTGCCCGCGGACCAGGAAGTCTCCATCGACAAAGACACAAACCAGCAGACCATAACGCGCACGACCGATACGGTTGACTATGGCATCACGTTGAACTTCAGGCCGGTTGTGCTGTCGCCCGGGCGGATCAGCCTTAAAATCGAGACCAATGTTTCCGAACCAACCTATGAAGGCAATGTTGTGACCGGAAATGCGGGCCGTAACATCCCGGGCACCACCTATATGTCTATTCGCAAGCGCGAGACCTCCACAACGGTCGAGCTTCCATCAGGTGGCTCAATCGTCATCGCCGGTCTGGTTCAGGACAATATCCGTCAGGCCATGTCGGGACTTCCGGGCATATCGAAAATCCCGATTTTCGGCACGCTTTTCCGCAGCAAGGATTTTCTCCGTAACGAGACGGAACTGGTCATCATCGCGACGCCCTATCTGGTGCGACCTGTCGCGCGCAACCAGATCGCCCGGCCGGACGACAACTTCAACCCGGAAAATGACGCCGCCATGTATTTCATGAACCGTGTCAACAAGGTCTATGGCCGGAAAGATCAGGTTCAGGCGGCCCCTTATCAGGGTTCAGTGGGGTTCATCTACAAATGACGGCACGCGCGCTAAATCCCCTCTTCAGAACAAGCCCGGTGGTGGCAGGAAACATCATGCAGGAAACCTCTTCCTCTTTTTCCCTTAACCTGTCCGGTAGACGCGCCGGTCTCGTCGCCATCATCGCGCTCGCTGCGGGGTTGTTGCAAGGCTGCGCACGCGATCCCTTGACGACCAATGCCATCCCCGACGACTACCGTACACGCCATCCGATCACCCTGTCGGAAGCCGAACATTCTCTGGATATTCCGGTTTCGGCGGGCGACAGCCGGCTGACCACGGCAATGGCGGACAATGTCCGCGGTTTCGCGCAGAATTATGCGTCGATGTCGACGGGCGTTATCAATATCCAGACACCATCGGGATCAGCCAATTCGGCGGCAGCCTCAAGGATGGCGAAACAAATCCGCTCGACGCTTTCAGGCGCCGGCGTGTCCTCGGGCAAGATCGTGGAGACACGTTACGCCGCATCTCCGAACGGCGACGCTGCCCCCATTCGTTTGAGCTATGTGGCGGTCACCGCCATGACCGGGCAATGCGGCCAGTGGCCCGAAGACCTCTCGGATAACACTTTCGCCAACAAGAACTGGTACAATTTCGGGTGCGCCTCCCAGAGCAATCTTGCGGCACAGGTGGCCAATCCCATGGACCTCGTTGGTCCGCGTGGCATGAGCCCGATCGATGCGGAGCGTCGTGCGGTGGTCATCGACAACTATCGGCAAGGCAAGAATACGGCGTCGAACTGATGCTATTCCAACAATGGTCACGGCAGGAAAGACGATGAGCGCGGTAGAGTACGATATAAAATCAAGCGACGGAGCAGAGCCACAGCAGTCGGTCCGGGCTGCGGATATGGATCGCCTGCGGCCGCTGCCGCGTATATCCATTCACGCTTTCTGCGTCAGCGACAGCATGCAGGGTGTCATGGACGCATTGTCCGGCGACAGGCGCATGAGCAAGGTTACCCTGCGGGTGACCAAAGGTGACATCAATGCAGCGGCGACGATGTTTTCTGCCTCGCCCACTCCCAATCTGATCGTTCTCGAAACGGCAGGTCCACCGGCTTCGCTTCTGGACGATCTCGCCCCTCTGGCCGAGGTTTGCGACCCCTCCACCCGTGTCATCATCGTCGGCCGGCACAACGACATCACGCTTTATCGCGATCTCATCCGTAACGGCATTTCAGAATATCTTGTCGCCCCAATCAACATGGCCGATCTATTGGCCTCGATTGCGACGATCTTCGTAGATCCGGAGGCCGAACCGCTCGGTCGCAACATCGCCTTCATCGGCGCCAAAGGCGGGGTGGGCTCGTCGACGATCGCGCACAATTGCGCTTTTGGAATCTCCACCCTGTTTTCCACCGAGACCATTCTGGCAGACATGGATCTTGCCTATGGCACGGCCAATATCGATTTCGATCAGGATCCCGCCCAGGGCATGGCGGAAGCGGTGTTTTCGCCAGAACGGCTGGACGAGGTGTTTCTCGACCGTCTTCTGACGAAATGTTCCGACCATCTGTCACTGCTGGCGGCACCGTCTCTCCTCGACAGGACCTATGATCTCGATCGTCAGGCTTTTCTGCCGATCCTGGAGGTTCTGCAGCGCAGTGCGCCGGTCGCGGTTCTCGATCTTCCCCACCAATGGTGCGACTGGACGCGGGCAGTGCTGGCGGAAGCCGACGAGGTCGTGATCACGGCCGTTCCGGACCTCGCAAATCTGCGCAATACGAAGAACCTGTTCGACGCGCTGATAAAACTGAGGCCTAACGACAAGTTGCCCCACCTCATTCTCAATCAGGTCGGCATGCCGAAACGTCCGGAAATCTCTCCGGCGGATTTTCTCGATCCGTTGGAAATCGAGCCGATCGCAATCATTCCATTCGATACCCAGCTGTTCGGAAATGCCGCCAATAGCGGGCGCATGATCAGCGAGATGGATGAGAAATCCCAGATCGCGGAAACTTTCTCGCAGATCGCCCATACCATCACCGGCCGTGCCGTCCTGCGCAAAAGCAGGCGCGGCGGCCTGGACAAGCTCAAGAGTATTCTCAAGCGCAAATAGGTCTTCTCTTTCGCGCCTATAGACGGAAACGCCGATGTTCGGAAAACGGGGGCCTGAAGGCCCAGCCAGAACCACAAAGCCGGATTTTGTTGCACCCGCCGTTGCGCAGGTGTCGGCTGTATCCGAGCCGCGACCTTTGGCGATAGATACTCTGGAGCCGGGCCAGTCGCCAGCAACGCGACAGGCACAGGCGGCCGCACAGTCGCCGCAGAAAAAACGTGCCCGTACGGAAGATTATTACAACACCAAAAGCCAGGTGTTTTCCGCACTCATCGACACGATCGACCTTTCGCAGCTCGCCAAGCTCGATGCGGAGAGCGCGCGCGAGGAAATCCGTGATATTGTCAATGACATCATCACGATCAAGAGTTTCGCGATGTCCATCGCCGAGCAGGAAGAACTGCTCGAAGACATCTGTAACGACGTTCTTGGATACGGACCGCTGGAGCCGCTTCTCGCACGCGACGATATTGCCGATATCATGGTCAATGGTTCCGGCCAGACTTTCATCGAAGTTGGCGGCAAGACCATCGAATCCGACATTCGCTTTCGTGACAACAGTCAGCTGCTCTCCATCTGCCAGCGCATCGTCAGTCAGGTTGGCCGACGCGTGGATGAATCGAGCCCGATCTGCGACGCCCGCCTGCCGGACGGCTCGCGTGTCAACGTCATCGCGCCGCCGCTCGCCATTGACGGTCCGGCGCTCACCATCCGAAAATTCAAGAGGGACAAGCTGACGCTTGACCAGCTCGTGCGCTTCGGGGCGATCACACCCGAAGGCGCGACATTGCTCAAGATCATCGGTCGCGTCCGCTGCAATGTCGTTATCTCGGGTGGCACAGGCTCCGGCAAGACCACACTTCTCAACTGCCTGACAAGCTTCATCGACAGGGATGAACGTGTCATTACCTGCGAGGACACCGCCGAACTGCAACTTCAGCAGCCACATGTGGTGAGGCTGGAAACACGTCCGCCGAATATCGAAGGCGAAGGCGAGATCACCATGCGTGATCTGGTAAAGAACTGCCTTCGTATGCGTCCTGAACGCATCATCGTGGGCGAAGTGCGTGGACCGGAGGTATTCGACCTTCTGCAGGCCATGAATACCGGTCACGACGGCTCGATGGGAACGCTCCACGCCAATACGCCGCGCGAATGCCTCAGCCGTATCGAATCGATGATCGCCATGGGCGGCTTCACTTTGCCGGCGAAAACCGTCCGCGAAATCATTTCAGGCTCGATCGACATCGTCGTTCAGGCCGCGCGCCTGCGCGACGGTTCACGTCGGATAACGCAGATCACCGAAGTGATCGGCATGGAAGGCGACGTCATCGTGACCCAGGACCTGATGCGATACGAAATCGAAGGCGAAGACGCTCACGGCAAGCTGATTGGCAAACACGTATCCACGGGTATCAGCAAGCCCCATTTCTGGGATCGCGCGCGTTACTACGGTGAGGAAAAACGTCTGGCGGCCGCGCTCGATGAAATGGAAAAGACATCCTAAGGGAAGGCGAACGCCATGGACCCCACAATCGTATTGCTGGCCGTACTCGTCGCCATTTCGGCGGGAGCGCTGGCTTACGCCTTCCTTTTCCAGCAGATAGAGGTCGAGAAGAAAACCACAAACCGCGTCAAAAGGGTAAAGGCGGCCGAAACCGATCATACGAGTATCAAAGCCGCGCGTGACCGGGTTCAAGAACTCAGCAAGCGTCGCAAGTCCATGCAGGACAGCCTGCGCGACATGGAAAAAAAGCAGGATGAAAAAGCAAAAAAGGCAAAGAATGTCAGCTTGCGCGACAGGCTTGTTCAAGCCGGTCTGCAGATTTCGGTCCGGCAATTTCATTTACTGAGCCTGGGCGCGGCAATCTTCGCTTGCCTTATGTCCATTCTTTACGGGTTGTCATTGCTCATCGCCCTGCTTTTGGGAGCGGTCGTGGCACTTGGGTTGCCGCGGTGGGTATTGGCGTTTCTACTCAAGCGCCGGCAGAAAAAGTTCCTTGAGGAGTTTCCGAATGCACTGGATGTCATGTGCCGGTCGATCAAATCCGGCCTGCCACTGAACGACGCCGTGCGACTGATCGCATCAGATGGTCAGGAACCGGTGAAAGCAGAGTTCCAGCGCGTGGTCGATGCGCAGCAGGTCGGCATCAGTATTCCACAGGCAATCGAGCGCATGATGCTGACCATGCCGCTCTTCGAGGTCAGCTTCTTCGGCACCGTCATCAACATTCAGGCGCAGGCGGGCGGCAATCTTTCGGAAGCATTGTCGAACCTTTCGAAAGTTTTGCGCGACCGCAAGAAGATGCGCGCCAAGGTAAATGCCCTTTCGATGGAGGCAAAAGCGTCGGCAGTCATCATCGGCGCGCTGCCTTTCATCGTTATGCTATTGGTGCATTTCACGTCGCCCGACTATCTGTCGATTCTCTTCTCCGACCTGCGGGGGCACATCATCCTCGGCGCATCCGGCATATGGATGCTTATCGGGATATTCATCATGCGCCAAATGATCAATTTCGATATCTGAGGGCGCGCGATGACAGAAAACCTTTTTGCAAGCCTGACAAATCCGCAAACGATCATCGCCATTTTGGTGACGCTTGCTGTTTTTGCGACCCTCTACACGCTCATCATGCCGTTCTTCGAGCGGAAAGACTTTGCCAAACGCATGAAGGCCGTATCGTCAGAACGCGATTTCATCCGCAGCCGCGAGCGCGAGCGTCTCGCGACCAGCACCAGAGACGGCAAGGCCTCCCTGCGTGGCAATAACAACCAGTCCGCACGCCGCATTGTCGAAAAATTCAACCTTCAGGAAGCACTTGCCGACAAGAATACGATGAACAAGCTGCGTGCAGCAGGTTTTCGTTCACAGAATGCACTCAACACCTTTCTTGCCGCGCGATTCTTGCTGCCATTTGCTTTTCTTGTCGTGGCCTTCATCTGGGTTTTCGTTCTCGGAAACCTTGCCGAGAAGGCTTTTGTCGTCAGGCTGATGGCTGTTCTACTCTTCGGTTACATCGGTTTTTACGCGCCGAATATCTACGTTTCCAACGCAATGTCAAAGCGGCAGGGTTCGATCCGGCGCGCTTGGCCGGATGCGCTGGATCTGATGCTGATCTGTATCGAATCCGGTGTATCGATGGAGGCCGCGATGCGCCGTGTCGCGGAAGAGATGGGCGAGCAATCCCCCGAACTGGCGGAGGAAATGATGCTGACGACAGCCGAGCTTTCCTTCCTGCAGGACAGGCGAATTGCACTTGAAAATTTTGGCATGCGCACGCAGCTGGACGGTGTCAAAAGCGTGGTGCAGGCGCTTATCCAGGCGGAACGATACGGCACGCCGCTGGCTCAGGCGCTGCGCGTTTTGGCACAGGAAGGCCGCGACGAGCGTATGAACGAAGCCGAAAAGAAAGCTGCGGCTCTGCCGCCGAAATTGACCGTGCCGATGATCATATTTTTCCTGCCGGTGCTTATCGCCGTCATTCTCGGCCCGGCGATCATACGGGTTCTCGACACATTCTGAAAAACAAAGGCCGCCCAACAAATTGAGCGGCGATCTGTTGTCGGCCAGCACACGGATTGAGGCACATAAGAGCGGATCAACCGGCTGGCTTATTGTCTTTCTTCGCCAGTTGCTGCCAGGAATTCTGCTGCGACAGCATCGCGCGCAGATAGCCCAGATTTGCCTGCGCCTGCTGCGGCGAAAGTTCCTGAACCGCGATGCGCTCGGCCTCGGCAAAGCGGCCCTGGAGACCGACGACGAGCGCGAGGTTCTGGCGGACGCGGCTGTCCGCACCCGGCTGTGCGATGGCGGATTGCAGATATGTCTCGGCCGTGCGGGGATCACTCGACAAAACATAGGACATGCCGAGGTTTGAAAGCACGCTAGGATCGTTCGGCTTCAGGTCGAGCGCCTGCCGGTATCTGGCACGTGCTTCGTTGGAGCGACCAAGCTGATCAAGCACGGCGCCTTCGGCGGAATAGAGCCGCCAGTCGGGGCGGTCAGGCGTCTGGGCTCTCTGGATGGTCGAAAGGGCCTGTTCGAGCTGACCTGAAGCGGCCTGCGCCTTGCCATAGGCGGCAAGCACCTCGCGGTCAGCCGGGTTGGCGATGGCAATCTGCTGCATCACGGCAAGGGCCTGCGTGTTCTTGCCGGTCATCATCAGCATATTGGCATAATTCATGCCGATGGATTTGTCTTTGGGGCTGCGCTCATAGGCTTTGCCGGCGCTCTCTTCCGCCTGCCGCAGCTGGTCCATGTTCATCTGGTCATAGGAGCGCGTGGCCGCGGGAATGGAGCCGGTCGACATGCGGTCCGGCTTGTTGGTGCTTGCGCATCCGGAGACGGTTAAAACAAGCGCTGCGAGACATACACTCCGCAGCAACCCTGTCCGGCCTGTCTCACCCAAAGAAAAAGCAGTCATGGCAGCGCCCCCGCCCGAGAATTATCGATCTTGCGCCCGACATACGACAGACTCACATGACGCAACTTTCGCTAAAGCAATAATCTGTTAACCCTAACAGAGCGTTAATCGCACCGATTCTCGACAGTTACGAAAGCAGACCATGGCGCCCTATCAGTTCATCGAACGCCCGACCCCTTTCAGCTCAAAAGCCGGCAGCACCCTGCCGGTTTTCGCCGTCACGCCAGCCCATATCGAACAGGGTGCCATTGATCCTGTTGCTTTGGACTGGGCGAAAAAAGCGGGTTTCAAGGCAGAGGCAGGCGCCATTTTGCTCGTTCCCTCCTCCGATGGTTCGCTGGGCGGCGTCCTTCTCGGGCTTGGCGGCAATCCGTCCGAAATCCCCTTCATCACCGGCAAACTCGCCCGCGAACTGCCGGAAGGTGAATGGCATATCGAGACCGCGCCATTGACGGCCAATCGTCTGGCGCTCGGCTTCGGCCTTGGCAGCTACCGCTTCGACAAATACAGGACCACCAAGACCAGCGGGGCAAAACTTCTCATTCCGCAGGATGCCGAAGACGGCGAGATCAAGCGCATTCTGGCGGGCGTTTTCCTGGCCCGCGATCTCATCAATGTTCCGGCCAACGACATGGGGCCGGACGAACTTGAAATCGCTTTCCGTGCGCTTGCGGCCCATTACAAGGCGAAGGTGAGCGTTACCACCGGTGACGATCTGCTGAAGGAAAATTTCCCGCTGATTCACGCCGTTGGCCGCGCCAGCGAAAGTGCGCCGCGCCTTCTTGAGATGAACTGGGGCAAGAAGGGCAATCCGCGCCTGACGCTCGTCGGCAAGGGCGTCTGCTTCGATACCGGCGGTCTCGATATCAAGCCTGCCGCTTCCATGGCCCTGATGAAGAAGGACATGGGCGGTGCTGCCAATGTTCTTGGCCTCGCGCTGATGATCATGGATGCGAAGCTGCCGATCGATCTGCGCGTGCTCGTGCCCGCCGTTGAAAACTCCATCTCCTCCAATGCCTTCCGTCCTGGCGACATATACAAAAGCCGCAAGGGGTTGACGGTACAGATCGACAATACGGATGCGGAAGGCCGTCTCGTTCTGGCGGATGCGCTGGCCTATGCCGACGAGGATGCACCGGACCTGATGATCGACATGGCAACGCTGACAGGCGCCGCCCGCGTCGCTCTCGGCCCGGATTTGCCGCCATTCTATACCGACGACAGTGATCTGGCCCATGATATCGCCGAAGCCAGCATCGATACCGACGATCCCCTGTGGCGCATGCCGCTCTACATGGGCTACGACAAGGATATCCGCTCACGCGCGGCCGATATTACCAATGCGCCCTCAGGCGGCATGGCGGGATCGATCACCGCCGCCCTGTTTCTCAAGCGTTTCGTCACCAACACAAAGCGCTGGGCGCATTTCGATATTTACGGCTGGTCGCTCAGCGAGCGGCATCACTCGTCGATCGGTGGAGAAGCGCAGGGTATCAGAGCGCTCTTCCATTACATCGCCCACCAGTTTGCGAAGTGAGCCTGTTACACTATTGATCTGAACAGTTGCGGGCGCTTCGTGAAGCGGAGCGCCCGGTCTCGATCACACCAGGACCTTTTGTTCCTTGTGATCTTCTTCGCCGAAGAACTTCAGATAACGTTCCACTTCGGCCGGCTCGCCCGTCGCCTTTTGCGGGTTGTCGGAAAGCTTCACCGCAGGCCGGCCATTGGCGTCGCTGACCTTGCAGACGATGGAGATCGGCTTGAGGCTGGCGATGGTCTTGGGCGCGCAGCCGGCAAAATCATTCGTGAGGTTGGTGCCCCAACCAAAGCTCATGCGCACCCGGCCTTCGAAATGCCTGTAGGTGTCGATGATGGCGTCGACATCCAGCCCGTCCGAGAAGATCAGCATCTTCTTGCGTGGGTCGCGGCCCATCTTCTGCCACCAGTCGATGATCTTTTCCCCGCCTTCGATGGGCGGTGCGCTGTCGGGACGGAAGCCCGTCCAGTCCGCTACCCATTCCGGCGCGTTGCGCAGAAACGCCGCCGTGCCGAAGGCGTCCGGCAAGACGATCAGCAGGTTGCCGCCGTAAAGACGGTTCCAGTCCTTCAGAACCTGATAGGGAGCGGCGGCCAGTTCCTCGTCGGTCTGCGCCAGCGCCGCAACCACCATCGGCAATTCATGCGCATTGGTGCCAACGGCTTCGAGATCGGAATCCATGGCGAGAAGAACATTGCTCGTGCCGGTAAAAGCGGGTCCGATGCCTTCCTTCAGCGCCTCGACACACCAGCGCTGCCACAGGAAGCTGTGGCGGCGGCGAGTGCCGAAATCGGATATGCGCAGGCCTGGCAGTTCCCGCAGCCGCTCGACCTTTTCCCACATCTTGGCCTTTGCACGGGCATAAAGGACGT
Organism: Agrobacterium tumefaciens; assembly: GCA_025560025.1. NCBI lineage: Bacteria > Pseudomonadati > Pseudomonadota > Alphaproteobacteria > Hyphomicrobiales > Rhizobiaceae > Agrobacterium > Agrobacterium tumefaciens. The sequence goes on along the minus strand of CP048485.1, from coordinate 2,805,586 downwards.
CCAGCGTGAAATAACCAAGTGAGCGCATGGCGCTGCGCGAGCGCAGCTCGTTGATAATCGCCAGCGCCGGGATTTCCCAGAGCGTCGTGTCCATCCAGCGACCATGGAAATTCAGCTCATACTGCCCGTCGCGTTTGAAAAGCTCATATTCCGGCAATTGATAGCTCGAAAGCCAGGAGAGGAATTCCGGCTCGAAAATCTGTGAACGGCCGTAGAATGTATTACCCGCGAGCCAGATGTTTTCTTTCTTGGAGAGCCGCAGGGTGCGCGCATGATCGAGCTGCTCGCGCAGTTCCATCTCGTCGATCTCTTCGGCCAGCCGCACAGTCTTGGTGCGATTGATCAGGGAAAATGTCGCGTCGACTTCCGGATAGAGTTTCCAGATCATCTGCAACATCAGGAGTTTGTAGAAATCCGTATCGATCAGGCTGCGGACGATCGGATCGAGCTTCCAGGTGTGATTGTGGACACGGGTTGCTATATCGGTCTTCGTCATGCTTGCATTCCCCAGCATCGGCCCAGAACATCGGCAGGGCCGACGTCACCCCGCACCTCGACAGCTATTATCAGCCTGTCATGTCAAAGATTTATCTGAAAAAGCGACAACAAGTCCAGAGTGCGGGCGTCGCAAACGCCGCTTTAAGTCATATTACTTCAGAAGGTCGGGTCGACGGGATTGATGCCAGGATACCAGTCTTTGGAGACGGGATTTCTGCCGCCAAAGCTGGAAATGCCGTTTTCATCGGTGCAGCGGTAACCCTGAACGGGAAGCCCACGGCTGCCGAAAACATCACGGTGCGGACCCCTGGCATATCCAGTCACTCCAAGTTCGCTGTGGCAGGTGTAACGGACTTTAGGTTGCAGCGTTCGCGGGTCCTTCACGCCGGGCAAATTCGCGTAGGCGTCGGGCGCGGGAGCAAAACCGTTCTGATAAACAGTCTGCGCCTCGGCGGAAGCGCTCAAGAGAACCGCCGCGATAACCGCTGCCAATCGTGTTGCCGTTTTTGTTTTCATCGATGCCGGTCCCGTACCATCACACATTCGATGTAGGCTCTCGGCAGCATTCGCACAAAGGGCGAGGCAGGCACAATTTCGTGAAAAGCTTCCCCTCAGCTTTCCAGACGCCGGAAAGCCGTCGGCTTTTCATAAAGCCAGCCGATACGCTCGATGGCCGCATCGAGATTTTCGCGCGCGACATTCATCGTATGGCCATTGGCGTGCAGCAGCGTTTCCTCATTCTCCATGAGGCCGACATGGCCCTTCCAGAAGACCAGATCGCCGCGGCGCAATTCATCACGTTCGATCTCCAGGCCAAGCGATTTCACCTGCATGTCGGTATCGCGCAGAACCCGGCGGCCCGTCATCGCCATGGACAATTGCACGAGGCCGGAACAATCAATGCCGAAGCCGGAGCGTCCACCCCAGAGATAAGGCGTTTCGATAAAACGTAGCGCCACCGCCACATAGTCTTCTTCAAGAGCCGCATCGGTTTCCCGGCAATGGGCGGCGATGACACCCTCGCCTTTTTCGGTCAACAGATAACGGGTGCCGCGTGTTTCCGCCTCACCGACGATCCGGATCAGGCTTCCCATGGACAAGGCAGCAACGGGCGGCTTGCGCAATTCGGCGGAAGGATAGAGGAAGGTGCGCGGCGCAACCACCCGATGGGTAGCGGCGACCACATCGCCGATCACCGTCTCGGGCACATAACCGGCATAACCATCCGCATCCGCCTGCACCCAGGCCCAGCCATTCGCCCGGTCGAAAACGCGCACGGTTTCGCCAAAGAGGAGCTCCGTATCGATACCGGCAGCAAGGTCGGGCGTTGGCCGCAGACCGGTCACGGGGGCGGTAATCTGTGCCGCGGTGCCGGTTACAAAACGTTCGGCCTGGACCAAACCTTGCAGTTTCTCGTCGGCCAGATCGGAGCGGAAGACATTCAGGCGGCGGTCGAGCATCATGGGTTCACATCCAGGGGTTAGATCTTGCGCGCCTGATCAATAATCAGATCGCCGAATTTTTCCAGATAGAGCGCACCTGCCACCGTGCGTTTTATCACAACATTACGCTTGTCCCGCTCGTCACGCACCCTGTCAACCAATCCCAGCGCCCCGAGACTGTCGAGTGCGCGGGTGATGACCGGCTTGGTCACGCCCAGCATCGCGGCCAGTCCACGAACAGTATGGGGCGGCGGCACGAGGTAAATCTGCAGCAGGATCGCGGTCTGACGCAAGGTCAAATCCGGCGCATCGGCCGTTACCTGCGCCGTGGATACACGATGCCAAAGCCCAAGGGCCTCCGTAGGCGAAAGTTCTGCAGGCAAAAGGCTAAACCTTCCAGTCGTTGTCCCACCGTTTTCATTCAACCGGAAGCAAAACTCAAGAACCATACCGCACAAACAAAACCGCCGCGCCTTCGCAAACCTTTAAGGTCGCGCGGCGCGGCGGTATTTATCGACCCGTTTTCCGGGCTTTAGTGTCCCCTCTGGACTTGCAATGTGAGATGCAGGAAGCGTGCCAGTTTTATTGCGGCGCACAAAAGAGAGCAGAAACAGGCCTTTAGAAGGCAAATCAGCTTTACAGTTTAAATTTTACGCAAAGAATAAATGGCAACAAAAATAGGCAACGCAAGATTCAATGCCTAAAAACTGCCTTCCGCCTCAGCGGCGGAAGGCAGGGATCATCGCTGATCAGATTTCTGCGCCGCGTGCAGCGTCAACCGCATCGGCGCTTTGCTGCCGGTTATGCCGGATCGACGACCAGAGCGAGATGCCGATCAGGGTCGCACCACCAAGGCCGGTAATGACCTCCGGTATATGGAACATGGTCTGGACATACATGATGACCGACAGGATAAGGATCGCGTAGAAAGCGCCGTGCTCCAGATAGCGGTATTCGGCAAGCGTTCCCTTTTCCACCAGCATGATCGTCATCGAGCGCACATACATGGCGCCGATACCGAGGCCGATGGCGATGATGAACAGGTTCTGCGTAAGCGCGAAGGCGCCGATAACGCCATCGAAGGAGAAGCTCGCATCGAGCACTTCGAGATAAAGAAACGCACCGAAGCCACCCTTTGCAGCGCCTTCCAGCACTTCCTGGCTGCGATCGAGAATACCGCCGACGACTTCCACCAGCAGAAAGGTCAGAAGACCCCAGATCGCCGAATGGAAGAAGGTATTGGCCGCGACCGGACCGAGCTCCGGATTGTCGCTGGCGCCGATGATGCGGGAGAAGATCAGCATGACGACCAGCACGAAGGCGATCTCGATGCCCTTGACGGAGGAATAGACCGCAGCCTTTTCCTCGATCCAACGCACCCAGTGCACGTCCTTTTCATGGTCGAAGAAGAAGTTGAGGCCAACCATCATCAGGAAGGTGCCACCGAAAGCAGCGATCGGCAGATGGGCGTCACGCATGATCTCGGAATAACGTTCCGGCTCCGTGGCGGCCATGACGAGCGCCGTCCAGGGGCCGACATTCGCGGCAACGACCACGATCAGCAGCGGGAAGACGATACGCATGCCGAAAACGGCAATCAGAATACCCCAGGTCAGGAAGCGATGCTGCCAGACCGGCGTCATCTCCTTGAGCTTGTTGGCGTTGACGATGGCGTTGTCGAAGGAAAGCGAGATTTCCAGCACGGCGAGCACCGCACAGATGAAGAAGATCGTCGCCGTGCCGCTGACCGTTCCGGTCATTTCCCAGCCGAGATAGCCGCCGAGGATGAGACCGACGACGGTGACGATAAAAGCCCACTTGAAGTAGGACAGCGTGGTTTTCTGGGCGGCGCTCATGTCCGGTTACCTCCGGTAACGAGAGCGATAGCGGACCGACGCGAGGCGTCAGGCCGCACGCAGAAAGTACGCGCGCGAAGCACATTCAGGTTTTTCATAGTTTTTAATCCGCCGGCCAATTTTTGCAGGCGGTACCGACATCGCGAGAGCGCCGTAAAACTCTCGCCAGAGGGGCCCGGCACCTTTGTTTCCTCTGCCCTTGCGAGACAAATCATCGCAGGGCCCCTTCTTACTCCCTGAAGATCACGCCTTCGTCAAGTCCCGTGAGTGTAACAACGGCGGACAAGAAAGATCAAACCTGCTCGGCAGCCAGTCCTTCGGCGGTTTCGCGACGGCGTTTGAGCGTATTTTCGCGGAAGAAGATATAGAGGCCGGAGAGAACAATCAGGCCCGCACCGACGACGATACTCGTCTGGGGCACATCACCGAAGAAAAGCCAGCCGAAAATCACCGCCCAGAGCAGCAATGTATATTGCAGCGGCGCGACAGTGGCGGCGTCCGCGAGTTTCAGGGCCCGGTTGACCAGTACATGCGCCGCCATGGCGACCACGCCGAGCAGGCCGAGAAACGCCAGATCGAAGCTGGACTGGACCGGCAACCAGCCGGATGGCGTGACGAACACCGCAACAATGCCCGCAAGGGCGGCGCCGATGATCTGCCAGAAGGCGAGTACGGTATCCGGCGTGTTGCGCAGCTGGCGTCCGGACAACATCATGAAGGCAAATGCGGCGCTGCCGAGAATGGAGAACAGCGCGGCGGAGGTGAGGCTTGCCGAACTTGGTTTCAGCGCGATAAGAACGCCGACAAAACCAATGGCAATGGCCGTCCAGCGACGCCAGCCCACCTTTTCCCCAAGCAGAAACGGCGAGAGCGCCGCCACATAGATCGGGGCCGCAAGCCAGTAAGTCATGACGTCGGCCAGCGGCAGGCTCGCAACGGCGAAATAGAAACAGAAAAGCTCGGCTGTCGAGAAAAATACGCGGGCCACCTGGAGAAATGGCCGCTCGATTTTCACGAGGCCGGGAAGACCGGCTCGCCAGACAATCGGAACGAGGATGACAAGGGCCGCAGCACTTCGGATCAGGATAACCTGACCCTGGCTATAGGTGGAGACGAGCCATTTTCCCATGGCATCGTTCAATGCAAAAAGCAGCATTCCAAGCAGCATGACGGCCACGCCAAGGCCAGTCGGCGACAGCTTTCTTATCATATTCGACATGTCAGATTCCGATTTCTCCCAATGGCTGCATTGGTCGTTCACCCAACCATGCCTTGTCAAGCCCGGAGCCATCGGACTCACACAATAATATTACTAATAGATCGGGAACGTCGGTTTCAGGTGAAGATTCGCCGTTCTTCGGCTACGAGTTCCTGAAGAAAATCGACCACGGTGCGGACCCGAACCAATTGGCGGGCGGACTCGTGATAGGCCGTCCAGTAGGACCGGCTGATACCGAGATGTGGCATGATCCGCAGAAGTTCGGGATATTGCCCGGCGATGTAATTATGCAGGATACCGATACCGGCGCCGGAGCGCACCGCCTCCGTCTGGCCTGTGGCGCTGGAGATTTCAAAGGCGGCATCCCAATCGCGCATGATCTCGCCGGTGTAGTTCAGGGAGGGTGAAAAGATCAGGTCCTCCACGTAACCGATGCGGCGATGGCGCTTCAGTGCCTCGACATCCGCCGGCGCTCCGTATTCAGCGAGATAGGCCTCCGATGCGTACAGCCCCAGCGAATAGTCGGTGAGTTTTGAAAACATCAGCCTGCCCTGCTCCGGCCTTTCGATGGTGATGGCGATATCGGCCTCGCGCTGCGACAAGGAGAATGAGCGCGGCACCGGCACAAGCTGGATCTTCAGCTCGGGATACCGTGCCGTGAGCCTGCCAAGCCGAGGCGCGAGAAAGGACACGCCGAGACCATCCGGTGCGCCGATACGCACCGTTCCCGCCACAGCCGTATCGACCCGGCCGAGATTTGCCTGGGCGTTCAGCATTTCGGTTTCCATGCGCTCGGCCCCGGCAAGAAGGCGCTGGCCTTCTTCCGTCAGCTCGCAGCCATTGGTGCTTCGCAAAAACAGCTGCGTGCCGATGGCCGCTTCCAGTGCGGAAATGCGCCGGCTGAGGGTGGCATGGTTGACGCCAAGCTTTCTCGCTGCCGAAAGAAACTGGCCGCTTCGCGCAACGCTTAGAAACAAACGCACATCATCCCAGTTCACGGCACCCTCTTTATGTCTATTTTTGCACAATGGATGCTTATTTCAGGCGATTGATTTGTGCAAATCGAAAGGTAATGCTGCGCCATCACATTCTGGAGGAAAACCCATGAAGGAAATCGGTCATTTCATTAACGGCAAGCATGTGCCCGGTACCAGCGGCCGCACATCGAATGTCTACAACCCGGCCACCGGCGAAGTGCAGGCAACCGTTGCGCTTGCCAGCGACGCCGAACTGCGCGCCGCCGTTGAAAGCGCCAAGGCGGCGCAGCCCAAGTGGGCGGCCACCAACCCGCAGCGCCGCGCCCGCGTTTTCTTCAAGTTCGTCGAACTTCTGAACCGCGACATGAACGAGCTGGCTGTGCTGCTCTCCAGCGAGCACGGCAAGACCGTCGAGGATTCCAAGGGCGATATCGTGCGCGGCCTTGAAGTCTGCGAATTCGTCTGCGGCATTCCGCATCTGCAGAAGGGTGAGTTCACCGAAGGCGCCGGCCCGGCCATCGACATGTATTCGATCCGCCAGCCGGTCGGCATTGGCGCAGGCATTACGCCGTTCAACTTCCCCGGCATGATCCCGATGTGGATGTTTGCGCCGGCGATTGCCTGCGGTAACGCCTTCATCCTCAAGCCTTCCGAGCGCGACCCGTCGCTGCCGATCCGTCTTGCCGAACTGATGATCGAGGCCGGTCTTCCGGCTGGTATTCTCAACGTCGTCAACGGCGACAAGGGCGCTGTCGACGCCATCCTGACCGATCCGGATATCGGCGCTGTATCCTTCGTCGGCTCGACGCCGATCGCCCGCTACGTCTACGGCACAGCCGCCATGAACGGCAAGCGCGCGCAGTGCTTCGGCGGCGCGAAGAACCACATGATCATCATGCCGGACGCCGATCTCGATCAGGCGGTGAACGCACTGATGGGCGCGGGTTACGGTTCGGCCGGCGAGCGCTGCATGGCCGTTTCCGTTGCGGTTCCGGTTGGCGAAGAGACGGCAAACCGTCTCGTTGAAAAACTTATCCCCCAGATCGAAGCATTGAAGATCGGCCCCTATACCGACGACAAGGCCGATATGGGCCCGCTCGTCACCAAAGAAGCGCAGACGCGCGTCAAGGGCCTGATCGACAGCGGCGTCGAACAGGGCGCGAAGCTTCTGGTCGATGGCCGCGACTTCAAGCTGCAGGGCTATGAGGACGGCTATTTCGTCGGCGGCTGCCTGTTTGACCACGTCACTCCTGATATGGACATCTACAAGACGGAAATCTTCGGACCCGTTCTCTCCGTCGTTCGCGCCAAGAACTACGAAGACGCGCTGGAACTGCCGATGAAGCATGAATATGGCAACGGTGTCGCGATCTACACCCGCGACGGCGATGCCGCCCGCGACTTCGCAAGCCGCGTGAATATCGGCATGATCGGCATCAACGTTCCGATCCCGGTTCCGCTTGCCTATCACTCCTTCGGCGGCTGGAAGGCTTCGAGCTTCGGCGACCTCAACCAGCACGGCACGGATTCGATCAAGTTCTGGACGAAGACCAAGACGATCACCTCGCGCTGGCCGTCCGGTATCAAATCGGGCGCTGAATTCGTCATGCCGACGATGAAATAAGCCGACACGCCCCGAAATGCTAAAAAGCCCCGCTGTTTTCACAGCGGGGCTTTTTTGATTAAAAAGATAACTAGAAAAATCAAGTTTTCTCCTGTCAAAATAATTCCACTTAAAGCTGTTATCGCGTAAGAGTGCCGTTGCGGCGTGGGGACGCTGCCAACCGACGAATAACGGGGAAGCTTGCAAACTCAATCTGCCCGGAGAGGGGCATGCCATGAGGGATTATTTATGAGTGACATCTCTGTCCGTGCGGATCAGCGCGGGATCGAACGCGGCTCCTTCACCGGAAACGCGAAGGAATATTTCGGAATCTGGATCGTCAATATCCTTCTGACGATCATCACCATCGGCATCTATTCCGCCTGGGCGAAGGTGCGCCGCAAGCGTTACTTCAACGGCAATACCGTGCTTGCCGGCCGCGCCTTCGGTTATCACGCCACCGGCGGACAAATCTTCAAGGGCCGCCTGATCGCCTTTGCCTTCATCGTCATCTCGCAGCTTGTTGGCCTCATCCATCCGTTTCTGGTCTTCCTGCCGTTGATCCTGCTGATGATCTTCTTTCCCTGGCTGATCACACGCAGCATCCGTTTTAATGCGCGGGTGACGAGCTATCGCAATGTGCGCTTCGATTTCGTCGGTACCGCCGGCGGGGCTTTCGTTTCCATTCTGCTCGGCGGCCTGGTCGCGCTCTTTTCCTTCGGCATTCTGGCGCCTCTGGCCAGCCGTTGGGCGAACCGCTACATTTTCAGCAATCTGCGTTATGGTGATCGCCCGTTCACTGCCGATCCCAAGATCGGCGCGCTTTACCGGGTCTGGATCATTCCCGCCATCATGGTGGTGATCGGCAGCGTCGTGGTCGGCTTCTTCGGCATTGCTGCCTTTGCCGCCAACAGCGCGATGCTCGAAGATGAGACGACTGCCATGGTGACTGCGCTTGCCTCTCTCTATATCGGTCTTTTTGGCGCATTTCTCGTCTATGGCCTTGCCGGCGTGGTTTATCGCACCGGTGTTCGCAACGTCGTCATCTCGTCCATGTTGCTTGACGGAAAGCACGACCTGCACAGCGACCTTCACCGCGGCCGTTACCTCTGGATCGTCATCTCCAACCTGATCGTCACCGTTTTCACCTTCGGCCTGATGCGGCCTTGGGCGGCGGTGCGCGAGGCGCGTTACACCGTCGAGCGCACGGCAATCCGTTTCAACGGCGATGTGGGCGAGGTACTCTCCTCCATGGAGGCGACGGGTGCGGCCGTCAGCGCCGAATATATGGATATGGAAGGTTTCGAATTTGGTTTCTGATACCGGAGAAACCGTTTCGGGCGAGTGGCATGCCGCTCGCTCAAACCTTTCGAGCGCCGCCAGGTTAAAACTTGGCGGCACTGTCCTTCTCGTGCTCGACGCCGGGGACAACCATGTCAGAACCCAGGCCGAGATAAATACGGTTGAGATCAGCCATCGGGTCGGGGCCATTCCCCGCGAGCTGCACTTTCCTGACGGCTCGCTCTTTGAAACACGCGACAATGATGGCGTGGACCGGCTGCTCGGCCGGCACATCACGAAACGTGCCGGCTTTGTGCATTGGCTGGAACAATTTCGCCCGCGGCTGGTCGGCATCGCGGCCGCGGCCGTTCTTCTCGCCTACAGTACCTACAAGCTTGCTCTTCCGGCCCTCGTGGAAGTGGCGGTTGCCGTCACGCCGCCAATCGTTCCGCAGGTCATGTCGGCCAGCACGCTGCAGGCCTTCGACAAGACGGTGTTTTCTCCGAGCGCCCTGCCGCAGCCGGAACAGGACGCGATCCGTTCAGACTTCGCAAAGATCGTCGCCCATGCTGAAGGCTCGCCCGAGGACTACAAGCTGAATTTTCGCGAAGGCGGCTATATCGGCCCCAATGCTTTTGCGCTTCCGGACGGCACCATTGTTCTGACGGATGAGCTGGTGGAGCTGGCCGGTGACGACAGGCAGATGATCATCGGGGTTCTTGCGCATGAAATCGGCCATGTCGAATATCAACACAGCCTGCGGCAGCTCTATCGCGCCGCCGGCGTCGCCGGTCTCGTCATGCTGATTGCCGGCGATGTCGGTTCGGCCATGGAAGATATTCTCACCCAGGGCGGCGGCCTTCTGGCTTTATCGCATTCGCGCGACGCCGAACGGCAGGCCGACCAGCGCTCCGTGGAATTGATGCGCAAGGCCGGGTTGGATCCCACCGCGATAGAGCGTTTCTTTGCGCTTCTTGAGGAAAAACTCGGCGACAAGAGCGGCACCAGCATCGTGTCCACCCATCCCGGTACGCCGGAAAGGCGCAAGGCTATCCTCGACTACAATGCGTCTCTGGACGAAAAGCCGGCGGGAAATTGACCCGCCGGTATCCCGATCCTCAACCGATCTCAGGCATGAAGAAAGGCCTCAATTGGTTGGGCCGTCGTTGAAACCGACTTCATCCACCAGCTCGGATGCCTGTTTGCGATGGGCGGCGATATCCGTCAGCGGCAGCTTGTCCGGATTAATGGGGCCGAAGCCCTTCACCACATCGGAAGGCTCCGCGCCGGGCAGGACCGGATATTCGAAGACCTGCTTGGCATAGATTTCCTGTGCTTCGCGCGAGGCGAGGAATTCCATCAGCTTCAGCGCATTGTCCTTGTTGGGCGCGTATTTCGTCAGCGCCATGCCGGAAATATTCACATGCGTGCCGCGATCACCCGCATTGGGAAAGATCACCCGCACCGATCCCGCCCATTCCTTTTCTTCCGGCTCGCGGTCGTTGGTCAGCATCAGGCCGACATAATAGGTATTGCCGAGCGCAATATCGCACTCGCCTGAAAAGATCGATTTTGCCTGGCTGCGGTCGGTTCCGTCAGGCTTGCGCGCCAGGTTGTTCTTCAGGCCGGTCAGCCATGTGCGGGTATAATCAACGCCGTGGTGGGCGATCATCGAGGCGATCAGCGCAATATTGTAGGAATGCTGGCCGTCGCGAATGCAGATCTTGCCCTTCCATTTCGGATCGGCGAGCTCCTCATAGGTGATGTCCTTCTGGGTCACCCGTTCCCTGGAAGCATAAACAACCCGGCCACGCGTCGTCAGGCCGAACCATTCGCCCTGCGGATCGCGCAGATTGGCCGGAATATCCTTCTCGATGACGGGATCGTTCAGCACCGGCTGCGTGACACCGCCTTCCTTCGCCTCGACGAGACGGGCAATATCGACCGTCAGCAGAATATCGGCCGGCGAATTGACCCCCTCGGCCTGAATGCGCTCCACCAGTCCCTTATCGAGGAAAAGAACGTTGGTCTCTATGCCCGTTTCTTTCGTGAAGGCATCGAGCAACGGCTGGATCAGCTCCGGCTGTCGATAGGAATAGACGTTTACCTCACCCTCCGCAAAAGCGGCGGGCGCGGCCAGAACCATCGTCAACCCGGAAAAAACGGCAGCGGAAAAACATGATTTCAAGCTTGCCATTACGAATGCCTCCATTACATTCAGATTCTTGACTTGTTTGTTCATGAATCATCGGGCCGGTCAACAAGGCCGTTCGAGAAATATCGGATGGATGCCAGTTTTTTCAGTTTCTGGAATTGTTCTAAACTGAAAAAGAGACTATATAACTCCACATTGAGAGTTAGGAGACCAGCATGCGTTTGACCAAACAGACCAACTATGCCGTTCGCATGTTGATGTATTGCGCCGCGAATGAAGGTAAGCTGAGCCGCATTCCGGAGATTGCACGGGCTTACGGCGTCTCTGAGCTGTTCCTTTTCAAAATTCTGCAGCCGCTCAACAAGGCCGGCCTGGTGGAAACCGTGCGCGGCCGCAATGGCGGCGTGCGTCTTGGCAAGCCTGCAGAAAAGATCAGCCTGTTTGACGTGGTGAAGGTGACGGAAGACAGCTTTGCGATGGCGGAATGCTTCGAGGATGGCGCTGTGGAATGTCCGCTTGTGGACAGCTGCGGGCTGAACTCAGCACTTCGCAAGGCGCTCAATGCCTTCTTTGACGTGTTGACGGAATATTCGATCGACGATCTCGTCAAGGCACGGCCGCAGATCAACTTCCTGCTCGGGATCGATACGGAAATGCCGAAAGTTGCCGCTCCTCTGCCGGCTGCCTGATCGTCCCTGCCTATCGGCAGTCGCCAAGCCCGTGTCCGCAGGCCACGGGCTTTTCTTTTATAAAATCGCTCTTGAAATATAATATTTTTGGCCCCGCATGTTGACGTCGCAAGACGAAGCGGCGCATTTGGTCGCGAGCTTTTCTGAAGCAACCCATCAGCGTCGCAATGATCATCAAGCCTGAATTCCATACATTTGCGCTTACCGCGCTTGTCGGCAGCATGGGTGCGCTCGTCGCCAGCCTCCTCAATATCCCGGCCCCCTTTCTTTCCGGCCCGGCACTCGCCGTGACGATCACGGGACTGGCCGGCGTGAGGCTCGGAATTCCCGCCTTCATCCGCAATGCCTGTTTCGTCGTTGTCGGCATTTCGATGGGAACGAGCGTCACGCCTTCGGTCATCGATGCTGCAAAAACATGGCCCCTGAGCTTCGTCGTCGTGCTCGTCGCCGTCGTCATCATGCTTTATGTCGCCTACTGGATCCTGCATTACGGCTTCGGATACGACCGCACCACGGCGATGCTCGGCGCTTCGCCCGGGCACCTCAGCTACATCATCAGCCTTGGCGCGGAGACAAAAAGTGACCTTGCGACGGTCAGTATCGTGCAAAGCGTGCGGGTGCTGGCGCTCACCCTTTCCGTGCCGCTGATCGTCGAATATTTCGACCTCGTCAGCACGGAGCCGCTCATCGTCAACCCGCCGATGGGTCTTTTCACACTGGCGCTGACCATTGGCGCATCCCTTGCTATGGGATGGCTCTTCCTGCGATGGAAATTTCCGGCAGCCCTGCTGCTCGGCGGTGTTGCCGTGTCCATCGGCACCCATATTACCGGCCTCACCGAGGGCGGTGTTCCGACCTGGCTCAGCCTGCCGGTCTATGTGCTGATCGGCTGTCTCATCGGTACGCGCTTTTCGAATGTATCCCTGATGGACGTTCGGAAAGGCTTTCTGGCGGGTTTCGTCGTCACCATCGCCGTGATGGTGATCGCCGGAAGCATTGCCTGGATGATTTCCGGCATCACCGGCGTTCCGCTCAATGCCGTGATGATCGCCTATTCGCCGGGCGGCCTTGAAACCATGGCGGCCATGGCGGTGATGATGCATGCCGATACCGCCTATGTCGGGTCGCATCATGTTCTGAGGCTTCTGTTCCTGTCCGTCCTCATGCCGCTCGTCATGGGCAAGGACGCACGCAAGCAGGACGACAAAACCTGAGCGGGACCAGCGCGCCTGCCATTCCCGCAAAAAAAGCTGGTGGTGTTGCAACCATTTGTTCTTCTGGCCGTTCCTGTTTCTCCGCAATTGCGACGGCAATTTTCGCGTGTTCGACAGGCTGACCCACCGGAGGAATTTTCATGAAACGCGTGATGATGTTGACAGGCGTCGGATTGGCGCTTGCACTTTATGGTTCCATCGCTCAGGCGCAGGTGGTCGTGTCGTCGAAGATCGACACGGAGGGCGGCGTTCTCGGCAACATCATCCTTGCCGTGCTGAACAAAAACAATATCCAGACGACGGATCGCATCCAGCTCGGCGCCACCCCGGTGGTGAGAAAAGCGATCACTGCGGGCGAGATCGACATCTATCCGGAATATACCGGCAATGCCGCCTTCTTTTTCTCCAAGGCGGACGATCCACTCTGGAAGGATGCCGCAAAGGGCTATGAGGAAGCGAAAACGCTCGATTATGACGCCAACAAGATCGTCTGGCTGACGCCATCACCCGCAAACAACACCTGGGCGATTGCGCTTCGCAAGGATGTCGCCGACAAAAACAATCTGAAAACGCTGTCGGATTTCGGAAAATACATCGCTGGTGGCGGTGCGGTGGTTCTTGCCGCCTCCTCGGAATTCGTCAATTCCGCTGCTGCCCTGCCGGCATTTCAGACCACCTACGGCTTCACCATGAAGCCGGATCAGCTGATCACGCTGTCCGGCGGCGATACCGCGGCCACCATCGCCGCTGCCGCCAATCAGACGAACAATGCCAATGCAGCCATGGTCTATGGCACCGATGGCGGCATCGCCCCATCCGGTCTGGTCGTTCTTGAAGACGACAAGCATGTGCAGCCCGTCTACCAGCCCGCACCGATCATCCGCGAAGAGGTGCTGAAAAAGTATCCCAATATCGAGGAGTTGCTGAAACCCGTATTCGAAAAGCTGGATCTCGCGACCCTGCAGGACCTGAACGCCCGCGTGCAGGTGGGTGGCGAACAGGCCAAGGCAGTTGCCGCCGACTTCCTGACGAAGAACGGTTTCCTCAAATAACAGCCTTTGGGAAGCGGGATGGCGGAAACCCATGCGCGGTTTTCACCATCCCGTACGAACCTATGATCCGGGGGAGCGGAATTTGACGAAATGGCCTGACAAGGTGGGCGTGCTGATTTCGTGCCTGCTTCTCTACGCGCTTTTTGCATCCCCCTTCATGACATTCCGCGCCAACCGGATCATTCAGGGCGAAACGCGCACGATCTTCGAAGCCCTTCCGGTCCCTGCTGCTACCCTCCTCGCCGCCATCATTCTCGTCGCCGCCTTCATCGCCTTTTTTCGGTTTCCGACGCGCCTGAAACTCGCAGCCGCGCTGGTTGGCCTGGCAGTGCTGGCGATCTTCGTCGGGCAGGCGGCCTCTGCGCTGACGCCTGAAGGCAACAGTTTTGCCCGCGTTTCGCCCGCCAGCGGTTTCTGGCTGATGTTTGCAGGGCTTGCGCTGCTCACTACTGATTGCATTGCACGTCTCCAGCCGAAACCGTCTATACGGATTTTGCTGTTGCTGGGGGCAATCGCGACGCTCGCGGCGGTTCTGACAAGCGGCCTCTGGGACGATCTCTCCATCATCAAGGAATATACCGGCCGGGCGGATATCTTCTGGACCGAGGCGCTACGGCATGTGGAGCTTGCCATCGGCTCGCTGGTTGCAGCGACCGTGGCTGGTATCCCGCTCGGCATTCTCTGTTATAAGGTCGAGCGGTTGCGCGCCGGTGTGCTGAACGCGCTCAACATCGTCCAGACCATTCCCTCCATTGCCCTTTTCGGTCTTCTGATTGCACCACTCGGATGGATCGCAGCCAATGTGCCCGGCGCGGCGAAGATCGGCATCGCCGGCATCGGCATGGCGCCCGCCTTCGTGGCGCTGTTTCTCTATTCGCTGCTGCCGGTCGTTTCCAACACGGTTGTCGGTCTTTCCGGCGTCTCGCAGGCCGTGCGGGAGGCCGCGCGCGGGCTTGGCATGACACCTGTGCAAAGACTGCTGCGGGTGGAATTTCCGCTGGCCATGCCGGTCATTCTCACCGGTATCCGCATCGTTTTGGTGCAGAATATCGGGCTTGCGACCATCGCGGCATTGATCGGCGGCGGCGGATTTGGCGTTTTCGTGTTTCAGGGCATCGGACAGACGGCGATGGACCTCGTGCTGCTTGGCACCGTGCCGACCGTTCTCATCGGCTTTGCCGCTGCGATCGCGCTCGATGCCATCATCGACAGCAATCTCTTCAGCGCAGGCGGAAGGCAAAAGGCATGATCGAGATCGACACCATCACGAAACGATATGGCGATGCGGCCGTGGTCGATCAGGTATCGCTGACCGTGGCGCCGCACACCGTTACCGTCATCGTCGGCACTTCCGGGTCGGGAAAAACCACCCTGCTGCGCATGATAAACCGGCTGGTGGAGCCGACATCCGGCACGATCCGTATCGACGGAGAGGATGTGAGCACTATTCCGGGCTACAAGCTGCGCCGTCAGATCGGCTACGCCATTCAGGGCCATGGTCTGTTTCCGCATCGCACCGTGGCGGAGAATATCGCGACCGTTCCACAGCTGATCGGCTGGGACCGAAAGCGCATCAATGCGAAAATCGATGCGCTGATGCATCTCTTCCAGCTCGATCCGGCGCTTTATGCCGACCGCTTTCCGCATGAGCTTTCGGGCGGGCAGCAGCAACGCGTCGGCGTGGCACGCGCGCTTGCGGCAGAGCCGAACATTCTTCTGATGGACGAACCTTTCGGTGCGCTGGACCCGGTGATCCGCGCCAAGGCGCAGAACGATCTTCTCGATATCCAGAAAAAGCTCGGCGTTACCATCGTTCTCGTCACCCATGATATGGATGAGGCCTTCCATCTGGCGAACCGCATCGCCGTGATGGACAAGGGCCGTATCGTTCAGGATTGCCCGCCAGCCGAGCTGGTGCTGAAACCGGCAACGGATTTCGTGCGTACCATGATTGGCGAAAACGAACGCGCGCTGAAACTGCTGTCGGTCCTGTCCGTTGCAGAGGTCGTGGAGCCGGGAAGCGCTGAAGGCAAACCGCTGAACGAGCATACCAGCCAGCGCGATGCCCTGTCGGCAATGTTGTGGGCGGGCTGCGATGCCCTTCCGGTGCTGAAAGACGACGGCCAGCCGGCGGGCCGGGTGCGGCGCGATGTTCTCCTCCAGCGTGCTGCCGGAACCCCATGAAGAATGCCGCTTCGTTTTTCGCCCCCGGCCTTCTGGTAGTGGCGCTAATCGTCTTTCTCGCAACGCCGCAGGTCTTTGCGCCATTGTTCCGCCCTCTCGTGCAGGCCAATGCGCCGGCGATCTACACCCAGGCCGACCTGTTTTCACTCACACTGTCGCATCTCGCCATTGTCGGGATTGCCACGGGGCTTGCCACGCTGGTGGCCGGAGCGCTCGCGGTTCTCGTCACCCGCCCCTTCGGAGCGGATTTTCTGCCGCTGTCGCGCAGCATCGTCAACATAGGCCAGACCTTTCCGCCGGTGGCGGTTCTGGCGCTCGCGGTGCCGATGATCGGTTTTGGCGAGAAACCCACGCTCATCGCACTGTTCCTCTATGCGCTGCTGCCGGTTTTCGAAAACACGCTGACGGGACTGACGACCCTGCCGGCGGCCGTGATGGATGCTGCCAGAGGCAGCGGCATGACCGGCTGGCAACGGCTTGTCAAAGTGGAACTGCCTCTTGCCCTCCCGGCGATCCTTGCGGGCATCCGGCTTTCGGCAGTCATCAGCCTTTCAACCGCGACCATAGGCTCGACGGTCGCGGCCCGCACGCTCGGAGAAGTCATTATTGCGGGCCTGCAATCCAACAATCTCGCCTTTATCCTTCAGGGCGGGTTGATCGTTGCCGCACTCGCGATCCTGATTCACGCTGCCTTTTCTGCACTGGAAAGAGCAGCGGCCCGCAAAACCGGGCACTGACATGAGGAGCCACTGCATTTTTATGTTCCCGACATCCGCCTCGCATGTTAGGGGCTGACCGTCGAAACAGAAACATTCGAGGTTCGGGTGACACAGGCAATCGTCGTGATGGGAGTGAGCGGCTCTGGCAAGACCACGGTCGCAGAGGAACTGGCGGAAAAACTGGGCGTTGCCTTTATTGAGGGCGACAAGCTTCACCCTAAATCCAATATCGATAAAATGTCCGACGGCATTCCGCTGACCGACGACGATCGCTGGCCGTGGCTGGACGTGATCGGCGCAGAATTGCGCAAGGGCTATGAAAACAATGGTGTCGTCGTTTCCTGCTCGGCGCTCAAGAAAATCTACCGCGACCGCCTTCGCGAGGCTACCGGCGGCCCGCTCGCTTTCGTTTATTTGGATGGCAGCCTCGAACTCCTCAGCGGGCGCATGGGCGAACGCAAGGGCCACTTCATGCCGCTCTCGCTGCTCCAGACCCAGCTTGCCACGCTGGAAGTGCCGACCGGCGAACCGGGTGTCGTGACCGTCAGCATCGACGCCACACCTGAGGATATTGCGAACAACGCACTTGCCGGTTTGAAAGCGGTGACGTTTTAAAATCCGAGCCTGTCGCGCATGCCGTACCACCACGCACCAAGCACGGTCAGCGGCACACGGAAGGTCTTGCCGCCCGGGAACGGATAGTTCGGCAGGGAACTCCAGACATCGAAACGCTCGGCGTGGCCCGCAACGGCCTCGCCCAGTATCTTGCCCAGCAAATGCGTGGTGGTGACACCGTGGCCGCTGTCGCCGTGTGAAAAATAGACATAGTCCGATAGCTTGCCCATATGCGGGATGCGCGTCAGCGTCAGCGCAAAATTGCCGCTCCAGGCGAAGTCGATCTTCGTCTTTTCAAGTTGCGGGAAGGTCTTCAGCATGTTCGGGCGGATAACGCCGGTCAGATCCGCCGGATCGCTGCCGCCATAACCGATACCGCCGCCATAAAGCAGGCGATTGTCGGAGGTGCGGCGATAATAATCGAGAATGTAATTCGCATCCTCCACGCAATAATTTGCGGGCAGAAGTTCCTCGATCAGGTCGGCATCGAGCGGCTCCGTCGCCATGACCTGACTTGAGACCGGCATCATACGGTCACCGATTTCCGGCAGCAACTTGCCGAGATAGGCGTTGCCGCAGACGAGAACATATTTCGCCTTCACGCTGCCCGTCGCCGTGCGCACAACCGGATTTGCGCCCTGCTCCACCGAAATAACCCGCGAATTCTCGAATATGCGCGCACCGAGACTTTCGGCCGCCGCCGCTTCCCCCTGCACCAGATTGAGCGGATGGATGTGGCCGCCGAAACGGTCGATCATGCCGCCGGCATAACGATCGGTCTGCACGTATTTTCCGACATCGGCCTTGGCGACCATTTCAAGCCCGCCATGGCCGTGTTTTTCCCAATGGGCCTTATGGGCCTCCATCTCGCGAATCTGTTTTGGCGTAAAGGCTGCGAAGAAGCCGCCATCGACAAGATCACAATCGATGGCGTATTTCGCGATGCGGCTGCGGATGATCGCGCCGCCTTCCAGCGACATTTCACCGAGCCTCACCGCCTTTTCATGCCCGTAGCGACCGGCAATGGTTTCGAGATCGCGGCTATAACCATTGACGATCTGGCCGCCATTGCGGCCCGAAGCGCCAAAACCGACCCGCACGCCTTCCAGCACGATGACCGAATAGCCACGTTCGGAAAGTTCGAGAGCGGCGGAAATGCCGGTAAAGCCGCCGCCGATGACGCAGACATCCGCTTCCAGTGCGCCCTCAAGCGAGGGCCGCACGGATTTGACATTGGCGGAGGCCGCATACCAGGAGGAGGTGTGGCCGGGATTGGGTATGTTCGTCACCTCAGCCATCTCACACCGTCCTGATATAGGCGTCATATTCGACGTCGGTTACACGCAGGGAAAATTCGGAAAGCTCCTGCTGTTTGCAGGCGGAAAACAGCGTACGATAGCGCTGGCCAAGCGTCGCATAAGCGAAGCTGGAGCGTGTGAAACGCTGCAGGGCGTAGTCCCAGTTGGTGGGCAAAGGTTCGTGATTGATGGCATGGCTGTCGCCGGAAATCGCCCCGCCGGGCTGGCGTTTTTCCTTCATGCCGGCAAGTGCCGCGCTCAGGATCATCGCGACGACGAGATAGGGATTGGTATCGGCGCCGGCCACGCGGTGTTCGATACGCGTTGCGGCCTTGCTGGCGACGATGACGCGCACCGCCGCCGAGCGGTTGTCGATGCCCCAGGAGGCGTAGGTGGGCGCATGTTCGCTCGGCGTCAGGCGACGATATGAATTGGCATGGGGAGCGAAGATCGCCATGCTCTCCCCCATGTTTTCCAACAGGCCGCCAACCGAATGCATCAGCGCATCCGACGGGCCGTTTTCTCCGGCGTAGATATTCCTGCCGTCCTTATCGAGGACGGAAAAATGGACATGCATGCCATTACCGGCCTGCAACCCGTAAGGCTTGGCCATGAAGGTGGCATCGAGATCATGCCGCCGCGCCACACCCTTGACGATGCGCTTCAGGAAGACGGCAAAATCTGCAGCCTGCAACGCGTCCGGTACATGATTGAGGTTGATCTCATATTGTCCTGGGCCGTTTTCCCGCAGTGTCGTATCGGCAAGCACACCCTGGGCCCGGCAGGCCGTGGCGATATCGTGGAAGACGTCCTCGAAATCCTGCAATTCGGAAATCGACAGAACCTGTGTCTGGCCGGTATGCCACCGGCCTTCGCGACTATGCGGCGGACGAACGGGATCGAGCGCGGAGCGGACCGGGTCGATCAGGTAAAATTCGAGTTCCGTCGCCACGACCGGCGTGAGACCGGCTTTTTTGTATGCTTCCAGAACCCGCGCCAGAACATTGCGCGGGTCGCCGTAAAATCCTGTTCCATCCGGGTTCTTCATCGCAAGCAGGACCTGCGCGGTCGGCCGGCCGAGCCACGTCACTCGCGACAGCGTGCCCGGAACAGGAAAGCAGAACCCATCCGGATCACCCGTGCCTTCGGCGAGGCCTGCGGCGTGCACATCGCGACCCCAGATATCCAGCGCATAAACGGAGCGTGGGATCGCCATTCCCTTTTCAAGAACGTCGATGGCCCTTTCGCGCGGAATCCATTTGCCGCGCGGCACGCCGTTCGCATCTATGACAAAAGCTTCGAGAATTTCGATATCGGGGTTATCGGCGAAGAATTTCTTTGCGTTTTCAATATCATCCATCATGCACCAGCAGGCCGTTTCTCTTCTGTTTCGCGCGCGGAAGCGCTTCGCTAACGAAAATCGTCCTGCTGCTGATAGATGAGAAACCTCGCCGTCATGATGACGCTTGCCCCTTTTCCCCTTGGATAAGCCCATGTTACGTGGCCCGCCGCAGGAAGGCCAGCGGATTCGGCTATCAGGGATTGAACCTTTCCGGGCGATAGGCGTCGATGGCGATAACAGGCGTTTCCCCCAGCATGGTTTCCGCCAGCACGCGGCCGGTGATGGGCCCGAGTGTGAGGCCGTGATGGGCATGCCCGAAGGCGAGCCACAATGTCCTATGCCTTGGCGCCTTTCCGATGATCGGCATCATATCCGGCGTGCAGGGGCGCGCACCCATCCACGGTTCTGCATCCAGCCTGCCGCCAAGAGGAAAGACCGTGCGAGCCACCCGTTCCGCCCGCTCGATCTGCACCGGAGATTTCGGCGCATCGCGTTCGGCAAATTCCGCGCCCGTCGTCAAGCGGATACCCTTTCGCATCGGCGCCAGAAAATAACCACGCTCCGCATCGATCAGCCAGTTGTTAAGCTTCGTGCCCTCCTGCGGCGCATAGTGCATGTGATAGCCACGCTTCACACCGAGCGGAAAGCGGTAACCCAGGCGTTCCGTCACCGTATCCGCCCAGGGGCCAAGTGCGACGACGGCATGTTCGGCCTCGACCGCGCCGGTTTCGGTGCGCACCGTCCAGCCCGCGACAGTCTGGCTGAGGGTGGAGGCATCGCCCCGCACAAAGGTTCCGCCGAGACTTTCGAACAGTTTGACATAGGCCAGTGTCAGCGCGTGCGGATCACGCACCGACCAGGGATCGTCCCATTTCAGACCACCGACGAAATCGCGGCTTAGATGCGGTTCGGCAGTCGCGAGTTCTTCGTCCCCGAGTTTCGTGTGGGAAATACCGTGGTCACGCGCCAGACGCTCGGCGAAGGCATAGTCTGCATCCCGCCTTGCAGCGGTTCTATAGGCCTCCATCCAGCCGTTCTTGACGATGAGATCGGCGGCCTTTGCCTCATCGATCAAAATGCTGTGTTCGGAAACCGAATGCTCGATCAGCGGCGCATAGGCGCGGGCAATCGCTGCGTGCCGCGTGGCTGCGGAATTGTACCAGTAACGGCCGAGAAAGGGCGCGATCTTCGGCAAAGCGGAGAGGTGATAACGGGCATCGATGCTGTTGTTCAGGGAATAGCGCAACAGCAGAGCAAGGTCCTGCGGGAAGGCGTAGGGAACGACGCCTTCTCTCTGGATAAGCCCGGCATTGCCGAAGGAAGTTTCCTCACCCGGTCCGCGCCGGTCCACCAGCACCACCGACTTGCCCCTGCGAGCCAGTTGCAGGGCAACCGAAACCCCGATGATACCCGCCCCCAAAACGATCACATCCGCTGCCATTGCAATCAATCCGTTTCCGCGTCACGTCCTGCGCAACATGGGTCGGCATTTTTTGCAAAGCAACAGAAAAATCATTGCCTTAATAGAAATAGCGACACGCCTACTGGCTTACCGCTTTGGTTTCGACAGCCTCGATATTAAAGGCCGCCGCCAGCAACGCCCTGGTATATTCCTGCTGCGGATCAGCGAATATATTCGCCGCCGGGCCGCTCTCCACCACCTTGCCATGGCGCATGACGATCAGATCGTTGGCAAGCGCCTTCACCACCTTCAGGTCGTGGCTGATGAAGAGATAGGCGAGTTCGTGCTTGGCCTGAAGATCGCGCAGCAGATCGACCACCTGCGCCTGCACGCTCATGTCGAGCGCGGATGTCGGCTCGTCCAGCATGACAAAACGGGGTTTAAGCACCATGGCGCGGGCAATGGCGATGCGCTGGCGCTGGCCGCCGGAAAATTCGTGCGGATACCGCCAGCGCGTCGCGGGGTCGAGACCGACCTCTTCCAGCGCGGTGGCGACACGCGTATCGCGCTCGTCGGCAGACAGAGACCGCTCATGCACCTTCAAGCCCTCGGCGACGATCTCGCCTACCGACATGCGCGGGCTGAGCGAACCGTAAGGATCCTGAAACACCACCTGCAGCCGGTTTCTGAGCGGCTTCATCATTTCATAGGAATAGTGGTCAATCGACTGGCCGATGAAGCTGATACGCCCTTCAGACGCAATCAACCGCGAGAGCGCCAGGCCGAGCGTCGTCTTGCCGGAACCGGATTCGCCCACCACACCAACCGTCTGCCCGGCGCGCAGGGTAATATCGATGCCATCGACCGCCTTCACATGGTCGACCACACGGCGCATCAGCCCCGCCTTGATGGGGAACCAGACCTTGATATCGTCGCCCTGCATGACCACGGGTTTGCTGGCGTCGGAATGGGGAGGCTCGCCCTTTGGCTCCGCCGCCAGAAGATGGCGGGTATAGGCGTGCTGCGGATCGTTGAAAACCTGCTCCACGGTGCCGGTCTCGACAATCTTGCCCTTGGTCATGACGCAGACGCGGTCGGCAAATTTGCGGACAATGCCGAGATCGTGGGTGATGAACAGCATGGACATGCCGTGCTTGGTCTTGAGGTCGCTCAGAAGTTCGAGGATCTGGGCCTGAACCGTCACGTCGAGCGCCGTCGTCGGTTCGTCGGCGATCAGCAGTTTCGGCCGGTTGGCAAGCGCCATGGCAATCATCACGCGCTGCCGCTGGCCGCCGGACAATTCATGCGGATAGGCCTTCAGGCGCTTTTCCGGTTCGCGGATACCCACCTGCAGCAGCAGTTCCAGCGTGCGCGCCCGCGCCAGCGCTCCGGTGATTGCCTGATGCAGCTCCAGAATCTCGCCGATCTGCCGCTCGATGGTGTGGAGCGGATTGAGCGAAGTCATCGGCTCCTGAAAAATCATGGTGACGTCGTTGCCGCGGACCGCGCGCAGGGAGCGTTCCGGCAAAGTCAGCATGTCCTTGCCGTCGAACAGGATTTTTCCCGATGGATGGCTTGCCGCCGGATAGGGCAGCAATTTGAGAATGGAGTTCGCCGTCACGGACTTGCCGGAACCGGACTCGCCAACGAGGGCGACGACCTCACCCGGCATCAGATCGAAAGAAACGTGATCAACGGCTATGCTGGTCGCGCCGCCCTGGTGGAAAGCGACGGAGAGATCGCGGACGGAGAGAAGCGGTTGGGTCTTTGTTTCCGTCATGGCGATCACCGGAACGTCTTGCGTGGATCGAAGGCGTCGCGCACCGCTTCACCGACGAAAATCAACAGTGAGAGCATGATGGACATGGTGAAAAACGCAGTGAGGCCAAGCCAGGGGGCCTGAAGGTTGTTCTTGCCCTGCGCGATCATCTCGCCCAGCGACGGCGATCCCGGCGGCATGCCGAAGCCGAGGAAATCGAGCGAGGTGAGCGTCGTGATCGAACCGGAGAGGATGAAAGGCAGGAAGGTCAGTGTCGCCACCATGGCGTTGGGCAGAAGATGCCGGAACATGATCGTCCAGTTGCCGACGCCAAGGGCGCGGGCGGCGCGGACGTATTCGAAGTTTCTGGCCCGCAGGAATTCGGCGCGCACGATGCCGACGAAGCCGACCCATGAAAAGAGCAGCATGATGCCGAGCAGCACGAAGAAACCCGGCGGCAGGATGGCCGCGATGATGAGCAGGATATAAAGCACTGGCATGGACGACCAGATTTCGATGAAACGCTGCAACAGCAGGTCGGTCCAGCCGCCGAAATAACCCTGAATCGCGCCGGCGGTGACGCCGACAAGGGCCGACGCGATGGTCAGCGTCAGACCGAACAGCACGGAAATACGGAAACCGTAGATCATCCGCGCCGTGACATCGCGCGCCTGATTGTCCGTTCCGAGCCAGTTGAGGTTGCCGAGAGTGCAGCCGGGATCGGCATTGCCTTGCGGATAGGCCGAGCAGCGGTCTTTTTCGTCCATCAGCCAGAACGGCGCGGTAGGTGCCGAATGGGGAATATTGGAATTGACCGTCTGATAGGAATAACGGATCGGCGGCCAGATCATCCAGCCATTGGCGTTGATCTCGTCCTGAATGAAGGAGGATTTGTAATCGGTCTGGGCAAGGAAGCCGCCGAATTTTTCCTCCGGATAATCCACCATGACGGGCACCAGCAGCTCGCCCTTGTAGGAGGCAAGGACGGGTTTGTCATTGGCGATGAATTCCGCGATCAGGCTCAGGAAAAACAGGATCAGGAACAGCCAGAAGGACCAATAACCGCGCCGGTTAGCCTTGAAATTCTGCCAGCGGCGCTTGGTGGTCGGCGAAAACCACGGGCGCTTCGGCTTTTCTATCGTTTCGGCTGCGGCGGTATGGGCAAGCGTCATCACACGTCCCTCCGCTCGAAATCAATGCGCGGATCGATCCATGTATAGATAAGGTCGGAAATGAGGCCGACCACGAGGCCCATCAACGAGAAGATGAAGAGCGTGCCGAACACGATCGGATAGTCACGGTTGACGACCGAGAGATAACCGAGGCGGCCAAGGCCATCGAGCGAGAAGATATTCTCGATCAGCAGCGATCCGGTGAAGAAGGCCGAGATGAAGGCGCCCGGAAAACCGGCGATCACGATCAGCATCGCGTTGCGGAACACATGACCATAAAGAACCTTGCGCTCCGTGAGCCCCTTGGCGCGGGCGGTGATGACATATTGCTTCTTGATCTCGTCGATGAAGGAGTTCTTGGTCAGCAGCGTCGTCGTCGCAAAGGCCGAAAGCGACAGCGCAATGAGCGGCAGGGTCAGGTGCCAGAAATAGTCGATGATCTTCTGCCACCAGTTCAGCTGATCAAAATTATCCGACACCAGACCGCGGAGCGGAAACCAGTCGAAGAAGGATCCACCGGCAAAGAGGACGATGAGCAGGATACCGAACAGGAAGCTCGGCACGGCATAACCGATGATGATGATGCCGGAGGTCCAGACATCGAAGGTCGAGCCGTCGGACACGGCTTTCTTGATGCCGAGCGGAATGGAGATGATGTAGGAAATGATCAGAATCCAGAAGCCGAGCGATGCGGACACCGGCAGCTTGTCGATGATGAGATCGATGACGGAGGAATTGCGGAAGAAGCTGTCGCCGAAATCGAAGCGGATATAATTCCACATCATTTCGAGAAAACGGGTGAGCGGCGGCTTGTCAAAACCGAACTGCTTTTCGAGCTTGGCGATCAGTTCCGGATCGAGACCCTGCGCGCCGCGATATTTCGAACCGCTGTCATCGAAACCGCCGGACTGGCCCATGAGATCGCCGCCGCCCGAGAGCCGGTCGGAGGCGCTGTCGCCCTGCCCGGTCAATTGCGCGACGACCTGTTCCACCGGCCCGCCCGGCGCGAACTGGATGACGAGAAACGAAATGCCCATAATGCCGATGATGGTCGGGATCATCAGCGCCAGACGTCTGAGGATATAGGCGCCCATCAGCCTCTGCTCCCGGCCGATACGTCAGCGGTTTTCGTTTCTGTCAAACCCGGTCCTTTCCTGAAAGCGCTGCCTGCGCTTTAAGCGATTCGTCTCGCCCTATGTGAATCAAGCCTTCGGCACGAAAGCAAGGCCAGCGTCAGTTCGCGGCCTGGCTGGACCACCATGCTTCCGGAAAACCGACACCATATTGGGGCAGGTTTTCCGGACGGATGAGCGTATTCCAGTAAGCGATGAACATCTCACCACGGTAGAATTGCGGTATGACGTAGCTGTTTGCCAGAAGTACCCGGTCGAGCGCGCGTGCGGCGGCGACCTGTTCATCCCGGTTGGGCGCAAATATGACCTTCCTGACCAACGCATCGACGGCGGGGTTCTTGATGCCGGCAATATTGTTGGACCCTTGCCGGTCGGCGGCGGCCGAGCCCCAGAAATCCGCCTGTTCGTTTCCGGGGTTGGCGGAAGTCGCCCAGAGCTTGACGATGACGTCATAATCGAAGCTGCGGGTGCGGTTGGTATATTGCGAGGCGTCGACTGTGCGGATCGTCGCGTTGATGCCAATCTTCTTGAGGTTCTGGACATAGGGCAGGATGGTTCTTTCCATGCCGGCGGAATCGATCAGAAACTCCATATCGAGCGGCTGTCCGGTTTTCGCATTGACCATGCGGTTGCCGCGCAGCTCGTAACCGGCTTCCTTCATCAGCCTAACCGCCTCGCGCAGATTGTCGCGCTGCTTGGCGGGATCGCCTGCCACGGGGTTGCGATATTCTGTCGTGAAGACCTCCGGCGGAACCTGATCCTTCAGTTCCTGAAGAATTTCCAGCTCTCGCCCGGTGGGCAGGCCGGAAGAGGCCAGCTCGCTGCCCATGAAGAAGCTGTTGATGCGCTGGAACTGGCCGTAAGCCAGCGTTCGGTTCAGCTCCTCGAAATCGAAAGCGTAGTTGAGTGCCTTGCGCAGGTTCGGGTTCTGGAATTTTTCGCGGCGCAGGTTCGGCACAAAGGCCTGCATGATGCCGACGGAACGATAGATATTCGGCAGTTCTTCCTTCTTGACGCGGCCTTCCTTAACGGCTGGGAAATCATAACCCGTGACCCAGCGGCTGGAGGAGGCTTCCTGCCGGAAATCAACGGTGCCGGACTTGAAGGCCTGGAATTCGACATCCTGATCGGCGAAGAAGGTGTAGGCGATGGTTTTGAAATTGTTCAGCCCGACATTCACGTTGACGTCCTTGCCCCAGTAGTCGTCGCGGCGTTCATAAGTAATTGTCGAGCCGGGAGAGACTGAGGCAATCTTGTAGGGGCCGGAACCCATCACCGGCTCCAGCGTGCCACGCGATATGTCGCGCGGCTTGCCATCCGGGCCGGCGGCTTCCCACCAGTGCTTGGGAACGATCAGCAATTGCCCGACAATCTGCGGCAATTCGCGATTGTTCTTTTCATCGAAAGTGAAGGTAATGTCCCTTTCGCCACTCACCTCCGCCTTGGTGACGTGGGTGTAATAGGTCGCAAGCTGCGGGCTCAGATCCTTGGCCTTTTCGAAGCTGAAGACGACATCCTCCGGCGTCACCTGCTTGCCATCGGCCCATTTCGCTTCGGCGCGCAGCCGGAAGGTGGCTTTCGAAATATCGTTCGGATAGCTCACGCCCTCGGCCAGAAGACCGTAGGAGGCCGACAGCTCCTCTTCCGTCGATTTCATCAATGTATCGAAAACAAGAGAAAGGCCGGTCGCCGCCTCGCCCTTGGCGAGCAGCGGATTGAGCGTATCGAAGGTGCCCGCCGTCGACAGGCGAAGGATGCCCCCTTTCGGCGCCTTGGTGTTCACATAGTCGAAATGATCGAAGCCATCGGGATGTTTCAGTTCCCCGACCGTCGAAATCCCCTTTCGCCATACATCGGCCGATTGTGCGGAGGCCGCCGCCGGTATCAGCAGGGCGGATGCCGCAAGAGCGATGAGGCAGCGGGATTTCAGTGGTGCCAATATCATTGGGGGAATGTCCCTGTTTTCGTGTTTGTTGGAGAGAGCATAAAACAAAGATTGGCAAAAAACAGATGCGCCGCCTCACAAGCTCTTTATCGGCGTCTTTATCCTCATGCTTTGGCGCCAGCGGTCGAAACATGGTTTCAACAAAATCCCGTTCCAGTTTATCTTGAGGAGAAGAGAATCATCTGATCGGACGGGCACGACTATATGACGGCGGGATCATCCAGAGTTTTCAAGGCGGCCATGCTGGCGATTTCGGTTGTTTCCGCGGTGCAGCTGCAGGTTCAAACCGTATCGGCTGAAGACAGGCCCGCAAAAGAAGTGTTTGGCCACATGGCTCTGCCTTCCGCCGCGAGCTCGCAGCCGATCGGCTCCTATGCCAAGGGATGCCAGTCCGGCGCGATCGCCATGCCGACGGATGGTCCAGGCTGGCAGGCCATGCGCCTTTCCCGCAACCGGCGCTGGGGACAGCCGCAGCTGATTTCCTTCCTCGAGCAATTTTCGCAGGACGCCCAGAAAATCGGCTGGCCGGGGCTGCTGCTGGGCGATATTTCCCAGCCGCGCGGCGGGCCGATGCTGACAGGCCATGCCTCGCACCAGATCGGTCTCGATGTCGATATCTGGTGGCGGCCGATGCCCACGCCCCGGCTGAGCGTGGAGCAGCGTGAAACGGTGCCTTTCGTATCCATGCTGGACAAAAGCAAGTTTCTGACGGTGGACGACCGCAAATGGTCACCGCTCAATGCCCGGCTGGTGATGATGGCCGCAAGCTATCCGCAGGTGGAGCGGATTTTCGTCAACCCGGCGATCAAGCAGAAACTCTGCCAGACCTGGACGGGCGACCGCACTTTCATGGGCAAGATCAGGCCGATTTACGGTCACGACGAGCATTTCCACGTCAGGCTCGAATGCCCGCCCGGCGCGCCCAACTGCAAACCGCAGGCGGCCGTGGGCAAGGGTGATGGCTGCGACAAGTCGCTGGCCTGGTGGTTCAGCAAGGAGCCTTGGGCGCCTCCGAAAAAGGATCCCAACGCCAAGCCGGTTAAACCCCGCCCCGTCATGGTTTCCGACCTGCCATCGGCCTGCGCTGCCGTGGCTGCCGCTCCTTCCGCCAATCCGGAGGGTTTTGCCGCCCAGGCCTATTCCCCGGCCCAGGCCGTGCGGCAACAGAGCGTCGAACAGGTCATCCAGAATGCTCCGGCCATTCAGCCGCCTTCAGATATTCCGCTTCCGACCCAGCGTCCGACATTGAACTGATACAGAAATGCGGCATTCAACAGCTTCCCTTTTCAAATGGCTGCAAGCTGTTATAGAAGGCTTCAAATCGATTTAATTCTTTACCGGGAACAGGCTGGGGACATGGCAGGGCAACGCTGTATCGCACTCATCGCTCACGACGAGAAAAAAGACGATATGGCGGATTTCGCACGTCACCATCAAAAGGCGCTGGCCGGATTCAAGATCGTCGCCACCGGCACGACCGGCGGGCGGGTTCAGGAAGCCTGTCCGGGGCTCGATGTCATTCGCCTCAAGAGCGGCCCACTCGGCGGCGACCAGCAGATCGGCGCGATGATTGCGACCGGCGAGGTGGATATGCTGATCTTCTTCACCGACCCGCTGACGGCGATGCCGCATGATGTGGATGTGAAGGCACTGACCCGGCTTGCCACGGTTTACGATATTCCCATGGCGCTCAACCGCGCCACCGCAGAAAACCTCATCGACTTCAACCTCGCCGAATGACGCGCCAACATGGAACAGGTAATGCCGAAGACGTCCGATACCGAATATCTGTCCTTTCCGATCCTGCTTGGCGACATCGGCGGCACCAATGCCCGCTTTTCCATTCTGATCGATTCCTTTGCGGAACCCGTGCACCTCACCACCGTGAAAACAGCGGAATATCCGACGATTGACGACGCCATTCAGCAGGCGGTTCTGGACAAGACCTCGCTGCAGCCGGTCTCGACCATCCTTGCGATTGCTGGCCCCATCGAAGGCGACGAAATTCCGCTGACCAATTGCCATTGGGTCGTGAAGCCGAAGGATATGCTGGCGAAACTCGGCCTGAAGGATGTCATCGTCATCAACGACTTCGAAGCGCAGGCTCTGGCGATTGCAGCGCTCGACGATGACAATCGCGAGCCCATCGGCGCCGGCAAAAAAGACGTGCTGGCGTCGCGTGTGGTTCTTGGGCCGGGCACGGGCCTTGGCGTCGCCGGGCTGGTTTACGCCCGCCACATGTGGTTCCCGGTACCGGGTGAAGGCGGCCATGTCGACATCGGCCCCAGAAGCGCGCGTGACTATGCGGTTTTTCCGCATATTGAAACCATTGAGGGCCGTGTCGCCGGCGAGCAGATCCTGTGCGGGCGTGGACTTGTCAATCTTTATCGCGCCGTCTGCAAAGCCGATGGCATAGACCCCGTCTTTTCCGATCCGGCCGACATCACCTCTCACGGGCTTTCCGGCCAGAATGCGCAGGCGAAAGAAACGCTTTCGCTTTTCAGCACCTATCTCGGCCGCCTGGCTGGCGATCTGGCCTTGATCTTCATGGCCAAGGGCGGCGTCTATCTGGCCGGCGGCATTTCGCAGAAAATCATTCCGGCGCTGAAAAGCCCTGAATTCCGGGCCGCGTTCGAGGACAAGGCGCCGCACAGCGCGCTGATGCGGACCATCCCCACCTTCGTCGTCACCCATCCGCAGGCTGCCCTTTCCGGGCTGGCAACCTATGCGAGAACGCCTTCCGATTTCGGCCTTTCACTCGATGGACGACGCTGGAGGGCGTGATCGCGTTTCCAGCGGTCGACCATTTGATGTGATGCTTGCGAAGCGGCCGGACGGTCTTTAACGTCACCGCGGCAACATCAATCGTCCGATACCGGCGGGTCTCGATCCGCCCGACATGAAAAGTGAGTAAAAGCATGGGCAGCAGCGGCATGAAACTGGTGGTGGTCGGCGCGGCGGGCCGCATGGGACAGGCGCTGATCCGCCTTATTCACCAGACGCCCGGCGTCCAGTTGCACGCCGCCGTCGCGCGCGAGGGCTCTGCCTTTGTCGGCCGCGATGCGGGCGAAATCGCCGGTCTCGGCCCGATCGGCGTCGAAATCACCAGCGATCCGCTGCAGGCATTTCTGCATGCGGAAGGGGTGATCGATTTCACCTCGCCGGCAACCAGCCTCACCTTTGCCGGCCTCGCCGCACAGGCCCGCATCGTGCATATCATCGGCACCACGGGTTGCTCGGCGGAAGACGAGGAAAAATTCAAGGCGGCGTCGCGCCATGCCCGCATCGTCAAGTCGGGCAATATGAGCCTCGGCGTCAACCTGCTCAGCGTTTTAACGCAGCAGGCGGCGCAGGCGCTGGATGCGCAGAACTGGGATGTCGAAATCCTTGAAATGCACCACAAACATAAGGTGGATGCGCCCTCGGGCACCGCCCTTCTGCTCGGCGAGGCGGCGGCGGCGGGCCGCAAGGTCGATCTCACCGCCTCCTCGGTGCGCGTACGCGACGGGCATACGGGCGCGCGTGAGGCGGGCACCATCGGTTTTGCCACGCTGCGTGGCGGTTCGGTGATCGGCGAACATTCTGTCATTTTCGCTGGCGAGGGAGAGCGCGTCGAGCTCTCCCACTACGCCGGTGACCGCTCCATCTTCGCACGCGGGGCAATTGTCGCGGCACTTTGGGCCTTAGACAAAAAGCCGGGCTTTTATTCCATGCTGGATGTGCTGGGGCTTTCGCAGCCGGAATAAGCCTGCACCTTAATTTTCAACCGTGAATTCGACCGTATCAGCCGAGAAGCGGCTGATGGCATATTGTACCGGCACGCCATCCATATCGGCATTCAGCGCCTGGGTGACGAGCAGGATTGCGCCCGGCGACAGTTCCAGATCGGCCAGATCCTGCGTGTCCGCATGGCTGGCGGAAATGACGGTGGAAATACGCACGTAATCCGCCACGCCCAGCATATTGAAGGCAGCGGTAATCGAGCCGCTCTTCTGGTAGGCCTCGCCTATTCCGGCGAAACGATCGGCCGGAAACCATGTGGTTGAGCGGGACACCGGCCGGTTATCCGCCTTGCGCAGCGTTTCGAGACGTATGAGCGGCGCACCGGCCGGTAGTTGCAGCCGTGTGGCCAGATCGGCATTTGCCGGCTCGGTCGTGTGGGACAGAAGCAGCGCTTCCATTTCCTTGACCTGATCGGCGATCCCCGCCGTAAATCGCGTGCGCCGTGAGATCGGAAAACTCAGGCGCTCCTTGCGGGCGATTATCGTGCCGCGCCCCTGCACCGGCTCGAGGATGCCTTCGCTGGCGAGTGCGGCAATGGCGCTTCGGACGGTATGGCGGTTGACGCCGAATTTTTCAGCCAGCGTCATTTCCGGCGGCAACATGCCGGTTTCATCGTGATCGCCCGCCGCGATCTCGCCTCTGATCCTGTCGGCGATCTGCCGCCAGAGCGCCACGCCGTTCTTTCTTTTCATCGCTGCCGAAGGGCCCATGTCACACGCTTGTCATTCACTAACGTTAAATGTACCTTATATTGTATAGTTGTCTATATCAATAGACATTAGAGGTCAAGCGATGATTCACGAAACTGCAGATTTGCATGCAGACAAAAAGCGGGTGGCGGCGCTTCTTGCCCGCGCCACGGTTCAGGAACTTGAAACCGTCTGGAACCGGCAGGATGAAAGCCCCCGGACGGAAAATGTGCGTGGGCCGGAAACCGGCCTCGTCATGGTCAAAGGCCGTATCGGCGGCGGCGGCGCGCCCTTCAATCTGGGTGAGACGACCGTTACCCGGGCAACCGTCAAGCTTGCCTCGGGCACCGTCGGTCACGCGCATGTTCTCGGCACCGGCCGCAAGAAGGCCTGGTACGCCGCCGTTTTCGATGCGCTCTGGCAGGAAAGCCCGACCCGCGGCTTTGTCGAGACCGAGCTTCTTTCACCGGTCGAGAAACGACTGATCGAGGAGAAGGACAGGAAAACAAAAGAAACCGCCGCAACACGGGTCGATTTCTTCACCATGGTTCGAGGAGAAGATTGATGAGCGTCAAGGCCGAAGCATTGACGGGCGGCTTCTCCGACGCCGTCTTCGATTCCCAACGGATTTTCAAGAAACTCATGGATGGCATGGCCCGGCCGGGCACGCCGCAGACAATCGAAACCGCGGTCGCCCCGCCATCGCCTCTCGCCCCCGCCACCGGCGCGGTTCTGCTGGCGCTCTGCGATCACGATACGCCGGTGTGGCTGAGCGGCGCGCTACGAAAAACCACCGTCCCCGGTTGGGTTGCATTTCATACCGGCGCGGTCGCGACGGATGAAAAAAATGCGGCGCATTTCGCCGTCATCGAAGCGGGCAGCGCCATAGCTTCCTTCGGTCTCTTCGCCCAGGGAAGTCAGGAATATCCGGACCGCTCCACCACGCTCATCATCGAGTTGCCTGGCCTGGATGGCGGGCGGGAATTGCTGCTCTCCGGCCCCGGTATCCGCCACGTCAACATCATCAGCCCCACCGGCCTGCCGGACATATTCCCGCGGCTGTGGGCGGAGAACAATGCCATTTTCCCGCGCGGCGTCGACGTCATCCTGACATCCGCCGACAGATTTGTCTGCCTGCCGCGCACGACGCGCATCCAACCCGTGGAGGCATAAGATGTATGTTGCTGTCAAAGGCGGGGAAACCGCCATTGCCAACGCCCACCGGCTTCTTGCCGACAAGCGGCGCGGAGACCGCGACCTGCCCGCGATGACAGTGTCGCAGATCGTTTCGCAGCTTTCGCTCGCCGTCGACCGGGTTATGGCGGAAGCGTCTCTTTACGATCAGTCGCTTGCAGCCCTCGCGGTCAAGCAGGCCCGCGGCGACATGATCGAGGCCATCTTTCTGCTGCGCGCCTACCGCACGACGCTGCCACGTTTCGGTTATTCGGTTCCGGTCGATACCGCTGAGATGACGGTGCACCGGCGCGTTTCCGCGACCTACAAGGATTTGCCGGGCGGGCAATTGCTGGGGCCGACCTTCGATTACACCCACCGCCTGCTTGACCCCTCTCTTCTCGAGGACGAGACCGTCGAAACCGCTGCCCGGCGTGAAGGCGAGCCGGAATATGTCATGCGCGTCTCCGACATTCTGGCGCAAGAGGGACTGATAGAGACCGACGGCGATATGCCTGATGATCATATTGCCGGCGATCTGACGCGGGAGCCGATGGAGTTTCCAATGCCGCGTGACCTGCGCCTGCAATCGTTGGCGCGTGGTGATGAGGGTTTCCTTCTGGCGCTCGCTTATTCAACACAGCGCGGTTATGGCCGCACGCACCCCTTTGTCGGTGAAATACGCATCGGTGAAGTGGAGATTGAACTGGACGTGCCGGAACTCGGCTTTGCCGTCTCGCTGGGCGACATACAGGTCACCGAATGCCAGATGGTCAACCAGTTCAAGGGTTCGGCAAAAGCGCCGCCGCAATTCACCCGTGGCTACGGTCTGGTGTTCGGCCAGAGCGAGCGCAAGGCCATGGCCATGTCGCTGGTCGACCGCGCGCTGCGGGCAGGCGAATTCGGCGAGGACGTCGTGGCCCCCGCGCAGGACGAGGAATTCGTCATTTCACACGCCGACAACGTGCAGGCGACGGGTTTCGTCGAACATCTGAAACTGCCGCATTACGTGGATTTCCAGGCCGAACTCGGTCTGGTGAGGAAAATGCGCGCCGATTTCGACGCAATCAATTCCAATGGCGCGGAATGGATGGGTGATGCAGCCGAATAGCTCAGCGGCTGCCGTGCTCGCCAAACCAGAGGGCGCAAAAGACGGTCGATGCTGCAAAGACAGCAAAGAACACGGCTGCAAGAATTCCAATCTCCATGAGCTTGTACTCCTTTTTTCGCAAGGTTAACGCGCAATGCTTAAAGAAGTTTCATTCGACGACGGGCTGGCTGCCTACAACTTCGCCTATCTGGACGAACAGACCAAACGCATGATCCGCCGGGCGATCCTGAAGGCCATCGCCATTCCCGGTTATCAGGTGCCCTTCGCTTCCCGCGAAATGCCCATGCCCTATGGCTGGGGCACCGGCGGCGTGCAGGTGACCGCCTCCATCCTCGGTCCAGAGGATGTGCTGAAGGTCATCGACCAGGGCGCCGACGACACGACCAATGCGGTTTCCATCCGCGCCTTCTTCCAGAAGGTGGCGAATGTTGCCGTTACCACCCGCACCAAGGATGCAACCATCATCCAGACGCGGCACCGCATTCCGGAAGAAGAACTGCATTCGGGTCAGGTCCTCGTCTATCAGGTTCCCATTCCCGAGCCTTTACGCTTCCTTGAGCCGCGCGAGACCGAAACGCGCGTCATGCACGCGCTGGAGGAATATGGCCTGATGCACGTCAAGCTTTACGAGGATATCGCCCGCAACGGCCGCATCTCCACCACCTATGCCTATCCGGTGAAGGTTGCCGGGCGTTATGTGATGGATCCATCGCCTACCCCGAAATTCGACAATCCGAAAATGCACCTCTCGGACGCCCTCCAGCTTTTCGGCGCCGGACGTGAGAAGCGCATCTATGCCGTGCCGCCCTATACGGACGTCGTCAGCCTCGATTTCGAAGATCATCCCTTCGAAATCCAGCGCTTTGACAAACCCTGCGCGCTGTGCGGCGCGGAGAATGTCTATCTTGACGAGGTGGTGCTTGATGATAAGGGCGGGCGGATGTTCGTCTGCTCCGATACCGACCATTGCGAGGACCGCCGCGCCCATGGCCATAAAGGCCACCTGCTGGCGGATGTGAAGGAGGCCGCAGAATGAGCGACGCACCGCTTCTGAAAGTCAGGGACGTTTCCAAATATTACGGCGAGCGGGCCGGTTGCCGCAACGTCTCCTTCGAGCTTTATCCAGGCGAGGTTCTGGCCATTGTCGGCGAATCCGGTTCCGGCAAGACCACGCTCCTCAACTGCATTTCCACCCGGCTGATGCCGACGGCGGGCAGCGTGGAATATCGCATGCGCGACGGCTCGGTGCGTGACCTCTATCATATGGGCGAGGCCGAACGGCGTTTCCTGATGCGGACCGACTGGGGCTTCGTGCACCAGAACCCGGCGGACGGGCTGCGCATGGCGGTTTCGGCCGGCGCCAATGTCGGCGAGCGGCTGATGGCCGTCGGCAACCGGCATTACGGCAACATAAGGCAATCGGCCAGCGAATGGCTGGAGCGGGTGGAAATCGGCACCGACCGCATTGACGATCAGCCGCGCGCCTTTTCCGGCGGCATGCGCCAGCGCCTGCAGATCGCCCGCAACCTCGTCACCTCTCCACGTCTCGTCTTCATGGATGAGCCGACCGGGGGCCTCGATGTTTCCGTGCAGGCGCGATTGCTCGATCTGGTCCGCGGTCTCGTCAACGATCTCGGTCTTGCCGTCGTCGTCGTCACCCATGATCTGGCCGTCGCGCGGCTGCTTTCCCACCGTATGATGGTGATGAAGGGCGGCGACGTCATTGAGCACGGCCTGACCGACCGGGTGCTGGACGATCCGCGCGAGCCCTATACGCAATTGCTTGTTTCCTCTATTCTGCAGGTTTGACGCCATGCCGACGCCTCTTATCGTTTCGGAAGTCTTCAAAAGCTTCACCATGCATCTTCGCGACGGTATCGAATTGCCCGTTGTCCGCGATGTGAGTTTCTCCGTTTGCGGCGGCGAATGCGTCGTGCTCGGCGGCCCGTCCGGCATCGGCAAAAGCTCGATCCTGAAAATGCTCTATGGCAATTATGCCATCGACAGCGGGCAGATTCTCATCCGTCATGAGGACCAGGTCGTCGACATCGGCAATGCTTCGCCGCGCACGATCCTCGAGATCCGCCACCGCACCATCGGTTATGTCAGCCAGTTCCTGCGCACCGTGCCGCGTGTCGCTGCCATCGATGTCGTTGCCGAACCGCTTCTGGCACGCAAGGTTGCCGCCGATGAAGCCCGCGATCATGCAGCCATGCTGCTTTCGAAGCTCAACCTGCCGCGGGAACTTTGGTCACTCCCGCCGGCGACGTTTTCGGGCGGCGAGCAGCAGCGCGTGAATATTGCCCGCGGCTTCATCACCGATCATGCAATCCTGCTTCTCGACGAGCCGACAGCCTCGCTCGACGCCACAAATCGGCGCGTGGTCGTTGACATGATCGTCGAGAAAAAGACGAAGGGCATGGCGCTGCTTGGCATTTTTCATGACGAGGAAGTGCGGGAAGCCGTGGCCGACCGCATTCTTGATGTCTCGCAATTTTCTCCCCGGAAGGCAGCGGCATGAGCGTCAAGGTCGGTCTCGAACCCGTCATCCACGAAAGTGCCCGCGTCACCAGCTCATCGATCGGCCGCTATACCGAAATTTCGGAGCGCTGCCGCATCGAGGAAGTGGAGATGGGCGATTATTCCTATGTCATGCAGGATGGCGCGATCTGGTGCGCAAGCATCGGCAAATTTGTCAACATCGCCGCTTCCGTGCGCATCAACGCCACCAATCATCCGATGTCGCGGGCGACGCTGCATCATTTCACCTATCGCGCCCGCAGCTACTGGGACGATGCCGAGGATGAAAAGGACTTCTTCGCGGCCCGCCGCGCCAAGCGGGTGGTGATCGGCCACGATGTCTGGATCGGCCATGGCGCGACCATCCTGCCCGGCGTCACTGTCGGGAACGGCGCGGTGATCGGGGCCGGTGCAGTCGTTTCTAAAGATGTGGCACCCTATACCATCGTTGGCGGCGTTCCCGCCCGGCTGATCCGGGAGCGTTTCCCGGCGGAGCTCGGAAGCCGCATGGACGCTCTGAAATGGTGGGACTGGGACCACGCAACGCTGCGCGGCGCGCTCGATGATTTCCGGACACTAGCGGCAGAGGATTTCGTCGCAAAATACGCCGGCTAAACTCCATCCAGAACCGAAGCAATCGCAGATTCCGGAAGCATATTCCGGGATCTGCGCGGTGGCGTTTTGAGGAACGAGGCTGCCGGGAAGAGTTTCAATCCTCTGAAAACTCTCCGGGAAGGTTTGTCGGCGAACACTCGGATGTCTCATCTGCGAATTCTGTAATATTTTATTCATCAAACTGACATCCACACTTCACGGACCCCTGTTAGGTCGAACCCCGTAACAAGAAGATTGGACGGGGAAATGAGCTTTCACCTGAAGCAAGTCACGCGCCGTTTCGGCAACCACACTGCGGTCGATGCCGTGAATGTCGAGATACCGCAAGGCCAGATGGTTGGCGTGATCGGCCGTTCGGGTGCCGGAAAATCGACGCTGCTGCGCATGATCAACCGCCTCGTCGACCCCTCCTCGGGTTCCATTCATTTCAACGGCGCGGAAGTCTCGGCGCTGAAGGGTGCGGCGCTCCGCAACTGGCAGCGCGACTGCGCCATGATCTTCCAGCAGTTCAATCTGGTGCCGCGCCTCGACGTGCTTACCAATGTCATGCTCGGCCGCCTCAACCATCGTTCGACACTGCTCAGCCTCTTCAACATCTTCACGGATGAAGAGCGCCTGATGGCGATTGCGGCATTGGAGCGGCTCGGCATCGAACATGTGGCCATGCAGGCGGCGGGCACGCTTTCCGGCGGCCAGCAGCAGCGCGTCGCCATCGCCCGTGCGCTGATGCAATCTCCGAAGATGGTTCTGGCCGATGAGCCGATCGCTTCCCTCGACCCGCTGAACGCCAAGATCGTGATGGACGCGCTGCGCGACATCAACGAGCGCGAAGGCATCACCGTCATCACCAACCTGCATACGCTGGATACGGCGCGCAATTATTGCGAACGCATCATCGGCATGTCGCAGGGCCGCGTCGTTTTCGACGGAACGCCGGCGGAGCTGACGGCAGCAGCTGTCACGGAGATTTACGGTACGGATTCGCACGGCGCCGGCATCGACGAGACCATGACCTCGACCAGCATCAATATTCCCGGCGCGCAGCTTGCCGCGCGGCCGGTGCAGCAATCTGCCGGTCCCGAACCGCTCGCTCTCGCCGGGCTCTGAGGAACCGCTCAGCATCGTTTGCGCCCGCGTCAAGGGCCGATACTTCACAACAAACTCCGGCTCGCCGGGAAACAGGAGAAAGTCCATGTTGAAGAAAATCCTTCTTTCGGCAGTCGCCCTTGGCGTTCTGGCCGGTTCCGCCATGGCTCAGGACGTCAAGGTCCTGCGTATCGGTCTCGACGGTTCCGAAAACGAAGCTGACCAGATCCGCAACACGAAGTGCGTTGCCGATGGCCTCAAGGCTGCGACCGGCGTTTCCGAAGTTCAGGTTTTCCCATCGCCGGATTATAACGGCGTGATCCAGGGCCTGCTTGGCGGCACCATCGACATCGCCTCCATGGGCGCCTCCTCCTACGCCAAGATCGCTCTTGCCGATCCGAAGGCCGTCGATCCGATCCTGACCACGGCCGGCGCCGACGGTTCGACCGGTTATTACACGATCATGGTTGCCCGCAAGGACAGCGGCATCAAGACGCTGGCCGACGCCAAGGGCAAGAAGATCGGCTTCGCCGATCCTGACTCCACCTCCGGCTTCCTCATCCCGAACGTGGCGATCCCCAAGGAAACCGGCGTTCCGGTCAAGGAATATTTCGCCGAAACCGGCTTCGGTGGCGGTCATGAAAACCTGGTTCTCGCCGTTCTCGACAAGAAGTTTGATGTCGGCACCACCTTCGGTTCGGGCGTCGGCAAGTGGGAAGAAGGCTATACGGCCGGCAACCTCTATCAGATGGTCAAGAAGGGCAACCTCGACATGGACGATATCGTCGAAGTCTGGAAGTCCCCGCTCATCCCGAACGGTCCGCTTCTCGTTGCCAACAAGATCGGCGACAGCATGAAGCAGAAGGTCGAGACCTTCTTCATGGAACTGCCGAAGAAGGACCTCGCCTGCTTCCAGGGTTATACCCAGGGCAAGAACACTGCCTACATCAAGGTCGATCCGTCCTTCTACCAGACGATCATCGACGCCCGTAAGTCCGTTATCGGCGGCTGATCCTGACATCATGTTCCGGAAGCGGCGGTGCCTGGCGGCATCGCCGCTTTTGCCAATAAGGGAAAAGCGGCATGGCGACCACACTGCAACCTGGTACCCTCACGCGCGAGGGATTGAGCGCATCGTCCAAAACGGTCATGCGTCACTATCAACAGCAGCTTGCGACGCGACGGATTTATACCGTCATTTCGCTCGTGGTCTTTCTGATCATTCTCGGGGCATCGCTGAATTTCGCCAATGAGGCGAATTCCGGCAAGTTCTTCGAGCGGCTGCCGTATTTTTTCGACTTCCTGAAAACTTTCGTGCCGGACAGTCCGCTTGAAATCTTCCGGGCGATGTTCGACCTGCCGTCGCCCTATGATAACGGCTCGATGAAATACAACTATGTTGCGGATCGTGTCTACGTCACCGACAGTTTCTACATACCGCATTTCATCTATCAGCTGATCATTACCCTCAATATCGCGCTGGTCTCGACGATCATTGGCACAGGCTTCGCCTTCGTGCTGTGCTTCTTCGCTTCCACCAATCTTGTCGGTTCGGGGGTCGTGCGCTGGGTCGTGCGCCGGGTGATGGAAGTGCTGCGCGCCTTTCCGGAGATCGTCGTCGCCGGATTGCTGACCGCCATTCTCTCGATCGGGCCGATCGCAGCGATTATCGCAATTTCCGTCCACACGATCGGCGCTTTGGGCAAGCTGTTCTTCGAAGTGGTGGAGAATGCCGACATGAAGCCGGATGAGGGCCTGCGCGCATCCGGAGCCAACTGGCTGGAGCGGGTACGCTTCGCCATCGTGCCGCAGGTTCTGCCCAATTTCGTTTCCTACGCACTGCTGCGCGCCGAAATCAACGTGCGCGCCTCCACCATCATCGGCGCCGTCGGCGGCGGCGGCATTGGCGAGGTCTTCCGGCTTTCGATCGGTAACGATCATGCTTCCAAGACCTATGCCATCATCATCCTGCTACTGATCACCATCATCGCCGTCGACCAGTTTTCCGGCTGGCTGCGCCGCAGGCTGATTGGTCATCAATCCTTTGAATTCGGACGGGGAGCGGCCTGATGTCGTCCAGCTTCATTCTCAACACCGCTGACCGCGAGAGGCTGACAGCCGCACATCCCGCAGTGTTCAATCGCGGTTTCATGCAGCGATACGGTCTGCTCGCCGGCATTGTCGCCGTCGTTGTTTATCTCATCGCCTGCTTTTTCTTTTTCAATGTCGGGCCGACCTTCGCGCAGGGTCGTTGGGATCGCGCCTCCAGCTATATTCAGGACTGGTATTCCTGGCGGGCACAGCCGCGGCTGCGTTTCGAAGATGGCAAGGTGGATGCACAATGGTCGAGCCGCGGGCAATATCCCGCCGGTGCAAAGATCGACTGGCTGCAGCCGCTGCCGGATGGCGGTTATAGCGTGATCTATGCGGGTACGGAAAATCGCCTCGATGTCACCCCAACCCGGGTGGACGTCTATGTCGACGGCAAGAACTATCCCGTCATCATCAATGGTGAGGCGGCCCGTGCGCCTGAAGGTCTGCCGCAAGAAATCCAGCAGGACGGCAACAAGGTTCTGGTGCATTACGGTTTTGCCGGTCAGGCGGAAATCCGCACCAGCCAGGTCTATGTGCAGCGGCGTTTTCTCGGATGGGCGAATTTCCTGTTCGATACCAAGTCGGAATTCTGGGGCAAGGGTTACGGCGAACTGGCTGCCCTGGCATTGTGGGGAGAGAGGCTCGATCCGGAGCGTTCCAATATCGGCCATATGGCCGACGATTTCCTTGACAACAGCGTCTGGCAGCACGCCGATATCTTCTCCAAGCTGATGCAGACACTGGTCATGGCCTTTGTGGGCACGCTGTTCGGTACGCTCGTTGCCCTGCCGCTCGCCTTCATCGCTGCGCGCAATATCACCGCCAACAAGGCGGCGAATTGGGGCATGAAGCGCCTGTTCGACTTCCTGCGCTCGATCGACATGCTGATCTGGGCGCTGTTCTTCACCCGCAGCTTCGGCCCGGGACCGATCCCCGGCATCGCCGCGATCTTTTTCACCGATACGGGTGCGCTCGGCAAGGTCTATGCCGAGGCGCTGGAAAATGTGGACGACAAGCAGCGCGAAGGCGTCAAGTCGGTCGGTGCATCGCCGATTGCCGTCAATCGTTTCGGCGTGCTTCCACAGGTCCTGCCAGTCTTCATTTCACAGTCGCTTTATTTCTGGGAAAGCAATACCCGCTCAGCCACGATCATCGGCGCAGTCGGCGCCGGCGGTATCGGCCTGAAACTCCTGGAAGCGATGGGCACCAATGCCGACTGGGACAAGGTCGCCTATATGGTCCTGCTCATCCTGTTCGTTGTTTTCCTGTTCGACCATATTTCGAACTCCCTGCGCTCGCGCCTGATTGGGAAAACGCAGCACTAGTCGCATCACCGAAGCGGGATTTTACGCGAAAGCCACACGGCTTTCGCCCTCCCGCTTTCACCCGGCACAGAAGCAAATTTTCTTGCCGTGCAAACGCCTTCACATCGTGGCGCATCTTCACGGTATTCTGGAGCCTGACTGCATTTCGAATGCAGTTTTTTCCGGCTGCATCATCATTCTGTCACGGAAAGCGATTACCTCGCACTCCTGACCTTGCGGGAAGCGGGCGAGTCACGCCAAATAGCTTTTCATCCTTGGTTTTCCATGACACTGAAGAGTGCTTACCGTGCGCTACGCCATCTATTTTTCTCCGGCTAAAGATCATCCGCTAACCGAAGCAGCATCGCGCTGGCTTGGGCGGGATGC
The DNA here is from genome assembly GCA_025560025.1 of Agrobacterium tumefaciens. Lineage (NCBI taxonomy): Bacteria > Pseudomonadati > Pseudomonadota > Alphaproteobacteria > Hyphomicrobiales > Rhizobiaceae > Agrobacterium > Agrobacterium tumefaciens. The sequence goes on along the minus strand of CP048485.1, from coordinate 2,763,269 downwards.
GTTTTCCGGCACTCTGCATGACGACCACGACAGCTATGCGGAAATGACGGAAGAGCCACGCCGTTACGGTTTCCACGCCACGCTGAAGGCCCCTTTTGAGCTTGCTGAAAAATACAGCGAGGCAGACCTCATCACCGCTCTGGAAGACTTTGCCGCCAGCCAGTCTGCCTTCGATGTTCCGCGCATTGTCGTCGGTGCACTCGGACCGTTTTTTGCGCTGGTCCCTGACCGCATCCATCAGCCGTTGCAGGATTTTGCCGCAGAGATCGTTGACCATTTCGACCGGTTTCGCGCGCCCCTGTCCGAGACCGATATTGCCCGGCGGCGGCCACAAATGCTGACGGAAAGCCAGCGGCAGAACCTGTCGCTCTGGGGTTATCCGCATGTCATGGATGACTTCCGTTTTCACATGACTTTGACCGGCCGCATCGATGAGGGCGATCAGCCCGCCATGCATGAGATTCTCACGGCGAAATTCGCCGAATTTACAGATCAGCCCCTCCACATTTCCGGCCTCGCTTTGTTCATTGAAGAAACGCGTGGCGCGCCCTTTACCGTTCATCGCTGGCACCCGCTTGGCCAGCAGCCAAAGAAAGATGCGACCCAATGACCGAGCACGCCCTTTCCAACGCCCGTATCGTTCTGGAAGACGATATTATTCTGGGTTCCGTTCTGATCCGTGACGGCAAAATTGCCGATATCAGCGAAGGCGCCTCCAAAACCGGAGAGGATCTCGAAGGCGACTTCCTCATCCCCGGTCTGGTGGAGCTGCACACCGACCATCTGGAACAGCATTATTCGCCGCGCCCCGGCGTGCTTTGGGACAAGATCGCGGCCATTCAGGCTCATGATGCACAGGTGGCGTCGTCCGGCATCACCACGGTGTTCGACTGCCTGCGGCTTGGTTCCGACGAAGATGGCGGCTTCAAGAAGGGCGAAATGCGGGAAATGGCCGACGCTATCGAAGCTGCGGCCGATCAGAACCGCCTGCGGGCAGACCACATGCTACACCTGCGCTGCGAAGTCGCCTCCGCCGATGTGCTGCAGCATTTCGAAGATTTCGAAACCGATCCGCGCGTGCGGCTGATTTCGATGATGGATCACTCCCCGGGACAGCGCCAGTTCCAGTCGATGGATCAATACATCTTCTATTATCAGAAAAAGCGCGGACTGAGCGACGAGGCCTTCGCCGAATTTGTCAGACGGCGGCAGGAAGCATCGGCGGAATTTTCCGCCAAGCACCGGGACTATCTCGCCGCCCGTTGCGCGGCGCGCGGCATAACCGTTGCAAGCCACGACGACGCAACCGAAGCCCATGTGGGCGAAGCGATTGGACACGGCGTGAAACTGGCGGAATTCCCCACCAGCGTCGAGGCGGCAAAAGCCTCGCACAGTGCCGGCATGAGCGTGCTGATGGGTGCGCCGAACATCGTCCGTGGCAAGTCCCATTCCGGCAACATCGCTGCGCGCGATCTCGCCGAGCTCGGCGTGCTGGATGTTCTTTCTTCCGACTATGTGCCGTTCAGCCTGCTTTACGCGCCGTTCCTGCTCGCCGACCAGGTGGAAGCCATCACCCTGCCGGAAGCGCTCCGCATGGTCACCGCTACACCGGCACGAACGGTGGGCCTGCATGACCGCGGCCGCATAGCGTCGGGATTGCGGGCCGATCTCGTCAGGGTTCACCGCGAAGACGGCGTCCCCGTTGCCCGTTCCGTCTGGCGTCAGGGCAAACGTGTCGCATGACCGGTGGCGAACAGGATAATCGGCGGGCCGGCGCAACGCCCGGAACCATGATCGTGATTGTCGGCCCGAGCGGGGCCGGCAAGGACACGCTGATGGAGTATGCGGCGGCACAATTGTGCGGACGGCCGGGCTTCCACTTTACCCGCCGGGTCATTACCCGTAGCGGCGATGCGGGCGGCGAAAACCACGATGCCGTGTCCATGACCGAGTTCAACCGCTTACAGGATGAGGGCGCCTTTGCGGTCTCCTGGCAGGCGCATGGGCTGAAATACGGCATTCCAGCCGCCGTCCATCACCATCTCAATGCGGGAGAGGTGGTGATCGCTAACGGCTCGCGCTCGGCGTTACCCCATTTTGGCGCCGCCTTTTCACGCCTCAAGGTGGTGAACATCGTTGCACGGCCGGAGGTGCTGGCGCGGCGGCTGGAGCAGCGCGGGCGGGAAAGCCGGGAGGAAATCCTCCTGCGGCTGGAACGCAGCTCGCTTGCGGTCGCCGGGGATTTCGACGTAACGACGGTGGACAATAGTGGTGCCATCGAAGATGCGGGGAAAACCATCATGCAGGTGCTAGAGCAGAACGCCCGCCCTGCCCGCCTCTAAAATCCCCCGGCCTAACCGCTCGACAAGAGGCCTTACAAAGCTTACCATCAGGCGACAATTTCCAAACATGGTACGCCAAGGCGAGGGATGCCCGACAAGAGGGTCAGCGACGAGATAACTGTGGTGGCCGGTCTTGCCGCTGGCGTCGGCAATTATGCGCGGTCGCGGGGCATTGATATCACCCCCATCTGCAAGGCTCTCGATATAAATCCCGCCACGTTCGACAGCCTCACGGAGCGTATCAGCCTCGACAGATTGTGCCGCCTGCTGGAGACCTGCGCACTGATCTCCGGTGACGATGCCTTCGGTCTGCAATGCGCTTCCACCTTTCCAGCCGGCGCGTCCGGCGCATTCGGATATGGCCTGATCAGCGCGCCGACGGTGCGGGCCTTTCTGCGGTTTCTTCAGGATCACGTTTATTACGCGACCAATAACAGCAACTTCACCATGGTGGCGGATGCCGCGCAGGTTACCCTGTCATGGTCCTTTGCGCCGGTAATTGCCAAGCGCGATCAATATGTGGATTTATCCCTTGCTATTCTGATCCAGCGCCTTCGCGATATTCTAGGGGAGCGGATCAACCAGATAGAGATCGGTCTGGAACGGCAGAAACCGAATAATATTCAGCTATTTAAAGAAAAAATGACCAGACGCGTCAGCTTTTCCCAGCCTATCCATACCATGCGCCTTCCAACATCGCTTCTCGATGTCGTCAATCCGAATGCGGATGAGCGGCTGTTCGAGCTGATGAACTTGCAGTGCCGGATGCTGCGGCCGGAAACATCGGCGGATGCAACACATTTCATCGATCAGGTGAAACGATACATGCAGGTGCGGCTCTCTGATGCGGAACTGTCGCTCGGCGAAATCGCACCCTATTTCAACCTGTCGGAGCGTAGTTTTCAGCGGCGGCTTGCCGAGCTTGGAACCAATCTCAACGAGATAAAGGACGCCATTCGCAAAAATGCCGGCTTCAAGCTTCTCGTGGAAAGCGACCTTCCGGTCTCCGACATCAGCTACAGGCTCGGTTATTCAACGCCGGGGGCGTTTTCGCGCTCCGTTTCCCGCTGGTTCGGGGCAACGCCGACGGATATTCGCAGAAAACACGCGCATCATTCCACCAGATAAGACCCGTTTTCTGCATCAATGTTTCGTAATCATTAAATAAATTTGTAAAATATATCGATGTTTATCGGCTTCTGTATCGAAACATAACAATAAAGACGCAGAACTTGGCGCGAGATGTTATTCTCTTGATATGGGATATCGCCTAATAGAGCGCCGCGTGTCCCTTCGGGTATAACGAAAACATTCCAAAGCTTTGAATTTTTTATTGTTCTCTAAAGGAACCGATTCCGGTCCCTTGGAGAAATAATGGAGCAGTTTTCCATTGCCAAGGGATGATGCCGGGACCGGCTGGTGCGCAAGTGACCATTTATTGCAGAATTCCTGATGCCTGACGAAACTCCTGGCCGAGATTGGCGTTGCTGTTCAAGAGCAGACGCAGCGGTTTGCCGGCCGGTTTAAGGGATTGGAACTATAACAGACCCTGATCGTGCTGCGGGAAGGTCGATCTCTTTTGAGGCTGAAAGAACATGTCTTCGAAAACGCCGCATGAACATCGCCAAACACGTGAAATCGTCCTTTCGGACCGTGAACGACAGTATCTGGGGCTGGTGGCACGGGGCAAACATCCCTCACACGTCGCCTTGATGACCGGTGCGGACGAAGCGGACGTAAAGGATACGCTGGAGCGGGTGCGCCAGAGGCTGGGTGCTGCCAATCTGCTGAATGCGGTCAGCATCGCGCTGCTGCGCGGCCTAATCGAACAGGATGCCTAATCGCCGCCGGACCAAGGCCGACCGGCGCCCATGACCCGCTACGACAGCTTACGCGAAATCGTCCCCTTCCCGTAAGCCAAAACCGGATGAGCGGCTTTCTGCGTCAGAATCCTTCCTTTCAATGGAAGGATGGCGGACCAGAGGTGGTTCGGAAATGATTTCCGAACCACATCGACGCATTGCAAAGCAGCCATAAACGGTTTGCCCGGCGGATCACTCGGTCTGCCGGGTTTTTATTTTTCGGGTCGTCAAAGCGACCGGATTTCAGCGAGAATATCGCTTTCGACGACGATCCCGCTTTCCAGAGCCTGCCTGCGAACGCCCTGGCTGCGCCGGCCGGGCAGACGCACATTCTCCTGCTTTTCTATTTCGCCAGCGATGAGCGCCAGTCGCTTAGTAAAAGCGGCACCGCCCGACGATACCGGATCTATGGCGATGATCGTGTGGCCGAGCGACGGCGGAGCACCCTTGTCATCCAGAAGGGAAGACGCCTCGAATGCGAAGTTTCCGCCGGTAATCGCTGCTGCCATGATCTCCACCATCAGCGCCAAGGCAGCGCCCTTAGCCTCGCCTGCGGGCACCATGGTTCCCTCTATGGCCTCTTCGGGATCGGTCGTAGGCCGGCCGTTTCGGTCCAGAGCCCAGTCGCCGGGGATGGTTTCACCCTTCTGGCGGGCCGCCATGATCTTTCCGCGTGCGACCTTGGACAGGGCCAGATCGATCACCAGCGGATCGGCGCCGCCGACGGGGGTGGCGAAGGCGATTGGATTGGTTCCATAAAGCGGTTTGCTGCCGCCCCAGGGCGCCATGGATGCCGGCGCATTGGCGAACATGAGCGCGACAAAGCCCATTTCGGCGAGCCGCTCGACCGTCAGCGCCATGACACCCGCATGATGGGAACGGTGGATCGCGGCAAGCGCGATGCCCTGCTGCCGGACCATGTCAGGCAATTCCTCAAGGGCGCAATCGATCGCCGGATAGGCATAGCCGTGATTGGCGTCGACTGACAGGACGCCCGGCTTTACCCGCGCCGCTACGGGACGCGCCTTGCCATCGACCTTTCCAACCCGCGCCTGGCGAATATAAACAGGGATACGACGAAAACCGTGACCGCCTTGACCGGCCGCCTCGGAGGCGACGAGCGCCTTTGCCACCGAGCGGGCGTTTTGCGGCAGAACGCCATTGCGCTCAAAGATAGAGGATACGAGATCCTCCGCCTCTGCGATTGAGAATTTCATGATTTTCGTGATTCCTGTTGGCTTGCATGCGATGGGACGGATTGGTCCTACTTTGCGGCATAGGACCGCTGCAAATCAACATGGAAAATAAATCAGGCATCCCATCCTTTCCGGAGCTGGGATGCCTGAGATAATCGTTCAGTTCCAGCCTACTTGAAAAGAATCGGCAAGGTAAAACTCGTATTTGCGCCTGGAGGGGGCGGCGAGACGGACGCCTTTTGTATGACGGCCAGAAGCTTCTGGTCCATCGCCGAGTCGCCGGTGGATGAAACAATCCTCGCACCGCCGACGGATCCGCCGCTATCAATCTTGAACGAAACCGTAATGGTCATTCCCGATTTTCCAGCCGAGCGAACCAGTCGCCGTTGCATCGCCGAGCGCACTTTCGCACCCCAGTCGGCATTTGACATGGACGAGGACGAGAAGAAACCGGCATTGCTGCGTGATGCCGCCGTCCGATCGGACTGCTGGGCTTCCGCCTTTGCGGTTTCGCGCAATTCCGATGCCTGCTGCGGTTTGGGGCGCTGGCGCTCGACCTTCTTTTTCTCTTCCGGCTCTTTCTTTTCCACCTTCTTTTCGACGGGTGGCGGCGGAGGCCTTACGACTGGCAAGGGAACCTCGACATTTTCGAGTTCCGCCATCATCTGCTCCTGAACGGGATCGATGGGTTCCACGGGTTCGGGAATTTCCTGCGGTTCGACGATCTCCTCGACCGGCGGCTCAGGCGGCTGCACCGGCTCCGGCGGTGGTGGCGGCGTTTCAGCAACGGGCTCCGGTGGCGGCGGCTCTTCCGGGGCGGCTTCCTCCACCGGTTCGCTGCTGTCGCTCTTTACCTCTTCGGCGTCTTCGACATCCTGCGCCGGCGTCGTTTCTTCCGTCTTGACGGCTTCCGGTATCGCCGCCATTTCGATCATGATCGCGGCAGGCGGCGGCCCGCCGGCTTCCTGCTCCTCGGACTCCTGCATCAGATAATAGGCAAAACCGGCATGAACGCCCAGCATGAGCAGCGCCGCGGCGGACCACAGCGTCACTTCCCCGAGACGGGAATGCCGGGCCTGCGGGTAGCCGTTTTCAGTCATGGCGCGGTTCCCTGCGCTGCCGGCGCCACGGGTTGGCCAGCAGCGGCGGGCTGCGACGCCGCAGCCGCGTTTTCCAGTCCCACCAGGGCGATCTTCAGATAACCGGCATCTCTCAGCAGGTTCATGATTTCCATGAAGTGGCCGTAGTCGACGGCCTTGTCGGCACGCAGGAAAATACGCGTGTCCTTCTTGCCGCCGGTCTGCCTGTCGATGGCGGCCGCCAAGGCTTCGCGGGCAACCGCGTCATTACCGAGATTGAGTGAGAGATCGTCCTTGACCGTCAGATAGAGCGGCTCCTCCGGACGCTCCGCCGGCTTGGCCGTGGAGGCGGGCAGATCGACATTCACATCCACGGTCGCCAGCGGCGCGGCGACCATGAAGATGATCAGCAGAACCAGCATCACGTCGATGAAGGGCGTGACATTGATCTCGTGGTTTTCGGAGAGATCGTCTCCGCTATTTTCGCGAATACCGCCAGCCATGACCGATCACCGTCCAACCAGCGATACTGCTGGCTTGCTGGCGCTGCCCGGCGGAATACGGCGGAAATCGAGGTCGCGGCTGACGAGGCGTTCCACGCCGGCTGCTGCATCCGCCAGCAGATGGCGGTAACCGGTGATCGAGCGGGCGAAGACGTTATAGATCACCACGGCCGGAATGGCGGCGACGAGACCGATGGCGGTGGCGAGCAGCGCCTCGGCAATGCCCGGCGCAACAACGGCAAGGTTGGTCGTCTGCGATTCCGAAATGCTGATGAAAGAGTTCATGATGCCCCAGACAGTGCCGAACAGGCCGACGAAGGGAGCGGTGGAACCGATGGTCGCGAGAACGCCCGTTCCGCGTGACATGCGGCGACCGGCATGGGTTTCAATACGCGACAGCGCCGAAGAGACACGCTCCTTGATACCGCCGCCATCCGTATGTTCGACCACCGCATCGGAAAGCTGCATTTCGTGGGTCGCCATGCGCAACATCAGCGCTGCCGGCCCGCCCTTCTTTTCGACGGCCTCAGTCGCCTCGTTCAGGGTCTTTGCCCGGCGGATGACCTTAAGCGTCGAACCGGCGCGTACGCGGGCACCGGCAAGTTCGATCGACTTCGCAACCCATACTGTCCAGGTGACGAGCGATGCGAAGGCAAGACCGATCATGACACCCTTCACGACCCAGTCCGCCGCCATGAACATGCCCCAGGGGGACAGGTTGTGCGGAATGTCCGCACGATGTTCAGCACTCGCAGGCTCGGCACTTACGGGTTCAACCGGCGTCGAGACTTCGTTCGGCGCGGCTGTTGCGTTCGTAGGTGCGGGCTGTTCAGTCTGTGTCGGCTGTGGTGCGAGACCTTCAGCCGCCGGCGCGGAGTTACCTGCGGCAGGCGCAGGCTGCAGCGGCGCAGGCGCGGCAGCGGCTGGCTGCTCCGGTGTAGCAGCGGAAGGCGGTGCCGGCTGGATTGCCGGAGCGCTCGGCGTTTCCGCCGGCTGCTGCGCAGGCTGAACCGTTTCCGTTCCCGGGGCGGACTGTGTCTGGGTGTCAGATGCCGACTGAGCAAAAACCGCTCCGGCACTCAAGCCGGCCAGCAAGGTGACCGTCATGGCAAGTGAGATGTGCCGTGTTTTGTTTGCCTTGGTGAAGGACGCGGAAGAAGTTGAGGTCTCAGCTGACATAATTTTTATCCCGGATTTCCGTCGATGAACTCATCCGCAGATTGACCGGTTCCTGAAAACCGGGGTCATGAACGGATACCGTCGTGAAAGCTTGACGTTCCGATAATAAACCTGAGTTCTTTTGACAACTATTATATTGTCAAAAGACCACCCGTAAACTCTTCTTTACAAAAAATTGACCGTCGGAGCGCCCTCAGGCGTTTTGAGAGGGCGAAAATTGCGCCACGAGGGCGTGGCGGTCACCGGGATAGGTCACCCGGACGCTGGTGACGTAGTCCGCCCCATGCCAGGTGCGGCGATGGATGACCAGACATGCCGCACCGGAGGTTATGCCGAGCGCTGCCGCATTTTTACGGTCGGCGGAAACGGCGCTGATGCGATGTTCGGCAGCGCTCCATGGAACCATCTTCAGCAGCCAGGTTCCCGGGCCGATCTGCGAAAAATCGGCAGATTCCGCTTCCGGAACGGCGGTGACATTGATGATGCGTTCCTCAAGGCAAAAGGGAATACCGCCGGCGAAATGCGTGCAGGTAAGTTCCAGAACCCGGGCGTCCGCGGCAAGCGCCATGGATGCGCCGTCTTCTTCCCCCGCAGGGCGCAGCCGTCGTTTGTCGAGACGGTAACCATAGACCAGACCCAGCGTCTGCACCTCCCGCTCGATATCGTGAATTTCCAGAACGGCCGATTGCGCATGGGGCTGGCGAACGAAGGTGCCGAGACGGCGGCGTCTTTCGATCAGTCCGCGCTGCACCAATTCGCCGAGAGCCTTGTTCACCGTCATGCGAGAACAGGCATATTGACGGGTCATCTCGTGTTCGAAGGGAATGCGGTATCCCGGCGGCCACTCGCCCGACATGATATGACGCTCGACATCATTGCGGATGCGCTCGTGCAGCGATTTTTCCTGAAGATCGGCGCCTGTGCTCCTCATCCCGATGCTTCCATCCTCCCGTTTTGATGGGTCAACTATCCATGGGCAGCGGCGGCAATCGCCTCACTGCGAATTTCCTCCGTCAACTTCGCACGCAGCTCGGAAAATTCCGGGCTGGCCTTGACGGTGTAGTGACGCGGATGCGGCAGGTCGACCGGCGTGATCGACTTGATGCGACCCGGCCTTGCGGACATGGTCACCACACGCGACGCCATGAACACCGCCTCCTCAATGTCATGGGTCACAAAAATGACCGTCTTCTGCTCCCGCTCCCAGATGCCGAGCAGCAATTCCTGCATCAGCCCGCGCGTCTGGTTGTCGAGAGCGCCGAAAGGTTCATCGAGCAGCAGGATTTTCGGGCCGTTGGCCAAGGCACGGGCGATGGCCGTTCTTTGCTGCATGCCGCCGGACAATTGTTTCGGCCAATGGTTCTCGAAACCGCGCAGGCCGACCTTGTCGATATAGCTGTCGACGATCTCCCATTTTTCCTTCTCGGCAACGCCGCGTTCACGCAGGCCAAAGGCGACGTTTTCGCGGATCGTCAGCCAGGGAAATAGCGTATAGGACTGGAACACCATGCCGCGATCCGCCCCCGGCCCCGTTACCGCTTTGCCGGACAGCAGCACTTCGCCCGTCGTCGGGCGGTCGAGACCGGCGATGATGCGCAGCAGGGTCGATTTTCCGCATCCCGACGGGCCGAGGATTGTGACGAAATCATTGCGGGGGATTTCCAGATCGGTGGGCTGGAGGGCCAGCGTCGGCTGCCCGCCCTGCACACCCGGAAAGGTGCGGCTGACGCCCCTAATAACGAGTTCGCTCATCAGGCAAGCCTCCAGGCGAAAAGCTTCCGGTTCAGCGATTTGAACGCGAAGTCCGAAATAAGACCGATAATGCCGATGACGATAATACCGAAGATGATCTGCCCGGTCGCCATCAGCGCCTGGCTGTTGATGATCATATAACCGATGCCCGAGGAGGCGCCGATCAATTCCGCAACGATAACGTAGGTCCAGGCCCAGCCGAGAACGAGACGGAGGATTTCGGCAATATCGGGCGCATTGGCGGGAATGAGAACACGGCGCACCACACCCCGGTCTTTCGCGCCAAGCGTATAGGCCGCCTCCACCAGATCACGCCGCGTGCCGGCGACAGCCACGGCCACCATCAGGATGATCTGGAACACCGCGCCGATGAAGATCACCAGCAGCTTCTGCATCTCGCCGATGCCGGCCCAGAGAATGAGGAGCGGTACGAAAGCGGAAGCCGGCAGATAGCGCGCGAAGGAGACGAAAGGCTCGAGCAACGCCTCAATGGGTTTGTACGCCCCCATGGCGATGCCGACCGGCACGGCAACGAGCGATGCCAGCACGAAACCGCCCACCACGCGCCAGATCGTCATGCCGATATCGCTGGCAAACCCCTGATCGGTGAGCAGATAGATGCCATCCTTCAGCATGGTAATGGGGTCGGCCAGAAAGGTTGGCGACACGAAACCGCCCAGCGTGGCAAAGCCCCAGGCGGAAAAAAACAGCACGAAGAACAGGATGCCGAGGATAATCCTCGTACTGTTCCTTATGGGTTGAAGAGGTTGCATCTGTCGCCTGTCCGGAAAACCGGCGCGGCATTTTCGCCGCGCCATCGCAGCGCCCTGCGCCTTTCGTGACGCACAATCGACGCTCTCGCTTAACTTTGGCGGCAACATTCCCTACCGAAATGTGGCCGCCTTTTTTCTGCTATTTGATGAAGGATGTATCCGCGAGGGTCGAAAGATCCGGTTTCGACTTTATCACGCCGATTTCCAGCAGCAGATCGGCCGATTTTTCGGAGAAGGTCTTGAATTCGCCCTCGAAGAACTTCTGGTTGGCGGCCTTGTCCTGCCATTCGAGGAACTTTGCCGAGGCTGCGAATGCCTCTCCTGCCTGCTTCACATCCGCGCCCATCGTCGCATAGGACTTCTCAGGCTCGGCCTTGATGAGGTCGAGCGCCTGGAAATAGCTGTCCGCCAGGGCTTTCGCCGCCTGCGGATTGGCCTTCAGGAAATCCGGTGTGCAACCGAACGTATCCATAACGGCGGGATATTCGAGCGTCGTGGCGAGGATTTTTCCCTTGTCGGGGGCGGCGCGCACGGTGGACAGATAGGGCTCATAGGTCATGGCCGCATCGTTCTGGCCAGCCACAAATGCCTGCGCGGCCGGTCCCGGCTCAAGGTTGACGACCTTGACGTCCTTCAGGGTGAGGCCGTTTTCCTTGAGTATCCAGGCAAGGAAGAAATAGGGGGACGTGCCCGGCGCGGAAGCGGCAACCGTCTTGCCCTTCAGGTCCGCGACTTTCGAAACGTCACTGCGCACCGCAATACCATCGGCGCCGTGCGATTTATCCATCTGGAATATCTGGGTGGATTTCACGCCATTGGCATTCCACGCGATCCATGTCTCGACCGTGGTCGCGGCACACTGAATGTCGCCGGAAGCGAGAGCCAGATGCCGGCTGGCCTGTGGAATTTTCTTGATATCGACCCTCAGGCCGTTCTTTTCAAAAATGCCCGCCTGCTTGGCAAGTGTCAGCGGCGCAAAGCCGGTCCAGCCGGACATGCCAATGGTCACCGACGTTTCCGCATAGGCGGAAGCGGATGAAGCAAGCGCTGCGATTGTGGCGAGAACCCACGTTTTTTTCATGATCTGAACCCCATTTTGATTTATTTTTGTGCGACATTTTTTATCGCTTTATTTGAGGCATGGTAGGCAGGGATTTTATACTTGTCTAGACAAAATGGCGCGACTGGTAACGCATCAGGAAAGATTGCAAACGGGCCTCCCGGCATTCTAGACATAGGTAGCACGGTACGGCGTATCGGCCGTCGCTTTTCATATCGAGCCTTCCATGACCAGACAAAGACGTCGCAGCATCATCAGGGCAAGACGCACCGGAACCGGCATCGCGCTGGTGGCCGCCATTTCCTTCATCGCCGGCATGACGGATGCCGTGGGTCTTTATATTTCCGGAGATTTCGTCTCGTTCATGACCGGCAACACCACGCGCGCCGCCGTCTCGATGGAGGCCGGCACATACTCCCATGCCGTGAAACTGCTTTTCGCAATCGTTGCCTTCGTGGCGGGCAATGCCGGGGGCATTGTGGTCGCCCATAAGTTCGACCGGCGCATCTTTGCCGTTCTCATGGGCGTGGGGGCACTGATGGCAATTGCAGCGCTGTTGCGCAATGAGGCCGCCCTCGCGCAGTTTTATCTCGTCGTTTTCGCCATGGGCATGGTCAATGCCGCCGTCGAGCATATTGAGGGGCTACCGATCGGCCTTACCTATGTGACCGGTGCTCTTTCCCGCTTCGGCCGCGGCATCGGCCGTTTTCTCCTGGGCGAGCGGAGCCTCGATTGGGGTGTTCAAATCGTACCGTGGCTTGGCATGATATGCGGGGCGATCTGCGGCGCGGTGCTGGGTTCCACACTCCAGTCGGATGCCCTGTGGGTGGTGGCGGCAACGGTTTTTGCCGTCGCGACTGCTACCCTCGTCATTCCGCGCTCTCTTCGTCACCGCTATAATCAGAGGGTCAAAATCAGGCGCATCGTGCCGTGACCGCCCTTGCCGCCACCGGCTTCGCCGTTACTTGCGCGAAATGGTGACGAACTTCGTGCCGCGCACCCGCACCGTCATCAGGCAAGGTTCCTTGTCCGTGCGCTCGCAATACCGCGGGTGCATCTTCAGCCCGAAGACCATGTTGCCGAAACGCTTGATGAAATCGTAGCCGTAGATGCGGGCTGTGGCGATCATCAGATAACCGCCCTCTTTCACCTGAACGTAGAAATTATAGGGGCATCCCTCGTCGTCGCAGCTGCGACCTTTTTCACCATCGCAATCCAGAACACCGTGATTGACGACCGCATCCATCAGGCCGTCATTATTGATATCCAGCCGCGTGACGAAATCGTCGCCGAAGGCCGCAACCTTGCACTCCTTGCGGAAATGGTCCTTCTCATAAATCTCGGGATCGTTCACCAGCTGCTGCTGTGCCGACAGCGCCGCCGGAAACATCAAAAGGACCAGCGCCTGAAGAGCGGCAACGAGAGCGATTCGCACGGCATTTTCCTTTGCATCCGTTTCGGTTATGGATGTTGCGATCATCCGGGCGGCCAGCCTAGAGTTTAGTGCTTGCGCGACACTGACGTGTTCGCAGCCCGTGTTTCCGGGGGGAACCTTTTCATGACACTGCTGGGTTTTCTCGATTATGCTGGCGTCGCCGTCTTTGCCGCAACCGGCGCATTGGCCGCTTCGCGCAAGCAGCTCGACCTGATCGGCTTCCTGTTTTTCGCAGCCGCGACAGGGATCGGCGGCGGAACGGTGCGCGATCTCGTGCTAGGCAGGGCGCCGGTCTTCTGGGTAGTGAACCCGACCTATATTCTCGTCTGTGTCTCAGTTGCGGTTCTGCTCTTCTTCACCGCACATCTTTTCGAATCCCGTTACCGGGTGCTGATCTGGCTCGACGCCATCGGCCTCTCCGCCTATTGCGTCATGGGAGCGGCCAAGGGGCTGGCCGCAAGCGGCTCGGCAACCGTGGCCATCGTCACCGGAGTTCTGACGGCGACGTTCGGCGGGGTCCTGCGTGATATTCTCGCCGGGGAGCCATCCGTGCTGCTGCGCCCGGAAGTCTATATCACCTGTGCCCTTTTGGGCTCTTCCATCTTCACCGGCGCTTATTTCCTCGGCGCGCCGCTTTATGTCGCCTCAGGCATTGGCGTGCTGACGGCGTTTGGCGTCCGCTCCGGCGCATTAATTTTCGGATGGACCTTTCCGCCCTACAAGGCCAAACCCGGCAGACGGCCGGAAGATATATTGAAATGAGGCGGCAAAGGCCTGAAACAAAAATGGCGCCCGGAAGGCGCCATTTCTAATCAATTTTTCCGGCCAAGGCCTCAGCTGCGCTTGCGGCGAAGGCGGATGACCACGTCCACATGGGCAATTTCCATGCCTTCGGGCGCCTCAGGCAGATTGCCGATCTGGAGATTGTTGACGGGGATATCGAGAACCTCGTTCTCGCCCTCAACAAAGAAATGGTGGTGGTCGGACACGTTCGTATCGAAATAGGTGCGCGCACCCTCGACAGCCAGAACGCGGATCAGGCCGGCTTCGGTGAACTGATGCAGCGTATTATAGACTGTGGCAAGAGAAACCGGCACGCCGGCGGTGACCGCCTCGTCATGCAGTTCCTCGACCGTCAGGTGCCGGTCGCCCTTTGCGAAAAGAAGATCGCCCAACGCCACGCGCTGGCGCGTGGGCCGCAGCCCCGAGCGCCGCAGCCTCGTTCCGATATCCAATGTGGCGTCAAATGCCATGCAATCCCATTCCAAGCACAGGGGTGAAACTTGCCAATTGCATTAGCATATATCTTTTGCAGCGAATGCTTTCAATAGTTTCAGCGCCGTCGTGTGTCGCAAATGGCCGCAAACCGGCCATTCCTGCAAATTTCCTCTGGTTCCTGCCGGATGGTTCCTGTATGCGGACGGCATATTGAGGTAATGACTTCTGCAAAGAAGGTTCGAAGACAAAGATATGGGGGCTTAGCGGCCTCTGCCCTTGCAGCGCTTCATTTTGAACCTAACTTGCTCTAGTGAAGTCAATCAACACCAGTAATTGGGGAAGTGAAAGCGGTATGGCAACGAGGCAATCAAGTTACAATTATGAGGAGATCCTTTCCTGCGGTCGCGGCGAATTGTTCGGTCCGGGAAATGCCCAGCTTCCATTGCCCCCCATGCTCATGGTTCACCGCATCACCGAAATCTCCGAAACCGGCGGCGCTTTCGACAAGGGTTTCATCCGTGCCGAATATGATGTGAGCCCCGACGACTGGTATTTCCCCTGCCACTTTCAGGGCAACCCGATCATGCCGGGCTGCCTTGGCCTTGACGGCATGTGGCAGCTGACCGGCTTCTTCCTCGGCTGGCTGGGTGAAGAGGGCCGCGGCATGGCGCTGTCGACCGGCGAAGTAAAGTTCAAGGGCATGGTCCGCCCGAACACGAAGCTCCTGCAATATGGCATCGACTTCAAGCGCGTGATGCGCGGTCGTCTTGTGCTTGGAACCGCAGACGGATGGCTGAAGGCGGATGGAGAAACCATTTATCAAGCGACTGACCTTCGTGTAGGGCTATCGAAGGAAAAGACCGCCTGAAGCAGACGGAATAAGTCCTGGCAAAAGCCGGGCGGCTTCGGTCGTCCAGCCGAAATCTTAAGAAAAGGTCCCTTTCATGAGACGAGTTGTTGTCACCGGCCTCGGTATTGTTTCTTCCATCGGCGGTGATGCCGCTGAAGTCACCGCATCGCTGCGCAATGCCAAATCCGGCATTTCATTTTCGCCGGATTTTGCCGAACACGGTTTCAAATGCCAGGTCTGGGGCAAGCCGTCTCTCGACCCGACGGAACTGGTCGACCGCCGCGCCATGCGCTTCCTGTCGCAGGGCGGTGCCTGGAACCATGTCGCGATGAAGCAGGCGATCGCCGATTCCGGTCTGGAAGAGAGCGACATCAGCGGCAATGAGCGCACCGGCATCATCATGGGCTCCGGTGGTCCTTCCACCCGCACCATCGTCGAAGCAGCCGATATCACGCTCAAGAACAACAGCCCGAAGCGCATCGGCCCCTTCGCCGTGCCGAAGGCCATGTCCTCGACCGCCTCGGCGACGCTTGCCACCTGGTTCAAGATTCACGGCGTCAACTATTCCATCTCGTCTGCCTGCTCGACCTCGGCGCATTGCATCGGCAACGCCGCCGAAATGATCCAGTGGGGCAAGCAGGACGTGATGTTCGCGGGCGGCCATGAGGATCTGGACTGGTCGATGTCCAACCTCTTCGATGCCATGGGTGCCATGTCGTCCAAATATAACGAAACGCCCGGCGTCGCCTCGCGCGCCTATGACGTCAACCGTGACGGTTTCGTCATCGCTGGCGGCGCTGGCGTGCTGGTTCTTGAAGAACTGGAACATGCCAAGGCGCGTGGTGCGAAGATTTACGCCGAGATCGTCGGCTACGGCGCCACATCGGACGGTTACGACATGGTGGCTCCTTCCGGTGAGGGCGCGATCCGCTGCATGCGTCAGGCCCTTTCCACCGTCAAGGGCGATATCGACTACATCAATACCCACGGCACCTCGACGCCGGTTGGCGACAGCAAGGAAATCGGCGCGATCCGGGAAGTCTTTGGTGACAAAATCCCGCATATCCAGTCGACCAAGTCGCTCACCGGCCACTCGCTGGGTGCTGCCGGCGTTCAGGAATCGATCTACGGCCTGTTGATGATGCAGGAACGCTTCATCGGCGAAAGCGCGCATATTTCCGAACTCGATCCGGAATTTGCGGGCGTTCCGATCGTTCGCAGCCGCATCGATAACGCCAAGATCGACACCATCCTTTCCAATTCCTTCGGCTTCGGCGGCACCAACGCCACGCTCGTCTTCCAGCGTCATAACGGATAATTGCCCATGAACGGCATCATGCAGGGTAAACGCGGCCTCATCATGGGCGTCGCAAACAATCACTCCATCGCCTGGGGCATTTCCAAGGCGCTTGCGGCACAGGGCGCGGAACTGGCCTTCACCTATCAGGGCGAGGCGCTTGGCAAGCGTGTGAAGCCGCTGGCCGCCGAGCTCGGCTCCGACTTCATCGTGCCTTGCGATGTCGAAGATATCGCCTCGGTCGACGCCCTGTTTGCGACGATCCGCGAAAAATGGGGCTCGCTCGATTTCGTCGTGCACGCCATCGGCTTTTCCGACAAGAACGAGCTGAAAGGTCTTTACGCGGATACGACCCGTGAGAATTTCAGCCGCACCATGGTCATCTCCTGTTTCTCGTTCACGGAAATCGCCAAACGCGCCGCAGAACTGATGACGAATGGCGGATCCATGCTGACGCTGACCTATAACGGTTCGCAGCGCGTTATCCCGAACTACAATGTCATGGGCGTCGCCAAGGCGGCACTTGAGGCGTCCGTTCGCTATCTAGCCGCCGATTACGGCCCGCGTGACATTCGCGTCAACGCCATCTCGGCCGGCCCGGTCCGCACGCTGGCGGGTGCCGGCATTTCCGATGCGCGTGCGATCTACGCCTGGAACCAGAAAAATGCGCCGCTACGGCGGACGGCAGATATTGATGATATCGGCGGATCGGCGCTTTACCTGCTGTCAGGCATGTCGCGCGGGGTTACCGGCGAATGCCATTACGTGGATTGCGGCTACAACATCACCTCGACGCCCACCCTTGAGGTTCTGTCGAAAGCGGACGCTGAATAAGCTGCCATTTTTCTATGTTCAATAAAGGCCCGGCAATATGCCGGGCCTTTTGCATTTATAGACTGTGCCACTTTTGTGAATCAATAAAGTATAAAATATCGAGGTAACTGAATGTAAATACCGGCTGGTTATGGTCCGCAACAAATTCAACGGTTGCGCCTGGCGCATATTCTAGAGATCGAAACAACCATATGCGACTGGCCAGACTGAAGCCATTGCTGGAAAAATTCGGCGTCTCGCGCGACGGGACAGCGGCCATCGAATTCGCGATCCTCGCGATTCCCTATTTCCTCGTTGTATTTGCAATCATCGAGACCTTCATCGCCATGATGGCGGAACAGGTTGTCGTTAATGCCACGGAGAACATGGCGCGGCGTTTGCGTACCGGGCAGATCAGCAGTTCAATTTCGAAAGAGGATTTTCGCAAGAGTTTCTGCAATGAAGTTTCAGTGATGATCACCTGCTCGGCAGATGAGATCAAACAGGAACAGAAGCTCTATATCGACCTTCGCTCCTTTACCGCCTTCAAGGATATTCCAACCACGATACCCCTGAAGCCCTACGGCCAATATTACGATCTGGACACCTCGCAATTTGGCTTCAAGCCGGGCGGTCCGGAAACGATCAACATGCTGCGCGTCTATTATCGCTGGCGCGTTATCGCCGACATCATCCGGCCATATCTTACCAAAATACGCCCGGCTGACGGATCGATGCCCTCGCATTTCCTCATTGTCGCGACCGATGCTTTCATGAACGAGAAATACACCACAAGCGGGGGCTCATAATGGCAGGGTTGGCGTCTGCCGTCACGAACGGCAAACTGCGTTTCATCGCGCTCATTACACGCTTCGCAAAAGATCGCCGCGGCGTGGGTGCTGTGGAATTTGCTATCCTTTTCCCGATATTGCTCGCGCTGTATGTGACGTCCTTCGAGCTCACGCTCGGCTACAATACCTTTAAGCGGTCAAGCAGCGCCGCCGCCACAATCAACGATCTGATCTCGAAAACGGGCTCCGTCGACAAGACCTATCTCAAGAACATGCAGAACGTCGCGGCAGCTGTCTTTGCGCCTTACAGCACCAAAGGTCTGCAGCTGAAAATCAGCGGTATCACGATCGACAAGCAGAAACAGGCGAAAATCGCCTGGTCCTGGAATGAGAAAGATCAGAGGCCTTATGCCGTTGGATCGACTGTAACGGTTCCAACTCGCCTGCTGATAGAGAACAGCTTCCTCATCCACGTCGAGCTTTCCATCCCGCATGAATTGCTGATGTTCATGACCGACATCTCCTCCTCCGGTGTAAAGTCGATCACGATCGGGCGCGATTACTTCTTCAAGCAGCGCGACGCGGAGACCACCTGCTCCAATTGCTGAGGCATCTGGAGCGGGGAGGTGATTCCCACATCATCGCCTGCCTTTAATAGACATCACGCAGATAGCGCTTTTCGCGCTTCAGCCGGTTTACATACTCACTTGCCGCTTCCGCCGAGATGCCGGCCTCGTCAATAACGATCCGGTGCAAGGCGTCGTCGACATCCTTCGCCATGCGGGTTGCGTCACCGCAAACGTAGAAATAGCCACCCTCTTCAAGCCATTGATAGAGCGCCTTGCCGTTCTGTTGCATGCGGGTCTGGACGTAGATCTTTTCCGCCTGATCGCGTGAAAAAGCGAGATCGAGACGGGTCAGCACGCCATCGCGGCTCATGTCGCCAAGTTCATCTTCATAGATGAAATCCGACTGCCGGTGCTGATCGCCAAAGAACAGCCAGTTCCTGCCCTTTGCGCCCCTCGCCTGCCGTTCCTGCAAAAATGCCCGGAAAGGCGCGATACCCGTGCCTGGTCCCACCATGATCATAGGCGCGTCATTATCCTGGGGCACACGAAACGCCTTGTTCGGCGAGACGAAAATTCCGCTATTCTGGCCCGCTTCCACCCGGTCGGCGAGATAGGTGGAGCACACGCCGCCGCGCTCCCGGCCGTCAGCGCGATAACGCACGCTGGCGATGGTCAAATGCACGCTGTTTTCCGCGACGAGGGGGCTGGAGGAGATGGAATAGGCGCGATGCTGCAACGGTTTCAGGAAAGTCACGAATTCGGCAACATCAAATAGCGGCTTTCCGCCGAGATTGATGAGGTCGAGAATATCCTTGCTCCAGAGAAAGGCGGCCAGCTGCTCCCTGTCTCCGTTTGCGAGAATGTGGCTGAGTTCGTCATGTCCTGCGCGCTTGCCGATTTCGGCAACCAGCTCACGCGAGGGTGTCGAAATCTCGAACATATTCAGAAGCGCATCGCCAATCGGCCGGTCGAGGCCGGCGACTTCGCCATCCGCTGTTACGTCGAACCGATCGATCAGCGCTTCGACCAGTTTCGGGTCGTTGAGGGGAACGACGCCCAGAGCATCCCCCGCCTCATAGTCCAGACCGCTTTCGCCGAGATCGAATTCATAGTGACGAATTTCCTTGGACGAGGCGGGGCCAGAAAGAAGGCGATTAACGTTCACCCGGGCCGAATAGGGGTTCTTGCGGTTCCAGCCCTGTTTTGCTCTTGCCGCCGACTCGGTGACAGGAAGGGTGGTTGAGGCCGGATTGCCGCCATCGACGGCGAGCGCAAGCGGCAGGGCCTC
Organism: Agrobacterium tumefaciens; assembly: GCA_025560025.1. NCBI lineage: Bacteria > Pseudomonadati > Pseudomonadota > Alphaproteobacteria > Hyphomicrobiales > Rhizobiaceae > Agrobacterium > Agrobacterium tumefaciens. Next base: position 2,743,262 of record CP048485.1, on the reverse strand, counting down.
ACCGATCCATGCAGCGGCGGCGTCCTCGAAGTCGATATCGCAGTCGATACGCGTCTTCATGCGCTTGCCGCCGAGTTGTTCGAACCGCGTATCGATGAGCTTGCCCGCCTGGCAGAAGCCGTCATAACCGGTATCGCCGAGCGCGAGGACGGCAAAATTCATCTCGTCCAGACGCGGCGCACTGTCAGCGGCGAGCGCTTCCCAGAAAAGCTGGGCGTTGTCGGGCATTTCACCTTCGCCATAGGTCGAGGTGACGACGATGACCCGCTTCATGGCGCCGAGACCGTCCATCGAGACATCATCAAGTGCCGTCACCACCGGCTGCATGCCCTGCGCGCGGGCGGCGGCGGCAATATCCATCGCCAGCGCCTCGGCATTGCCAGTCTGGGTGCCGAAAAGAATATTCAGCACGCTGGTGGCCGCCCTGGGAGCAGCGGCGGCAACCGATGCCTCCAGACCGATGGCGGCGCGGGAATGGAGCCCCGCCAGAAAACCGGAAAGCCATGCGCGCTGATCACCGCTGAAGGGCGCGTCCTGCGGAATGTAAGGTATCTTCATCATGCTGCCCTGTGGCTGGATGCGGTGGCAAGGTCGGGAATGGCGCGGGCTGCGAAAAGCTCCTCAAAGCCCGGCAGTCGGCCGATCTTCTCGATGTTTTTCCGGTTCTGCTGAATGATCCAGCCGTAGGTGCCGGGGCTGTCCACCGACCAGATGTTCCGGCGCGCCAGCGCCTGCTTGTAGTCGTCAAGCCGCTTGGCGGCGATCATCACCGCAAGCTGTTCATCGCTATGGTCTGAAAGCGCCTCGCGGGCATATTTCAGCAGCCGTTGCATCAGCGCATAATCTTCCGTGAGGATGAGATTGCGCACGGCTTTTTCGATGGCGGGATCGGAAGGGCCCGAGGCCAGCGGCAGCCGCTGCAAAGCGATGGCCTGCGCCATGCTCAACACGGTATAATTGTTGAGCAGCGCATACATGTCTTCCGTATCCGTCTCGCCATAACCGGGCACCGTTCCGTTCAGGACGGCCTTGCGGTCGCGATAGGCGAGCTTGAACTTGCGCAGCTGGTGGGCGGCAAGCGCGGATGCAAGTTCCTCCAGCAACTCCTTGCGGGGCTTGGCTTTGAGGATCTCATCGCTGTCCTGATAAAGCAGCAGGGCACGCGGCATGCCGTAGACGAAATTATGCTGTTCACTTTCCCAGTTTTCCAACAGCCATGTCGCCTTGGCCGAGCCGGTCTCCGCGACATGCAAGGTCAGAAGCTGGTGGACTGCCTGATTGTGAATCGCGGCCTGCTCATCCCCTCCCGTGATCGCGCCGAGCAGGATGGAATCATGGCTGACCTTCTTCGGCAAATCGCCATAGGGATCATATTGATAAACAAAGCCGCCGCTCATGCCGTTGCCGAAACCCTTGCCGAAGCTGCCCAGGTTCAGCACCGCGCCGTTGGTCATGTATTCGCAGGCGAAATCACCCACGCCTTCGACCACGGCGGTGGCTCCGGAGTTACGCACGGCAAAACGGTCGCCCGCCTGCCCTTCCACGAAGGTGCGGCCGCCGGTGGCGCCGAACAGCGCGAAATTGCCGACCAGCACATTGCCGCCCGCCTCTTCCGAACCGCCGCCGGGGGAGCGCACGACGATGGTGCCGCCGCAGGCGCTTTTGCCGACGCCGTCATTGCAGGTGCCGGTATGGACCATGACCATGCCGTCATTACAGAAAGCGCCGAAAGACTGCCCGGCGGAACCGGAGGTGTCGATGCGCACCGAACCCGCCTCCAGGAACCGGCGGCCGCGGCTGTCCCGCTTCACGGCCGGCAGCGCATCCGCCTCTTCATCGGAAAGCTCATGGTTCAGCATACGCTCGATATCGACGGCGAGCTGGCCACCAACGCTCTTGTTGCAATTGTTGAGGAAACGATTGCCGCCAAGCTCGATGTTCTCGCGCCTGCTGTCGACCAGGGCCGAGCGCACGAGTTCGATGAAGGCATCGTCCAGTGCAAAGTCCTTTTCCATATAGACGGGGCTGTCGATCTTCACCTCTTCGACCACGGCAAGCATTGCCCGGAGGTCAAGCTGGCCGACGCTCGCTGGATGATCGAGGAGATGAAGAAGGTCGGAACGGCCGCGTGCCTCGCGCAGCGAGGCAACCCCAAGCCCGGCCAAAATCTCGCGCGTTTCATGGGCAATGTTCATGAGATATTGCGCCAGCGCGCGGGGATCACCGTTGAAGGCCTCCTGATTGGTGGTGAGACCGGCCGGGCACTTGATGTTGCAGTTCTTGGCCATGACGCATTTCAGCATCATCAGCGCCGTCGTGCCGAATTCGAAGCTGTCGCCGCCGAGGAGTGCTGACTTCACCACGTCGCTCGCCGTCTGGTGCGCGCCGGAGCAACGCAGCAGCACCTTGGCGCGCAGGCCGGTGGCGCAAAGCGCCTGATGCACCTCGGCAATGCCGATTTCCGCCGCACGGCCGGTATATTTGAGGCTGGTGACGGCCGCCGCACCCGTGCCGCCGGTATTGCCGGCGACATTGATGACATCCGCACCCGCCTTGGCAACGCCGACCGCAATCGTGCCGATGCCTTCCGACGAGACTAGCTTGACGATGACGCGCACGCGCGCTGCCTTGGCGTCATGGATGAGCTGGGCCAGATCCTCGATCGAATAGGTATCGTGATGCGGCGGCGGCGAGACAAGCTCGACGCCCGGCGTGCCGCCGCGTGCGGCAGCGATTTCCACCGTCACCTTGGGAGACGGCAACTGCCCGCCCTCACCCGGCTTTGCGCCTTGGCCGATCTTGATCTCGATTTCCTCCAGCATCGGATCGGCAAGATAACCGGCCCAGACGCCGAAACGGCCGGAGGCGAACTGCTTGATGCGCGAGGCACGGATGGTGCCATAACGGGAAATATGCTCGCCGCCCTCGCCCGAATTCGACATGCCGCCGACCATGTTGGTGCCATGGGCAACCGCCTCATGGGCCGCGGCAACCAGCGCGCCATGGCTCATGGCGCCCGATGCGAGGGTCCTGGTGATCTCGCTCGCCTTCTGAACGGCATCGAGCGGAATGCTTTCCGGCGCGGTGCGGATAAGCGAGAGATAGGCGGAGGCTTCGCCCTTCGCCTGAACCATGAGCGCGCCACCTTCCAGCCAGTGGCCGGGAATATCCGCACCGAAACGGTCGAGCAGCGACTGGCCGAGTGCGGCAAGCCGGGCAAGCTCATGACCATGCGGGCCGGTCAGCTGCAGCCGGAATGCGCCGTCTCCCGCCTCTTCGCAACGCAATCCGCGCACCATGAAGCTGTTATTGCCCTGTCGGGAAAAACGGCCCATTTCCCGTCGGAATTCTTCTGCGGAACCGGCGAATGTGACGTCGGCCGGCAATTCCAGAACATCGCGCAGGGCGGCGGGGCGGCGCGCCCTTTCCTCTGCCATCATGCGGGCGAAAGCGCGGTAACCGGGCGTCACCTCGAATTTGTCGATGGCGTCAGGGGTCAGCCGGTCGAAGCTGTTGTGATAATAGGCGGCATCGTTGAGACCGAAGGCATCTTCCAGCCGGTTGAGCGGCAGCAGGCGCAACGCCTCCTCGTTTTCGGTTCCCTTGTCGAAACCGATCTTTTCCTCCGTCATATCCACGAAACCGCGCACCGCCGTCGTGCCATAGGAATGGCCGGCGCCTTCCGCGCGCTCCTTGAAGAGACCGAGCAGCGGAATGTCGTTTTCGCCCTTCACGGACAGCGCCTTGCGGTGCCAGTCCGCCACGGCCTGCGCGATGACGGCGAAGTTGACGCCGCCAACCGGGGTCTTCACATTCGGGAAATAGCGCTTCAGCACCGCATCATTGGTATCAAGGAAGTTTGGCTCGAAGAACTCGCCGCCGATATAGCTTTCCGCCGTGCACAGGCCGACCTTGCCCATGGTCTTCATCAGCGACTTTTCCGCCGCCTTGGCAAAACGCTTGAAGGCCTTGTCGGCATCAGCACCGAATTTCTCCTCGGCGCGGAACTGCACGCCAAGCGGATAGACGGCAGAAGCGCCGAAGCCGAGGCCGGCTGCTATGTGATGCGAGGAAGAAAACTGGCCACTTTCCACGATCAGGGAAATGCGCAGCCGCAGACCTTCCTCGATCAGCCGCTGATTGATGGCGGAAACGACCATGATCATCGGCAGAGCGGCGCGGCCAGCCGAGACATGCCGGTCGGTGATGACGGCGATGCCGCCTTCCTCTGCTGCGAAAGCCACAACCTCATCGCAGAGACCATCAATTGCCTGCCGCAGGGCCGTTTCATTGGCCTCCGCAACATCGAAGACCGGCGAATAGAGCATTTCGAAACGGCGAAGGGGCGTCTCCGACTGTTCGCGAATACGCAGCATATCGAGATGGGTCAGGATCGGAGAGCGCACGACGATCTGGCGGGCCTTCTTCGCGCCGCTGTTCGGCTTCGCACCGAGGGCGACACGCAACGTCATGCCATCGGCCTCACGAATACTGTCGAGCGGCGGATTGGTGACCTGCGCGAAACGCTGTGAAAAATACTTCGCGACGCCGCCTTCCTGATCGGAAAGCGCATTGATGGCATTGCCGTAACCCATCGCCGAAATCTTTTCCGCGCCGGAGGCCAGCATCGGGTCCATCAGGAACTTGAAGCTTTCCTGATTATGCGAATAGGCAACATAACGCTGGTGGCGTTCCAGATCGCCGTTGTAACGCAGCGGCGAGCCCTGCTTGTCGGCGGGCACCTCCGGCAGATCACCAAGCATCACGCGCGCTGCAGATAGCAGCGAGGAATAGTCCCGCTGCGAAGCCAGAAGCTCCAGCGCCTCGACCGTGGAAAAAGCACGACGCTCGGCGTGATCGTAATAAAGCATGCCGCCCGCCTCGATGCGGCCGCGGCGGATGACGCTTTCCGCCGGAAACGCGATCTGCCCGGCCTCCGACATGACGCAGAGATAATCTTGCGTCTCGACGGTGCGCAGCGGGCGCAGGCCGAGGCGATCAAGCCGCGCGCCGATGATGGTGCCATCGCCGAAGATCAGCGCGGCCGGGCCGTCATTCTTTTCCTCATAAAGCGAGAAATATTCCAGCATCGCCTTCACGGCCGGTGACAGGGTATCGTCATTTTCCCAGGCTGGCGGCATCATCGAGACCACGGCGGTGACGAGGTCGAGACCGTCTTCCATTACCCGTGCCTGCAGGGTCTGATCCAGACGGCAGCTATCCGACTGGCCCTTCGGCCGGATGATGCTGGCATTCTTCGCCAGCGCCACGGCCGCTTCCGACAGCCGGTTCTTCTTGTCGGTATTGAGTTCGCCATTATGCGCCATCAGGCGGAAGGGCTGCGCCATGGAGGGGTGCGGATCGGTATTGGTGGAAAACCGCGTGTGGAAATACATCGTATGCACTTCATGGCGCGGATCGGTAAGGTCACAGAAATAGGGCATGACCTCATGCGAGTTCAGACGCCCTTTCAGAACCTGCGTGCGGGCGCTGAGTGACAACGGATAAAAGCCGGCAAGTTCCGGTACGGTATAGGCAAGCGACTCAATGGCCAGCAGCGCCTTGTGGATGCGCCAGTCGAATTCGGCGAGGGTTGCGCATTCGGCCGGAGCCGAAAAGACCCATTGGCGGATTGGCAACTGGTAGGGGATCGCGGCAGGACGGATGGCCGCGTCATTCACCGGTACATCGCGGGCAAGCAGGACCGAAAACCCCTGCTCCTTGAGGGCGTTTGCGATGATACCGACCGCCTCACCGTGGAAAGCGGGATTCTGCGGCAGGAAAAAATTGCCGACGCCGAAGCGACCGGCCTGCAAGCCGGCCTCACCGGTCAATTCCCGAAAGAAGGAGAGCGACAAATCCAGCGACACGCCGGCACCATCGCCGACACCTTCCGCCGACATGCCGCCGCGATGCGGCACGGCACAGAGCGCCTCGTGACCGCGCTTCAGCACATCATGCGTCTGCACGCCGTCCTTGCGGGTGATGAAACCGACGCCACAGCTGCTTTTTTCAAAAGCCGCATCATAAAGGCCGAATTTTTGCTCCGTCACACTCAAGGCACTCTCCTCTCGTTGCGCATTTCGCGCGGCATCGCCCTCTTTCCCGAAACCCGGCGCGTCAGCCGGCACTCTGCGGGCGGAGCCGCAGGCGACCTGGCTGCTCCTCATTCTTCTGCTTATCGGCGTTTAATGGCGCGAACGGTCGTTTTGCGGCCGTCAAACGGCTTGGCGGCGATGGCCGCTTTTTCGCAAATAATGATCGTCGTCGTTCGCATCGCGTTCCCTGAAGGCCGGCATTTCCGGCAATGAGACACACTGAATTACGTCAGTATTGCTTACATAATATTTCATGAAGGACCGAGTCAAGATTAAAATCGATCCGGCGCAATAAAAAAACAAAAACGCCGCGAAATCCGACAGGATTCCGCGGCGCAATGGCTGCAGAGGTTGTTAAATTGCCCTGTTCACTCCGACGGCATGTCCAGCGTGCGGCTGAACCAAAGCGCGACCAGGGTACAGACCGCACCGGACATCAGGTAAATTCCGACCGCAAACAGTCCGAATTTGGACGAAAATCCAAGTGCGACAAGCGGGGCGAAACCGGCACCGATCAGCCAGGAAATATCCGAGGTGAGGGATGCGCCGGTATAACGGTATTCGCGGCTGAAGCGGGAAGCGAGCGCACCGCCCGCCTGACCGAAGGACAGACCAAGCAGCGAAAAGCCGATCAACACGAAGAGATAGCGGCCGATATCACCCGAACTCAGAAGGACGGGTGCAACAAGGCTGAACAGACCGATCAGCACTGCTGCGACAGCCAGAAGCTTCCGCCGGCCGATCCTGTCGGCCAGAATGCCTGAAACCACGATCATGCCACCGGCGATGATGGCGCTGACAAACTGCACGAACAGGAAGTCCGAAACACGCTGGGTGGTGTTGAGGGAAACCCAGCTCAGCGGGAAAACCGTGACCAGATGGAAGAGCGCGAAGCTTGCCAGCGGCACGAATGCACCTGTGACCACGACCGGAAACTGCGAGCGCAACATCTTGAACATGGGGCGCGGCTCCAGCTCGTGCTGTTCAAGCATGGCCTGGAATTCCGGCGTCACGATCATGCGCAGGCGGGCAAAGAGCGCGAGAACGTTGAGCGCCAGCGCCACGAAGAAGGGGAAACGCCAGCCCCAGGCGAGGAATTCCGCATTGGAAAGCTGTGTGACGAAAACGATGAAGAACGCGCTTGCGAGACCGAAGCCCATCGCCGCGCCGATCTGCGGCATCATGGCGTACCAGCCGCGTTGCTTCGGCGGTGCATTCATGGCGAGCAATGAGACGAGACCATCCCATGCGCCGCCAAGACCGAGGCCCTGACCGATGCGGAACACCGCCAGAAGACAGGGGGCAAGCACGCCGGCTTCCGCATAGGAGGGAAGAAAGCTGATCGCCATCGTTGAACCACAGAGCGTGAACAGCGCGGCCATCAGCTTGACGGCACGGCCGAACTTTCGGTCGATCTGGAGGAAGATCAGCGAGCCGATCGGCCTTGCGATAAAGGCCAGAGAGAAGACTGCAAAGGAATAAAGTGTAGCCGTCAGCGGGTCGACGAAGGAGAAGAAAACGTGCGGAAAAACGAGCGCGGAGGCAATGGCGTAGATAAAGAAGTCGAAAAACTCAGTCATTCTCGCAAGAATGACCGCAATTGTGATGCGATCCGGATCGACCTTGACCGGATCGGTTCCATGACCGTTTGCTTCCGGCGCCTGCCCAAAAGATGGAGCAGCATTGCTATAACTCATAATATTCCTCCTGCGTCATGGACGAACCATTTCCTGTAACGCGCCGGCTCCTCTTCCGTTGCGTTACGATGCGACGGATTGTCACACGCACCCTCCGTAACGTCAATTGAAGTTTGGCAAGAAAGGCTTGCCCGGGAAGCTCGCTATGCGATAATGCACCCGCTCCGTCTTCAAACGCAGCTCTGCCCGCACATGGTGCATCGCGAAGGTTTCGCTGCACCGCGACAATATACCTCATTTCAAAAATGATGTTCGGCAATTAATCGCGGCATAATCCAAACTGTACGAGTCCAAAGAACGTGCGCATGATCAAAAAACTCCCGTCCGCCCTTCTGGCAATCCCGGCACTGTTGCTGCTCAGCGGCTGCAACCTCGTGGTGATGAATCCTTCGGGTGACATCGCCATCCAGCAGCGCGACCTCATCATCACGTCCACGGTTCTGATGCTGCTTATCATCGTTCCGGTCATCGTCCTGACGCTGTTCTTCGCATGGAAGTACCGCGAATCGGCAAAGGCGGAGGATTACGATCCCGAGTGGCATCACTCGACGCGCCTTGAAATGGTGATCTGGTCGGCCCCGGTCGCCATCATCCTGATGCTCGGCACGGTCACCTGGATTTCCACCCACCGTCTCGACCCTTATCGTCCGCTGGAGCGTATCGACGAGAACCGCCAGGTCACCGCCGAGACCAAGCCGATCACGGTCGAAGTGGTGGCCATGGACTGGAAGTGGCTGTTCTTCTATCCCGAACTGGGCATTGGCAGTGTCAATGAATTCGCCGCTCCGGTCGATGTCCCGATCAACTTCAAGATCACCGGCACGACGGCGATGAACTCCTTCTTCGTTCCCGCACTTGCCGGCCAGATCTACGCCATGGGCGGCATGCAGACCAAGCTGCACGCCGTCATCAACAAGGAAGGCGTCTATGACGGCTTCTCGGCCAACTTCTCCGGCCCCGGCTTCTCCCATATGCGCTTCAAGTTCCATGGCCTGAGCCAGCAGGGCTTCGACCAGTGGGTGGCGAAGGCGAAGGAAGGCGGCAAGGGCTTCGGCCGTCAGGAATATCTCGAATTCGCCAAGCCGTCGGAGCGTGAGCCGGTTCAGTATTTCGCCTCCGTCGATCCGGAACTCTACAGCGCCATCCTCAACCGCTGTGTCGAGCCCAACAAGCTCTGCATGCGCGACATGATGCATATCGACGCCAAGGGCGGCGGCGGCAAGGAAGGCATCGACATCGCCAAGGCGCTGAACTCCGTCGTCTGCACGCCGCTTGCGCCCTATGGCGTTGCCAGCGGTCCCCAATCCACTCCGGCTGCGATCGAAGGTCAGACTTTCGAGCCTGCGGCGCTGCCGGAAACGAAACAAGTCGCTGGCTGACGGATACGTCCCGGCATTATGCGGCGCGGCCAATGGCTGCGCCGATCTTATGTCTTAGAATCGCAAGAGGCTAAAAATGATCGTCAATTCCGATCAAACGTCGTTCCTGTTCGGGAAGCTGACATGGGAGTCCATCCCGCTTCACGAGCCCATTCTCGTCGCGACCTTCGCGGCCGTGGCTCTGGGCGGTATCGCCGTCGTCGGCGCCCTCACCTATTTCCGCCTCTGGGGCTATCTCTGGAATGAATGGTTCACGAGCATCGATCACAAGAAGATCGGTATCATGTACATCATCCTGGCGCTGGTCATGCTTTTGCGCGGTTTCGCCGATGCCATCATGATGCGCGTCCAGCAGGCGATCGCCTCCGGCGGATCGGAAGGTTACCTTCCGCCGCACCATTACGACCAGATCTTCACGGCCCACGGCGTCATCATGATCTTCTTCATGGCCATGCCGATGATCACGGGTCTGATGAACTTCGTCGTGCCGCTGCAGATCGGCGCACGCGACGTTTCGTTCCCCTTCCTCAACAACTTCTCCTTCTGGATGACCACGGCCGGCGCCGTCATCACCATGATCTCGCTGTTCGTGGGTGAATATGCGCAGACCGGCTGGCTCGCCTATCCGCCGCTTTCTGGCATCGATGGCAGTCCGGGCGTCGGGGTGGACTATTACATCTGGGGTCTGCAGATCGCCGGTGTGGGAACGACACTCTCAGGCATCAACCTGATCGTGACGATCATCAAGATGCGCGCGCCGGGCATGACCATGATGCGCCTGCCGATCTTCGTCTGGACGTCGCTGTGTTCGAACATCCTGATCGTGGCCTCGTTCCCGATCCTGACCGGCACGCTCGCGCTTCTCACCCTCGACCGCTACGTTGGCACGAACTTCTTCACCAACGATCTCGGCGGCAATCCGATGATGTATGTCAACCTCATCTGGATCTGGGGCCATCCCGAAGTCTACATTCTGGTGCTGCCGGCTTTCGGCGTCTTCTCGGAAATCGTCTCGACCTTCTCCAACAAGCGCCTTTTCGGTTATGCCTCGATGGTCTACGCCACGGGCGTCATCACCATCCTCGCTTATGTCGTGTGGCTGCACCACTTCTTCACCATGGGTTCCGGCGCAAGCGTGAACGCTTTCTTCGGCATCACCACGATGATCATCTCGATCCCGACGGGTGCCAAGATCTTCAACTGGCTCTTCACCATGTATAAGGGCCGCATCAAGTTCGATGTGCCGATGCTGTGGACGATCGGCTTCATGATCACCTTTGTCATCGGCGGCATGACCGGCGTTCTTCTTGCCGTTCCGCCGGCGGACTTCGTGCTGCACAACTCGCTGTTCCTCATCGCCCACTTCCACAACACCATCATCGGCGGCGTTGTGTTCGGTGTGCTCGCGGGTATCGTCTACTGGTTCCCGAAGGCCTTCGGTTACCGCCTCGATCCTTTCTGGGGCAAGCTGTCCTTCTGGTTCTGGTTCATCGGCTTCTATTTCGCCTTCATGCCGCTTTACATTCTCGGCCTGATGGGCGTGACCCGCCGCATCAGCCAGTTCGAGGACAATTCGCTGCAGATCTGGTTCGTGATCGCGGCCTTCGGCGCCTTCCTGATCGCGCTCGGCATCGCCTCCTTCGTCATCCAGCTCATCGTCAGCTTCCTCAAGCGCGATCAGCTCCGCGACGTTACCGGCGATCCCTATCATGGGCGTACGCTGGAATGGTCGACCTCGTCGCCGCCGCCGGCCTACAACTTCGCCTTCACGCCGGTCGTCCATGACGTCGACGCGTGGGCGGATATGAAGAAGCGCGGTTATGTCCGTCCGCTTGAAGGTTACATCCCGATCCATATGCCGAAGAATACTGGTGCGGGCGTGATCATCAGCGCCATCAGCGTGGTGCTCGGCTTTGCGTTGGTGTGGCACATCTGGTGGCTGGCGGCTCTGTCCATGCTCGCCATCATCGCGGTCTCGATCGCCCATACCTTCAACTACAACCGCGATTACTACATTCCGGCTTCCGATGTTTCGACAGTCGAGGCGGAACGTACGAAGCTGCTTGCTGAACAGGCGTAACGAATATGGCTCATGCACCTGCACAAAGCGTCGACGGCGCTGAACCACCGGTCTTCTACCTGAAGGAAGACCACCACCCGGAGAACGGCACCTCGCTGGGCTTCTGGCTCTACCTGATGAGCGACTGCCTCATCTTCGCGACCCTGTTTGCCACCTATGCCGTTGTCGGCCGCAACTATGCGGCCGGCCCTTCGGGCGCCGACCTGTTCGATCTCAAGCTGGTGGCGATCAATACCGGCTTCCTGCTCTTCTCCTCCATCACCTACGGCTTTGCCATGCTGGAAATGGAAAAGAAGAAGGTGAAGTCGACACTGGTATGGCTTGGTGTCACCGGCCTGTTCGGCCTCGCCTTCCTCGCCGTGGAACTTTACGAGTTCCATCACCTGATCGCGGAAGGCGCCGGTCCGCAGCGTTCGGCGTTCCTGTCAGCCTTCTTCGCGCTGGTCGGTACGCACGGCCTGCACGTCACCTTCGGTATCATCTGGCTCGTCACGCTGATGTTCCAGGTCTCCAAGCACGGCCTGATCGCGGCAAACAAGCGTCGCCTGATGTGCCTTTCGATGTTCTGGCACTTCCTTGACGTCATCTGGATCGGCGTCTTCTCCTTCGTCTATCTCATGGGAGTTCTTTGATGAGTTCCGAAGCACACGCACACCACGACGCGCATGGCGACGACCATCACCATGATGGCGCGAGCCACGGCACCTTCAAGAGCTATATGATCGGCTTCGTCCTGTCGGTTATCCTGACAGCGATCCCCTTCTGGCTGGTCATGGGCGACGTTCTTGAAAACAAGACCCTGCTGGTCATCGCGATCATGGGTCTCGGCGTCATCCAGATCTTCGTGCACATGATCTACTTCCTGCACATGGACACCAAGTCCGAAGGCGGCTGGACCTTCATGGCGCTGATCTTCACCGTCGTGGTGCTCCTGATCACGCTCTCCGGCTCGCTCTGGGTCATGTACAACATGAACAAGAACATGATGCCGCTGCACATCGAAGATGTGAAAAACCTGCCCTGAGCAGCATAAATCAACGGCCTGCCGGGTTTCCGGCGGGCCGGCTAACGCACCAACACATAACCCCATCAAACGTGGTGCGATTTATGGGGTTATTTGCTGGAAGACCGGATGCCTGCGGCCGAAAGCGCTGCCGCGGCAAGCCGCATGGCCTTGCAAGGACTGTAAAATCATGACCGATCCATCGACAACCGCCCTGCAGAAGCGCCGTATCCGCCCCGCGGCAATCGTCGTCCTGTTTTTAACCATCGTCCTGACAGGCTCTCTGCTGGCACTCGGAACATGGCAGGTCAAACGTCTTTCCTGGAAGCTCGATCTCATCCAACGCATCGAGGCCCGCGCCCATGCGGTCCCTGTCGAGGCCCCTGCCGCCGCCGAGTGGCCGGCCCTTGCCGATCCCGCAGGCTATGAATATCGCCGCGTGAAACTATCCGGCACCTTCCTCAACGACAGGCAAGTTCAGGTCTATACGGTCAGCGATCTCGGCCCCGGCTACTGGGTGATGACGCCGCTCAGACGCGAAGACGGTTCAAGCGTTATCGTCAATCGCGGCTTCGTGCCTTCCGACAAACGGGACCCATCCTCCAGACGGGAAGGCGAACCCGCCGGAAATGTCGAGATCGTCGGATTGATGCGTGCGCCGGAAACCGGCGGGCTTTTCCTTCGAACCAACGATCCGGCAAATGGCCGCTGGTACTCCCGTAACATCCCGCAGATATCGCAGGCATCCGGCCTTTCCAACGTGGCACCGTTTTACATTGATGCCGATGCGACGCCAAATCCGGGCGGCCTGCCGATCGGCGGCAAAACCATGCTGACCTTCCCCAATAACCACCTGTCCTATGCCATAACGTGGTATATTCTGGCGGCCATGGTGGTTGCTGCCGGCTGGTACGTTCTGCGCAATCTCAATGCACCGAAACCGAAACGGGACAAGGATTGAGCAGCCGGTTTTACCGGATGGTTCATAAAATCACTTTCTTCTTCACGTTTTGCTGATCTATAACGACAGTTCGGCCTGACATTGCCCGTCGGCGCATTTTGTTTCGGTGAGTTATGGCAAGAGCATTTCTTCTCGTTCTGGATTCCTTTGGCGTCGGCGGCGCCCCCGACGCGGAGCGTTATGGCGATCTTGGCGCAAACACACTCGGCCATATCGCGGAATTCTGTGCAGCAGGCGCTGCCGACAAAGCGGGGCTTCGCTCCGGCCCGCTGAAACTGCCGAACATGTGTTCGCTCGGCCTGCTGGAGATCGCGCGGCAGGCAAGCGGCGACATTCCCGCCGGCATGGAACCGCCGGAGCGCATTTTCGGCCTGCACGGTTCCGCCAGCGAGATCTCAAAAGGCAAGGATACCCCGTCCGGCCACTGGGAGATCGCCGGGACGCCCGTAACCTTCGACTGGGGATATTTCCCGACGGAGGGCGAGGCCTTTTCGCCGGAACTGGTGGAAGCGATCTGCAGGGAAGGCGATATCCCCGGCATTCTCGGCAATTGCCATGCTTCCGGCACCGAGATCATCGCCGAGCTCGGCGAAGACCATATCAGAAGCGGCAAACCGATCTGCTACACCTCATCCGATTCCGTTTTCCAGATCGCCGCGCACGAAACGCATTTCGGTCTGGAGCGGCTCATCTCGCTCTGCGAGACGGTGCGCAAGCTGCTCGATCCGCTCAATATCGGCCGTGTTATTGCGCGCCCCTTCATCGGCGAGACCGCCGCCACCTTCGAACGCACCGGCAACCGCCGCGACTTCTCCGTTCTGCCGCCCGAGCCGACCCTGCTTGACCGGCTGGTGGAGGCGGAGCGCAAGGTGCATGCCATCGGCAAGATCGGCGACATCTACGCCCATCAGGGCGTCTCGCGCATCATCAAGGCAAATGGCAACAGTGCTCTGATGGATGCGACGTTGCAGGCCATCGATGAAGCCGAAAATGGCGATCTCGTCTTCACCAATTTCGTCGATTTCGACATGCTTTATGGCCATCGCCGCGACGTTGCCGGTTATGCCGCCGCCCTTGAGGCTTTCGACGCCCGTATTCCCGAAATCCATCGCAAGATGAAACCGGGAGATATCGCCCTTCTCACCGCCGACCACGGTTGCGACCCCACATGGCGGGGCACGGACCATACACGCGAAAGGGTGCCGATCATGGCATTCGGACCGGGCATCCGCTCGCGCGACGTCGGCATCCGTTCAAGCTACGCCGATATAGGCGAAAGCATCGCCCACCATCTTGGCATCGAGGCCGGTTCTCACGGCAGGAGCTTCATTTGACATCGCATTTGCTGAAAGCGGAAATTCACTGCCACCTCGAAGGTGCGGCCCCGCCCGCCCTCGTCGCGAAACAGGCGGAGAAATACGGCATCGACACCAGCGGTTTTCTGCGGGACGGCCAATATGTCTGGTCGGATTTCGCCGAATTCATCCGTTGTTATGACGCGGTGGCGCAGGTGTTCAAGACGGATGAGGATTACGCCGTCCTGACTGAAACCTATCTGACCGAACTTGCCGAAGCCAATACGATCTATAGCGAGCTGATCATTTCGCCCGATCATGGCGACCGCATCGGGCTCGGTGCCGACGCCTATCTGGCCGGCATTGCCGAAGGCATCCGCGTCGCAAAGGAAAAAACCGGCATCGAAACCCGCATCATCGTCACCGGCGAGCGGCATTTCGGTCCTGACCGGGTGATCGCGGCGGCCGAATATGCGGCCCGCGCCCGGCACCCGCTGGTGACCGGATTCAACATGGCCGGCGAAGAGCGCATGGGGCGGGTTGCAGACTATGCCCGCGCCTTCGACATTGCCCGCGATGCGGGCCTCGGGCTGACCATCCATGCCGGTGAGGTTTGCGGCCCGGAAAGCGTTGCCGACGCGCTCGACCTCGTCAAGCCTGCGCGTATTGGCCATGGCGTGCGCGCCATCGAAGATGCCGGTCTTGTCGCCCGGCTGGCCGAGGTGGGAACGGTTCTGGAAGTCTGCCCCGGCTCGAATATCGCGCTCAACGTCTATCCTGATTTTGCCAGCCACCCGCTGAAAGCTCTCAGCGATGCCGGAGTGCGTGTGTGCATCAGTTCCGACGACCCGCCATTCTTCTTTACCTCGCTTGCGCGGGAATATGCGCTGGCTGCGGATGAGTTCGGCTTCAGCGATGCCGAGATCAACCGTATGACACGGACCGCACTGGAATGCGCCTTCGTGGACGAGGAAACACGCGCGCGACTGCTTGCGAAACTCGATGGCGCCTGACGCTGCGGTTCGCGGGGGTAAAACCGCGAAGAAGGCTTGCGAAAAACGCACTTTCGGTGAATTACAGGGCATAAGATAAAAAGGAAGGCCAGTTTCATGGACGGCGTCACAGTCATCGAACATCCGCTGGTGCGGCACAAACTTACCATCATGCGCAAGAAGGAAACTTCCACGGCCGGCTTCCGCCGCCTGCTCAGGGAAATTTCAACGCTGCTCTGCTATGAAGTGACGCGCGACCTTGAAATGACGATGGAAACCATCGATACGCCGCTCGAAACCATCGAGGCCCCCGTGCTCGAAGGCAAGAAGCTGGTTTTCGCCTCCATCCTGCGCGCCGGCAACGGCCTGCTGGAAGGCATGCTTGAACTCGTGCCTTCGGCGCGTGTGTCCCATATCGGCGTTTATCGCGATCATGACACGCTGGAAGCTGTCGAATATTACTTCAAGGCTCCAGAAAGTCTCGATGCGCGCCTGATCATCGTTGTCGATCCGATGCTGGCAACCGGCAATTCCTCCATCGCCGCGGTGGAAAAGCTGAAGGAACGCGGTGCGAAGAATATCCGCTTCCTGTGTCTGCTGGCGGCACCTGAGGGTATCAAGAACTTCCGCGAAGCGCATCCCGATGTGCATATCTACACCGCCGCGATCGACAGCCATCTGAACGAGAAGGGTTATATCGTTCCCGGTCTCGGCGATGCCGGCGACCGCATGTACGGCACCAAATAAACCCGTTCATCATTGCTTAACCGTTTGAGCCATTCGCCGCCTCCACCAGCGGCGAATGGCTTTTTCTTTTAAGGTTTCAGCATGTTTTCCGTCTATTCTGGGCAAGAATAACCTGCCCCTGGAGGAGCAAAGGCTTGCTGACGCGCGCGATTTTTCTGCTTGTTGGCCTTTCGGTCGGTGCCACGCAAATTCCGGCGCTGGTGGAAAAATTTCAGCCGCGCCCGGAAGCAAGCATTGAGAAAGCGGAAGCCAGACCCGAAGCAGCCAAACCGGAGTCCGTCTCCCTTGGCGGTGTCAATCTGAAAGCGGATGCCCGCGGCCACTTCAACGCCACCTTCCGCATCAACGGCAAATCCTTCGACGGACTTGTCGATACCGGCGCTTCCATGGTCGCCATCAACGAGACGATTGCGCGCCGGCTCGGTTACGGCGTCAACAGCCTCGATTTTAAATACGCGATTTCAACGGCCAATGGCCAGACCATGGCAGCCTATGTGAAGCTCGACCGGGTGGAGATCGGCGCTATCCGGGTGCAGAATGTCGACGCCATGGTGCTGAAGGACAATGCGCTCGGTAACATGCTGATCGGCATGAGCTTCCTCAAACAACTATCGTCTTTCAAGGTATCGGGCGGCGAGATGCGGCTGGTCAGGTGACCCGCTCGAGAATGGGCGCATCGATCTCTGGCAAGCTGTCGGCAATTCCGTAGCAGGCCGCTACCCTTTTCACCGCACGTTCTGCGTCGTCGCTGGAAGCGGCGTGGACAATGGCGATCGGCTCGCCCTTTTCCACTTTCGCACCGAGCGGCAGGATATCCGAAATACCGACGGAAGGATCGATCGTGTCCGATGGCTTTTTTCTGCCGCCACCGAGCTCGACGACAACCATGCCAAGATCACGCGTGGCGCAGGAGGCGAGCAAGCCGCTACGCTCCGCCAGAACCGGAAGAATGACCGGAGCAGACGGCAGATAGCGGGACGGGTGCTCAACGAAGTCCAATGGACCGCCCAGTGCCGAAGCCATCCGTGCAAAGATTTCCAGCGCCCGACCGGAGGAGAGCGCAGCTGACGCCAGCGCCTCTCCTTCCTCCAGCGTGGCCGCCTTTTTCGCCTGCACCAGCATTTCCGCCGCAAACGACAGGACCACCTTTTCAAGACGGGTGCCGGCCTTGCGACCGGCCAGAAAATCCAGACAATTGATGATTTCGACCGCGTTGCCGGCGGCATCGCCAAGCGGCTGGTTCATGTCGGTTATCAGCGCCGTTGTCGGCAGGCCTGCGCCATTCGCCACATCGACCAGCGCGCGGGCCAGATTGCGGGCATCCTCGACGCTCTGCATGAAAGCACCGCTGCCGACCTTCACATCCAGAACCAGCGTTTGCAGCCCGGCTGCAAGCTTTTTCGACAGGATGGAAGCGGTGATCAACGGTATGGAATCGACCGTGGCGGTCACATCGCGAATGGCATAAAGGCGTTTATCGGCGGGGGCGAGATCGCCCGTCTGGCCGATGATGGCGCAGCCGACCGTCTTTACCGTCCGGCGAAACAACGCCTCGTCCGGCATGACATTGTAACCGGGAATCGCTTCCAGCTTGTCCAGTGTGCCGCCGGTATGGCCAAGGCCCCTGCCGGAAATCATCGGCACGGCGAGACCACAGGCGGCAACGATGGGGGCGAGCATCAGGGAGACATTATCGCCAACACCGCCGGTGGAGTGCTTGTCCGCCACCGGCCTGCCGAGATCGCTCCATGAGAGGATATCGCCGCTGTCGCGCATCGCGAGCGTCAGCGCCACCATCTCATCCCGGCTCATGCCGCGAAAGAACACCGCCATGGCAAAGGCAGCCGCCTGGCCTTCCGAGATGCCATCTTTCGAAAGCGCCTCTATGAAAGCGGCAATCTCACGAGGCTCAAGTGACAGGCCATCGCGTTTGCGGCGGATGATTTCCTGCGGGATCAAGCTCAATACCCGCTGGCGGCCTTGGCGGGCTCACCGCCGGCCAGCACGTTCAACACATCATCGAGAACACCCGAGGCGCCAAACCGGAAGGTGGACGGCATGGCCCAGTTGGGCGCCATGATGGTTTCCGCCAACCTGAGGTAAAGCGTGGCGTCCTCCACCGTGCCGATACCGCCGGCGGGCTTGAAACCCACCTTCTGCCGGCTGTCGCGGATCGCCTGCAACATGATGTCGGCTGCCTCCAGCGTGGCGTTGATCGCGACCTTGCCGGTTGAGGTCTTGATGAAATCGGCCCCTTCGGCAATGGCGAGTTCGGATGCGCGACGGATCAGCGCCTTGTCCTTCAACTCGCCGGTTTCAAGAATGACCTTGAGCATCACGGGTGCAACGCAGGCCTTGCGCACGGCGGCCACCATGCCGGAAACCGCCGTTTCATCGCCTGCTATGAATTTGCGATAGGGAATGACGAGATCGATTTCGTCAGCGCCGTCGCGGATTGCCGCCTCGGTTTCCGCAACCACGGTCGCGATGTCGAGATCGCCCGAAGGAAAATTGACGACCGTGGCGATGCGGATAGCATGGTCTTTTCCGAAAGCAGCACGGGCCTGCGCCACGAAACGCGGCCAGATGCAGATCGCGGCCGTATTGCCGTATTCCGTATGCGCCCGCTGGCACAGAGCGGCGATCTGCTCGGGCGTGCAGTCTTCCTTGAGATTGGTCAGGTCCAGCAAGGACAGGGTGAGGGCAGCCGCTTCGCGCGGACGCTGGAGTTCCATGGTCACGCTCCTCCTGCGATCATTTCCTTCAAGACAGCGGCAAGCCTCTTGCCGCCCACGGGAGCCATATCCTTGGTTTCTTCATGGCTCAGTTCCGCGCCGGTCATGCCGGCACCGTAATTGGTAATAACCGATGCGGCGGCGACGCGCATCCCGAAAAAGCGCGCAAGGATGACTTCCGGCACGGTGGACATGCCAACAGCATCCGCCCCCAGCAGCCGCGCCATGCGGATTTCCGCCGGCGTTTCGAAGCTCGGGCCGGAAAACCACATATAGACACCGCCGAACAAAGGCACCGTCGCACGGATGGCGGCGTTGCGCATGGCAATCATCAGATCAGGATCATAAGCGGTGGTCATGCCGACGAAGCGGCGATCGCTTTCCTCGCCGATCAGCGGGTTCATGCCGGAATAGTTGATGTGATCGGTAATCTGCATGACCGAGCCGGGCGGCATATCTTGCCTGACCGAACCTGCCGAATTGGTGAGGATAAGCGACTGCACGCCGAGACCGGCCAGCGCTTCGATGACGACCCGCATGGCCGCCGGATCGCCCTTTTCATAAAAATGCACCCGGCCGGAAAGCATCATGACAGGCTCGCCGCCGAGATAACCGGCCACCAGCTCGCCCGCATGGCCGGAAACGCCGCTTGCGGGAAAACCGGGAAGCTCGGCATAGGGTACCCGGACCGGATCGCTGACTTCTTCAACCAGCGAACCGAGGCCCGAGCCGAGGACGATGGCGACACGCGGCATCAGGCCGTTCAGGCGCTCCACCAGAATATCGATCAGGGTGTCCGTCATCAGGGTAACTCGGTCTTGAAGCTGGCAGGCAAGAGCTCTTCCATGGTCATGACCTTCTGGACGCCGGTTTCGTCACAGAGATAGATTTTCGTCTCCGGCGTCGCGAATTCGGCAATCTTCTGCCGGCAGCCACCGCAAGGTGGGCAAAGAGCAAGCTTTTCGGCGATGACGGCAATTTCGCTGATCTTCTTTGCTCCGCCCATGATCATGGCGCTGATGGCGGAAGGCTCCGCGCACCAGCCCTGCGGGAAGGAGATGTTTTCGATATTGGCGCCCTTGTAGATTTTTCCATCGTCGGCGCGGATGGCCGCGCCGACCGGAAATTTCGAATAGGGCGCATGGGCAAAGGCCATGGCCTCAACCGCTGCCTCGAACAACGCATGAGATGTCGGGTTGGAGGACATGGATTTAACGCTCCTTCGCATAGGCAACGCCACCGGCCTTGGGGGGCTTGGCGACGCCGATGAAACCGGCAAGCAGGATGCAGGTCAGAATATAGGGCATGGCCTGGAATATCTGCACCGGCACCTCGCCGATACCGGGCACGGATTTGCCCTGCATGAAGTTGGCGAAGGCATCCAGAAAACCGAAGAGCAGGCAGGCGAACATGACCGGCACCGGCTTCCATTTGGCGAAGATCAGCGCTGCAAGCGCGATATAGCCCTTGCCGGCCGACATGTTGGCGATGAAGGCCGCCGATTGCGCAACGGCGAGATAGGCGCCTGAGAAACCGCAGAGGAAACCGGCGACGATGACGGCGCGAAAGCGCATCCATGTCACCGAAATGCCTGCCGTATCCACCGCGCCCGGGTTTTCTCCCACGGCGCGCAGACGCAGGCCGAAACGGGTACGGTAAAGCACCCACCAGGACAGCGGCACCGCCAGAAAGGCGAGATAGGTGAGGATATTGTTGCCGGAAATGACATTGGCATAAAGCGGGCCGATGAAAGGCACTTCGCGCATCGCATCCGCACCCGGCAGGATGATTGGCGCAAAGCGGCCTTCGGACGGCAATTGCGGCGTGCGGCCGCCCTGCCCGAACCAGGCTTGCCCCAGAACGACCGTCAGACCGGCGGCGATGAAGTTGAGCGCCACGCCCGACACAATCTGGTTGCCGCGATTGGTGATGACGGCGAAACCATGGATCAACGAAAAGAGGATGGAGACGGTGATGCCCGCCAGCAGACCCGCCCATGGATCTGCCGTGAGATAGGCGACACAGGCGGAGGCAAAGGCCGCCGCCAGCATCTTGCCTTCAAGCCCAATATCGAACACGCCGGCGCGTTCGGAAAAAAGCCCGGCAAGTGCGGTGAAGAGAAGCGGTATGGTGAGTCGGACGGTCGAGCCGAGGATGCTGACCAGCATATCGAAAAAATCCATATCAGCTCACCCCTTTGCCAAACGCTGATAGATGCGGACGACCGCCGGCCGGTACATATATTCCAGCGCACCGGCAAACAGGATCACCAGACCCTGGATCACCACGATCATCTCGCGGGTAATGTTCGGCATCTCGAAGGAAAGGTCAGCGCCGCCCTGATAGAGAATGCCGAACAGCAATGCCGAGAAGATGATGCCGAGCGGATGGCTTCGTCCCATCAGCGACACGGCGATGCCGACGAAGCCTGCACCGCCGACGAATTCCACCTGCAGACGGGCGGAAGCCCCCATGACCGGGTTCAGCGCCATCATGCCCGCCAGGCCGCCGGAAATGAGCATGGCGATGATGACGGTGCGTGCATAGGGAATGCCGGCATAGATAGCGGCCGACGGGCTGATGCCGAGCGTGCGCATCTCATAACCGAGCTTGGTGCGCCAGATGAGCACCCAGACGAGGAAACACATGACCAGCGCGATGATGAAGGAGACGTTGAACGGCGCCGGCCCAAGCTTGAGGCCGAACAGCGCCATCAGCCAGTCCAGCTTCGGCAATTGCCCACCCGGCAGAAAGGTGCGCGTTTCCGGCGCCATCTTGCCGGGCACGATCAGCACATTCACCAGCAGATAGACCATCAGCGCAGCCGCGATGAAGTTGAACATGATGGTGGTGATAACGACGTGGCTGCCGCGCTTGGCCTGCAGCCAGGCCGGAATGAAGGCCCAGGCCGCGCCGAAAAGTGCCGCACCGATGACGGCGAAAGGCATCGTCACATACCATGGCACGTAGCGATCAAGCACCAGCGCCACCAGCGCGGCACCCAGCCCGCCAATATAGGCCTGACCTTCCGAGCCGATGTTGAATAGGCCGGCATGAAAGGCGACTGCGACGGAAAGGCCCGTGAAGATGAAGCTCGTCGTGTAAAACAGCGTGAAGCCGATGGCATCACCACGGCCGAGCGCGCCTTCAATGAGCAGACGAAGTGCTGCCAGCGGGTTTTCACCGATAGACCAGACAACGAGGCCGGAAATCAGAAAGGCGGTGACGACGTTCAGCAACGGCAAAAGGCCGTAGCTGATCCAGTTTGGTAGGGGTACGGAAGCGGTACTCATTCATGCCTCATGCGGCGATGCCGGCCATCATCAGGCCCAGCGTCTGTTCTTCGGCTTCCGCCGTTTTCTCTCCAACGACACGCCCGGCGAACATGACCATGATCCGGTCCGAAAGGGAACGGATTTCATCGAGTTCGACCGAAACCAGCAAAATCGCCTTACCGGCATCGCGCATTTCAATGATGCGGCGATGGATGAATTCGATGGCGCCGATATCCACGCCGCGGGTCGGCTGGCCGATGATCAGCATCTTGGGGTCACGTTCGATTTCGCGGGCAACGACGATCTTCTGCTGGTTGCCGCCGGAAAAATTGGCGGTCTTCAGCTGCGGGTTCGGCGGGCGGATATCGTATTTCTCGATCTTTTCGACCGCATCCCTGCGGATGGCCTCGGGGTTGAGGAACGGTCCTTTGCCGTATCTCTCATCATGGTGATAACCGAGGATGGAGTTTTCATATTCTTCGAACTTCAGCACCAGCCCCATATGGTGGCGGTCTTCCGGGATATGCGCGAGGCCGAGCCTGCGCAGAATGGCCGGATCGGGGCGATCCACCTTCTGGCCATCCACCCATATCTCGCCCGAATAGGGCTTGCGGATGCCGGCGATGGCCTCGAGCAGTTCAGACTGGCCATTGCCCGCCACGCCGGCAATGCCGACGATTTCACCGGCGCGAACATCGAGCGAGACATCATCCACCATGGTGACGCCGCGACTGTCCTTGACAGTGAGATTACGGATGGAGAGCAGAACATCGCCCGGTGTCGTCTCGCCCTTTTCCACCCTGAGCAGCACGCGGCGGCCAACCATCAGTTCGGCCAGTTCCTCGACGCTGGTTTCGGAGGTCTTGCGGGTCGCAACCATTTCACCGCGGCGCATGACGGAGACGGAATCCGTGATCGCCATGATCTCGCGCAGCTTGTGGGTGATGAGGATGACGGTCTTGCCCTGCTCGCGCAGGACGCCGAGAATCTTGAAAAGGTGATCGGCCTCAGCCGGCGTCAGAACGCCGGTCGGCTCATCGAGGATCAGGATTTCGGCGCCACGATACATGGCTTTGAGGATTTCGACGCGCTGTTGCAGGCCGACCGGCAATTCCTCGATGACCGCATCCGGATCGACTTCCAGACCGTAATCGTCCTCGAGGCGCTGCAATTCCTTGCGGGCCGCCGCCCGGCCCTTGGCGAGCGATGCGCCGCCCTCTGCCCCGAGCATGACGTTTTCCAGCACGGTGAAATTTTCCACCAGCATGAAATGCTGATGCACCATGCCGATGCCGGCATTGATCGCGGCCTGGCTGTCGCGGATCACGATCGGCGCACCATTGACCCGGATTTCGCCGGCGTCCGCCTGGTAAAAGCCGTAGAGGATCGACATCAGGGTCGATTTCCCGGCACCGTTTTCCCCGATAATGCCGTGGATCGTGCCCTTGGCGACGGTCAGATTGATATTCTTGTTGGCGTGAACGGCACCGAATTTCTTGTCGATGCCCACCAGTTCGATTGCAGGGTCCATACTCAAACCGAAACCTTTCCGAAGGCTGGATATGAAAAGGGCGCAAGATGAAAAACATCATGCGCCCTCGTTACATATCATATCATTTCGGGCAGGAATTATCCGCCATATAGTCATGAACCTTGACGGCGCCGGAGATGATATCGGCCTTCGCCTTGTCCACGGCGGCGGTCATTTCTGGCGTGATCAGGGCCTTGTTGTTGTCGTCGAGGGCGTAGGCGACGCCATCTTCCTTGACGCCGAGCGCAACGATGCCGGGGGTGAACTTGTCGTCCTTGGCATCCTTATAGGCATTGTAGACGGCCAGATCGACGCGCTTGACCATGGAGGTCAGAACCGAACCGGGATGCAGGTGGTTCTGGTTGGAATCGACGCCGATCGAGAACTTCTTGTTGTCGGCGGCAGTCTGCAGCACACCGATACCCGTCGCGCCGGCTGCCGCGTAAATCACGTCAGCACCCTGGTCGATCTGGTTCTTGGTGAGTTCGCCGCCGCGCACCGGATCGTTCCAGGCAGCACCCGTGGTGCCGGTCATGTTCTGGAAGACTTCGATCTTGTCGTTGGCAGCCTTTGCGCCCTGCGCATAACCACAGGCGAACTTACGGATCAGCGGAATATCCATGCCGCCGATGAAGCCGACCTTGCCGGTCTTGGAGGCCATGCCGGCCAGAAGACCGACGAGATAAGAGCCTTCATGCTCCTTGTAGACGACGGAGCGGACATTCGGCAGTTCGACGACGGAATCGACGATGACGAACTTGGTATCGGGGAATTCGGCCGCGACCTTTTCCATGGCCGAGGTCCAGGCGAAGGACACGGCGACGACCGGGTTGAAGCCCTTGCTGGCGAAGTTGCGGATGGCCTGTTCGCCCTGCGTGTCGCTGGTCGGTTCAAAATCGCGGAACTCGATGCCCGTTTCTGCCTTGAACTTTTCAGCGCCGGCCGCAGCGGCTTCGTTAAACGACTTGTCGAACTTGCCGCCCGTGCCATAGACCAGCGCCGGCTTGATATCCGCCGCGAGCGCAGAAGCCGACATTGCGGCAAGCGCAAAAAGTGTCAGAAGGGATTTTTTCATTGTGCAGCCCTGTTGTTGCAATTGATATTATTAGGGTCCTCCCGCAAACCCGTTGACCGGGAATGTCTGCGGAACCGCCAGCCGTTTCCCCGGCTGTGCTTGGCCCATATCCTTGCATGGCTCAATGAAAAATTCATCCGGTTTTTTTGACCCGGTGGAAAAACTTTAATCTGGCGCTTTTTTAGTCTTTCCACCGGCCAAAGCTGCAAAAAATCTAGTCGATATTGCAGCTTACGCCTGTTCCCCTTAGGCCGCAGTAGCCACCCGGGTTCTTGGCAAGATATTGCTGATGATAGTCTTCCGCGTAATAAAATGTTTCAAGCGGCCCGATCTCGGTGGTGATGGCGCCGCCATGGCCTGCCGCCTCCAGGGCGTCCTGAAAAGCGTCACGCGCCTTCTGCGCCTGCTGCAACTGGCCTTCCGTCGTTGCGTAAATGGCGGAACGATAGGTCGTGCCGACATCGTTGCCCTGCCGCATTCCCTGAGTGGGATCATGCTCCTCGAAGAATATCTTGAGCAGGCCCGAGAGCGAGATGACAGCCGGATCGTAAACAACCTTGACCACTTCGGCGTGGCCCGTCTGGCCGGTCGTCGTCTCCTGATATGTCGGGTTGCGGGTAAAGCCGCCAGCATAACCCACCGCCGTCACCCACACGCCCGGCGTTTTCCAGAATAGCCGTTCCGCACCCCAGAAGCAGCCCATGCCGAGATAAATGGTTTCAAGACCATCGGGATAAGGCCCTTTCAAAGGCCGGCCATTGACGAAATGGTTTTCCGGCACCGCAAGCGCCTCTTCGCGTCCGGGCAAAGCGGTTTCTTCGGTCGGCATCGTCGTCTTTTTTGAAAGCGTATCGAACAGGAACATTCGGTCCTCCATGCGGCCAGTTCCGCCGCTTCTCATGGTTCACATCTGCGGGCGCGCCCAATTCAACAGACAAAAGTCAGGCCGACAAACGCCTCATCGCCTTGTGTTTCCTGTAACCCGCCATCCAGCAAAGCAGGGAAAGCGCCAGGGAAACGGCAAATGCCGGCACCGTCGACAGGGCATTTTCAACGAAGCGCCACGCTTCAGGGTGAATATAGTGAGCCATGGCCGCTTCCACCATGGTGCGCGAGGCAGGAAGAAGATAGTTCCAGACGGACAGGATGCCGGTGATGTTGACCGAGGATGTGGAAACCGAGCGGACCGAATCGAGCACACCCAGAAAAACCGCCGCCACGAGGAAAAGAAAGCTCAAAAACCGCAAAAAAGCTTTCATCGGGGACACCTCGCTTACGAGCCGCCGGTCGGGCAGCCATGTTTTGAAATCTATAATGCATCGATAAAGGCGGGAAAACCGCTTTGCAATCGCATCGGAACGCAGGAAATTGCCGACATTTCAAAAAACTGTCAGATTCGTGTTGATCCCTGCGAATTCATCGGTATATATCGCGCCGTTCCAGTGATTTGCATTCTTCAAAACATGCAGATTTGAAAAAGGACAGGTGGCCGAGTGGTTTAAGGCGCACGCCTGGAACGCGTGTGTGCGTGAAAGCGTACCGTGGGTTCGAATCCCACCCTGTCCGCCATTTCACCGCGCGTCATCAAAAATCACCGAGCAGCTGCGCGACGCCCACCATGGCTGGCTGCGCTCTTTTCCGCGTCCCTATCAGCTGCATCGACGGGGGGACGCGTTGGTATCGCGGATCGTTATCAGGACATCGCCATAATCTGGAACGGCCTCGAAGAGTTCACGGGCAATCGTCAGCGCAGGTTTCTCGCGCTGCGGCGTGCCAATCCCTGACCATGGTAAATTCCAATTCCACCTTCGCTGGACGAGCTTTTTCGAACGGCATTAATTTTACCCGGGTATAATTGACGAATCGTATTTTACCCGGGTATTAAGCGCGCATCCATTTCGGCGAGCGCGACATGTCCAATTCTTCGAGCAAAACTTGCACCGCATTTTCCGGCAATAAATTGCTGTTCACCGGCCCTTTGGCCGAAGTGGCCATTGCAATTGGCCGATCAGGCGAGACCGACGACGCCGTGCTTGTGTTCGATGATGCGACGGGCCGTGTCGTCGATCTCGATCTGCGCGGTACCGATAAGGACGTCGTTGAACGGCTGTCTCAGCCTCTCAAGACATTGGCGGGACGGTATCGCCCGAGGGCCGACACCTCCGACGCGACGCTTTTGGAGGAAGATCGGGATCAGAAAAGCCGCGGCCGGCCGAAACTCGGAGTTGTCGCCCGCGAAGTGACGTTGCTGCCACGGCAATGGGAATGGCTGGCAGGCCAGCCCGGCGGCGCTTCTGCCACTCTACGGCGTCTGGTGGAAGAGGCCCGGAAGGCAATGGATTCGCACCAGCAAAGGCGAGCGGCGCAGGAGGCCGCGTATCGATTCATGCAGGCGATCGCGGGAAATCTGCCCGGTTACGAAGAGGCGACACGCGCCCTTTTTGCGGATGATCGCCCCGCGCTGGAAGAACGGCTCGCCTCATGGCCCGCAGATATCAGGACTTACGCCCTGCGTCTCGCATTCGGCCCGACCGATCCTGCGTATTCGTGACGCGCTCCCTGTCTCCCGCCACCGTCACGAAAGCCGTTCCAATGATTGCCGATGGAGGGCAGCCGTGAACATTGCAAAATCCAATGGCATCGAACTTGCGTGGGACAGTTTCGGCGATGCCGCGAATGAGGCGATCCTGCTGATTTCCGGACTGGGAACACAGATGATCCGTTGGACGAAGCCTTTCTGCGAGGACCTGGCCGCGAGAGGGTATCGCGTAATCCGCTTCGACAATAGGGATACCGGATATTCCACCCATTTCAGCGCCTCTCCCACACCGGATTTCGGCACCCTTGCGGCCGAATTGATGGCGGGACGCCGGCCGGACGTCCCCTATTCGCTCAGCGATATGGCGAAGGACGCCGTCGGCCTTCTCGACGCGCTCGGCATTGCGCGGGCTCATGTCGTCGGCCGCTCCATGGGCGGCATGATCGCACAAATTCTTGCTAGCGATCACGCTGACCGTGTCCTTTCCCTGACCTCGATCATGTCGAGCACCGGCAATCCTGCCCTGCCACAGGCGGCACCCGATGTCATGGCGATGATGATGCGGCCGGCCCCTGATCCCGCCATTAATCAGGAAGGGTTTCTGGCAGTACGTCTTGCTTTCGCGCACCGGATTGCGGGCATGGGTTATCCGTTCAACGAAGACGCCCATCGCTCCCTTTTGCTGGAAGAGGTGTATCGTGACCATGATCCCGGTGGCGTGGCACGGCAGATCGCCGGCATGGCCGTGGCTGGGGACCGGCGCTCACGTCTGGCGACGATCACGGTGCCGACGCTCGTCATTCATGGAACGGATGATCCCTTGATCCCGCCGGCCTACGGTTATGATACGGCGCTTTCGATTCCAGACGCGATTTATCTGCCGATCAAGGGAATGGGACACGACATGCCGCGCGCACTTGACCAGACGGTTATCGACGCCATTTGCAGCATGATTAAGGAGAGAATGCCTCGCGAGGCGTGAGCCCCCTTCCGGCACAGCATAAGCCCCATAATCGCGAAAGCGGTCCAAACCCGCTTCGGAATCGAACCTCGTTCTCCGCCGCCGCCATCGCATCTGATGGCGGGACAGCATAATGTCCAAGTCGCGTTTTCCCGCTTCCGCAAGCCTTGATGGCTATGCTTCTGCACAGACAGGGGTTTCTTGCGCTTTTTTGCTGCGCTTCCCCCTCTCTTGCGCCTTGCAGCAGGAAAAATCGCTCCTTATATACGCCGCATAACTGCAGCGAATACTGCAAATCCAAGTCAAGGAGTTGTCAATGGAATGCCTCACGGGGTTCCGACGGCTCGCTTCAAGGAGAGAAGAGCATGGCAAAAGTAATCGGTATCGACCTTGGCACGACCAATTCCTGCGTCGCAGTGATGGACGGCAAGGACACGAAAGTAATTGAAAACGCGGAAGGCGCGCGCACCACGCCGTCCATGGTGGCATTTTCCGACGATGGCGAACGCCTTGTCGGCCAGCCGGCCAAGCGCCAGGCGGTCACCAACCCGACCAATACCCTGTTTGCGGTCAAGCGCCTCATCGGCCGTCGTTATGAAGACCCGACCGTTGAAAAGGACAAGGCCCTCGTTCCCTTTGAAATCGTCAAGGGCGACAATGGCGACGCGTGGGTGAAGGCGCAGGACAAGAATTATTCCCCGTCGCAGATTTCCGCGATGATCCTTCAGAAGATGAAGGAAACGGCTGAATCCTATCTCGGCGAAAAGGTCGAGAAGGCCGTCATCACCGTTCCGGCCTACTTCAACGACGCCCAGCGCCAGGCAACCAAGGATGCCGGCCGCATCGCCGGCCTTGATGTTCTGCGCATCATCAACGAGCCGACTGCAGCTGCACTCGCTTACGGTCTCGACAAGAAGGACGGCAAGACCATCGCCGTTTACGACCTTGGCGGCGGTACCTTCGATATTTCCGTTCTGGAAATCGGCGACGGCGTTTTCGAAGTGAAGTCCACCAACGGCGATACCTTCCTTGGTGGTGAAGACTTCGACATGCGTCTGGTCGAATATCTGGCCGGCGAGTTCAAGAAGGATCAGGGCATCGACCTGAAGAACGACAAGCTCGCCCTGCAGCGCCTCAAGGAAGCTGCGGAAAAGGCAAAGATCGAACTTTCGTCCTCGCAGCAGACCGAAATCAACCTGCCGTTCATCACGGCCGATGCTTCCGGTCCGAAGCACCTGACGCTGAAGCTGACCCGCGCCAAGTTCGAAAGCCTGGTGGACGATCTGGTGCAGCGCACGGTCGCACCGTGCAAGGCAGCGCTGAAGGATGCCGGCGTTTCCGCTTCCGAGATCGATGAAGTCGTTCTCGTTGGTGGTATGAGCCGCATGCCGAAGGTGCAGGAAGTCGTCAAGCAGCTGTTCGGCAAGGAGCCGCACAAGGGCGTGAACCCGGATGAAGTGGTCGCCATGGGCGCCGCTATTCAGGCCGGCGTTCTGCAGGGCGACGTCAAGGACGTTCTGCTGCTCGACGTGACCCCGCTGTCGCTCGGTATCGAAACGCTCGGTGGCGTCTTCACCCGTCTGATCGATCGCAACACGACAATCCCGACCAAGAAGAGCCAGACCTTCTCGACCGCCGAAGACAACCAGTCGGCCGTGACCATCCGCGTTTCGCAGGGCGAGCGCGAAATGGCGCAGGATAACAAGCTGCTCGGCCAGTTCGACCTCGTCGGCCTGCCGCCGTCGCCGCGTGGCGTTCCGCAGATCGAAGTGACCTTCGATATCGACGCCAACGGCATCGTGCAGGTTTCCGCCAAGGACAAGGGTACGGGTAAGGAACAGCAGATCCGCATCCAGGCCTCCGGTGGTCTTTCCGACGCCGACATCGAAAAGATGGTCAAGGACGCTGAAGCCAACGCCGAAGCCGACAAGAAGCGTCGTGCGGGTGTCGAGGCCAAGAATCAGGCCGAAAGCCTCATTCACTCCACCGAGAAGTCGGTGAAGGAATATGGCGACAAGGTTTCCGAGACGGACCGCAAGGCCATCGAAGACGCCATTGCCAGCCTGAAGACGGCGGTTGAAGCTTCCGAACCTGACGCCGACGACATTCAGGCGAAGACCCAGACCCTCATGGAAGTCTCCATGAAGCTCGGTCAGGCCATCTATGAAGCGCAGCAGGCCGAGGCCGGCGACGCTTCTGAAGGCGGCAAGGACGACGTCGTCGATGCCGACTATGAAGAAATCAAGGACGACAAGAAGTCCGCATAATCGCGTGGCTTCCCTACTCCTCACACCATATGCAAGACATCCGGCTGCCGACGTGCAGCCGGAAATCCATTTGCGGGGCTTGTTATCTTAATGGCGAAAGCAGACTTTTACGAAACACTTGGCGTCAGCAAGACCGCGGACGAAAAAGAGCTGAAAAGCGCCTTCCGCAAACTCGCGATGAAATACCATCCGGACAAGAACCCGGATAACGCCGAATCCGAGCAGAAATTCAAGGAAATCAACGAAGCATACGAAACGCTGAAGGACCCGCAGAAGCGCGCGGCCTATGATCGTTTCGGCCACGCCGCATTTGAAAATGGCGGCATGGGCGGCGGTGGCATGGGCGGCGGCGGTTTCGCCAATGGCGGCTTCTCCGATATCTTCGAGGACATTTTCGGCGAGATGATGGGTGGTGGACGCGCACGCCGCTCTTCCGGCGGGCGTGAGCGCGGCGCCGACCTTCGCTACAACATGGAAATCACGCTGGAGGAAGCCTTTGCCGGCAAGACGGCGCAGATCAGGGTTCCGACCTCGATCACCTGCGACGTCTGTTCCGGCTCGGGCGCCAAACCCGGCACGCAGCCCAAGACCTGCGCCACCTGTCAGGGGTCCGGCCGCGTGCGCGCGGCGCAGGGCTTCTTCTCGGTGGAGCGCACCTGCCCGACCTGCCATGGTCGTGGACAGACGATTTCCGACCCCTGCGGCAAGTGCCACGGCCAGGGCCGTGTGACGGAAGAGCGTTCGCTCTCGGTCAACATTCCCTCGGGCATCGAGGATGGCACCCGCATTCGCCTGCAGGGCGAAGGTGAGGCCGGCATGCGCGGTGGCCCGGCGGGCGATCTTTATATCTTCCTGTCGGTCCGGCCGCATGAGTTCTTCCAGCGCGACAGCGCCGATCTTTATTGCACCGTACCGATTTCCATGACCACGGCGGCACTTGGCGGCACTTTCGATGTCACGACGCTCGACGGCACCAAGTCGCGCGTCACGGTTCCGGAAGGCACCCAGCCGGGCAAGCAGTTCCGTCTGAAGGGTAAGGGCATGCCGGTGCTGCGTTCGGCGCAGACGGGCGATCTCTATATCCAGATCCAGATCGAGACGCCGCAGAAACTCAGCAAACGTCAGCGCGAGCTGTTGCAGGAGTTCGAGCAGCTATCCTCCAAGGAGAACAATCCGGAATCGACCGGCTTCTTCGCCCGGATGAAGGAATTCTTCGACGGCTGATTATCGTCGTTACTCATCATGACAAACGCCGCCGTCTTTCGGGACAGGCGGCGTTTTCATTTCGGGCTCAGCCGGAAAAACCGCCTTCATCAAGATATAGCCGTTCCTCCGGCGTCGTTTCCCGCACCAATATGTCGTTGCGGTGCGGAAAACGGCCGAAGCGCTGGACGATATCGCGATGCTCTTCGGCATGGTGCAGATAAAGCCCGCCAAGCGGCTGGTTGAGAGTGCAGGCACGCTCCTGATCCTTGAGGTCTTCCGCATGAGAAAAGGGCAGATAAAAAAAGACGCGCAAATCCTCGCCCAGCGCCTGATCGTGGCCCCGGCGGATCGCCTCGTCGGCGAATAACCGCGCCAGCGGATCGGTCGCATACATATGCGCAGTGCCGCGAAAGCAGTTGCGCGGAAACTGATCCAGCAGAAGCATCAGCGCCAGACTGCTTTCCGCCTTCTCCAGCCAATCATCCAGCTCACGCCTTGCGGCGGCAAAATGGGCGTCGCGGAAACGGTCGTGGAAGTGGTTGTCGAAGGCGGCATCCTTGTCGAACCATTTGTCAGGCCCAGCCTTCCTCCAGAAAGCCACGATATCGGCGGCAAGTGCGGCTGTGTCTTTTTTCATTGGGTCTTCCCTGTCAGTAATGCGGCGGACGGGTGATTGCAGGCGCGTCCAGCGATTGCTCCTCCAGGCTCAGAAACCTCTCCGTCAAGCGGTCGAGCTTGGCGCGGGTCTGTTCCACCACCTTCCACTGCTCCGCCAGCTGATCGGACAGTTCTTCCACGGCCTTGGCCTGATGCGCGATCGTTTCCTCAAGCGCGATGATCCGTTTTTCGGTTTCCGACGTCATATCGACCTCTCTTTCCCGCCCTTCCTTGTGCCTTACGGGCTTCAAGTCAACCATACGCCGCTTTCGTGAACCGGATTCGTCATATTGATCGACTCAACGAAAAACGCCGGCGACGTTTCTATCACCGGCGTCTGAATTTTTCCTGATTTTGCTCAGTCCTCTTCGACGAAGACTTCTTCACGCTTTTTCTTCACGCTTGGCAGGAAGACGACGATCAACACCGCAAGCGCAATAAAAAGCAGGGTGGCGCTGATCGGACGCGTGACGAAGGTCATCGGATCGCCACGCGACAGGATCATGGCGCGGCGCAGGTTCTCTTCCAGCAGCGGGCCCAGCACGAAACCCAGAAGCAGCGGTGCCGGCTCGCAGCGCAATTTCACCAGAACGTAACCGATGAAACCGAAAAAGGCGACGGCATAGAGATCGAAGACGTTGGAATTGACGCTGTAAACCCCGATGGCGCAGAAGGCCATGATGATGGGGAACAGCACGTAATAGGGCACCGTCAACAGCTTCACCCACAGCCCGATCAAGGGCAGGTTCAGGATGACGAGCATCAGATTACCGATCCACATGGACGCGATGATACCCCAAAACAGCGCTGGCTGCTCGGTCGCGACGTTGGGGCCCGGCACGATACCCTGAATGATCATGGCACCGATCATCAGCGCCATGACCGGGTTGGCGGGGATGCCAAGGGTGAGCAGCGGGATGAAGGAGGTCTGGGCGCCAGCATTGTTGGCGGATTCCGGACCGGCCACACCGGCAACCGCGCCATGCCCGAATTCCTCCGGGTTCTTGGAGACGCGTTTCTCCACGGTGTAGGATGCAAAGGCAGCGAGGATTGCGCCGCCGCCCGGCAGGATGCCGAGTGCGGAACCGATGGCCGTGCCGCGCAGCACCGGGCCGATCATACGCTTGAAATCCTCCTTCGACGGCATCAGGCTGCTGACCTTGGCAATCAGCACCGACCGGGTGCGTTCATTCTCGAGATTGCGCAAGATTTCAGCGATGCCGAAGACGCCAACAGCGACCGCAACGAAGTTCAGGCCATCGGCATATTCACGGATGCCGAGGGTGAAGCGCGGCGTGCCGCTATAGATATCCGTGCCGACCAGGCCAAGCAGCAGGCCGAGCACCACCATGGCCAGCGCCTTGACGATGGAGCCATGGGCAAGTGCGATCGACGAAACAAGGCCGACGACCATCAGCGAGAAATATTCCGCCGCACCGAATTCCAGCGCTATCGCCGTCAGAGGCGGGGCGAAGATTGCCACGAGAAAGGTGGACACCGTGCCGGCAAAGAACGAACCGATGGCGGCGATCGCAAGTGCAGCACCCGCCTTGCCCTTGCGCGCCATCTGGTAACCATCGATGGCGGTAACGGCAGAAGACGATTCGCCGGGCATATTGATCAGGATGGCCGTGGTGGAGCCGCCATATTGCGCGCCATAATAAATGCCGGCGAGCATGATCAGCGATGAGACGGGTTCGAGCTGGAAGGTGATCGGCAGCAGCATGGCGATAGTCGCCGTCGCGCCGATGCCGGGCAGCACGCCGATCAGGGTGCCGAGCAGCACGCCGATCAGGCAGAAGAACAGGTTTGCCAGCGACGAGGCGGTGACGAAACCGAGAGCAAGATTATCGAGCAAATCCATCGCAGCACCTCAAAATTTAAGCCAGGGGCCGAAGCGCTGGAACGGCAGGCCGAGACCGTAATTGAAAACAGCGACGGAAAAGACCGTGATGGCTGCGGAGAGAATGACCGCCATGAGCGGGCTCATCTTGTGGGAGGCGAAGGCCGCGATAAGGGCGCTGAAAAAAAGCGCCGGCACAAAGCCAAGGCCCCGGACAGTGAAACCGAAGAAGATCGGCGCGGGCAGGATGAAAAATATGCCTCGCCAGGCGATCGCTCCGATACCTTCCCCGGCGGGGCGGGCCGACCGCAGAAATATGACGCCACCGAGCAGGATCAGGATGATTGCCAGAACGAGCGGGAAATAGCCCGGCCCCATGCGAAAGGCGGTTCCGATCTCCAGCCCATAAGACTGCAAGGCGAAAAAGACGCCAAGTCCCATGAAAATTGCCCCGCAGACTGCCTCGGCAGGGTCATTAAATAACGACTTCATGAAAGATGCCCCTCCATTGCGGCCGGTGACACACCGATCCGCGCTTTAAATCGATGGCAAAAAGCCGGCGGCGTGGTGCCGCCGGCAATTGCTTTGACCATCAGTCGGCATATTGGCCGGCGGACTCGATCACCGGCTTCCAGCGAGCGATTTCGCTTTCAAGCTTGGTTTTCAGGGCGGCGGGCGTCGCATCGCTTTCCGGCGAAGGCGTGGTGCCGAGTTCGGCAAAACGAGCCGCGACATTCTTGTCCTTCAGCGCGATCTGCAGCGACTTGGAGAGTTTTTCGTTGATTTCAGCAGGCGTGCCCTTGGGCGTGTAGATGCCGTGCCAGATGCCGACCTCAAGCTTCGGCAAGCCCGCTTCGGCGACCGTGGGTACATCCGGCAGCACATCAAGCCGCTTGGCCGAGGTCACGGCATAGGCTTTCACGGTTCCGCCCTGGATCTGCTTGGTGGTGTTGGTGGTCTGGTCGCACATGATGTCAACCTGGCCGCCGAGCAAGTCGGTCATGGCCGGGCCTGTGCCCTTGTAGGGAACGGTGACGAGCGGTGTCTCAATGGCGCTCATGAACAGCATGCCGCACAGATGCGAAGCGGCGCCGATGCCGGCATTGGCGACGGTTACCTTGTCCTTGTTCGCCTTGGCATAATCGATCAGACCCTTGAGATCCTTGGTCTCGAGGTTCTTGCGCGACAGGATGGTCATCGGAACTTCCGTGACCAGGCCGACATATTCGAACGCGTTCAGCGTGTCATAGGCGAGCTTGCGATAGAGCGTGGCGCTCGTCGCCATGCCGATATGATGCAGGAGAACGGTGTAGCCGTCCGGATCGGCTGCCGCCACGCGGCCTGCACCCAGTGTGCCACCCGCACCGCCGACATTTTCAACGATGATCTGCTGACCGAGATCCTTCGACATGGATTCAGCGACAAGACGCGCAACCGTATCCGTCGGACCACCGGCGGCAAAAGGCACGACCATGGTGATGTTGCGCTCTGGATAGTTCTGAGCGGATGCGGACAGCGCAAAAAGGGAAACGGCAGCGGCGGCAGCAAGGCCGGTAACTGTCTTCAGTATTTTCATCGATTCCTCCCGGATGAAAATGTTCGCCACTTCAGCCGCGCATACTCCTCTATGGCGGCCGGGGTGAGCTATTTGCGATCCGGGATCAGCGTTCAGCAATGGCGGTCTTGCAAATGAGGTGCGGTTTTATCGCTATCACTGATGGCAATGGGTGGATTTCCACCCATGAGGCCTCGTCCATGGGTGGAAATCCACCCATTACACCTCGGTCATATGACGGTGCAGTTCGTATTTCTGCATTTTTTCGTAAAGTGTTTTGCGCGAGATACCGAGCGCCTCATAGACGGATTTCAGATTTCCGCCATGGACGGCTATCGCGCGCGCAATCAGGCTCTTTTCATAAGCGGCGACCTTCGCGGCAAGTGCTGCCCTGCCATCGTCCGGGAACGGCAGTGATGGTTCGGCAACATCGCTTTCCAGACCGAGCACGAAGCGGTCCGCCGCATTGCGCAATTCCCGCACATTGCCCGGCCATTCACGCAGGGAGATCGCCGAGAGCAGTTGCTGAGGAACCTCCATGTCTTCCCGCCCGTAGCGGGCAGCGGCCTCCCGCACCAGATGCAGGAAAAGCAAGGGAATGTCGGCGCTGCGCTGCGACAGGGAGGGGACGAGAAGCGTCGCCACATTCAGGCGGTAGAGAAGGTCTGCGCGGAACCGACCGGCCGCAACCTCCTGCTCCAGATCCACCTTGCTGGTGGCGATGAAGCGGACATCGAGTTCCACTGTCTCATTGGAGCCAAGGCGGGTAATAACCCTTTCCTGCAACACGCGCAGGAACCGGCCCTGTAATTCAAACGGCATGGAGCCGATTTCATCCAGCAGGATGGTGCCGCCGCGGGCGTGCTCGAACTTGCCGTAGCGCGGGCGCAGTGCGCCAGGAAAGGCGCCCGCCTCGTGGCCGAACAGCTCGCTTTCGATCAGCGTTTGCGGCAGGGCGGCGCAATTGATGGCAACGAAGGGTCGGTTGGCTCTGGCGCTGATATCGTGAAGCGCCCGCGCCACCACCTCCTTGCCGGCGCCGGTATCGCCAACGATGAGCGTGTCGGCATCCGTCGCACCGATGGCGCGGATGCGGTAACGCAGATCGACCATGATCTGGGTTCGGCCGGGCAGACGCGTCTCGAGATCGTCATGCTTGCCCGCCACCGCCTTCAGGCGGCGGTTTTCCAGCACCAGCGCCCGCCTGTCATTAGCCCTTTTTATGATGCCGGCGAGATATTGCGGGGTGAAGGGCTTTTCGATGAAGTCATAGGCACCGTTGCGCATGGCGTTGACAGCCAGCTGCACATCGCCATGGCCGGTCATCAGGATGACAGGTATTTCCGGATCAAGCTCCCGCACCTTCTGCAACAACGTCATGCCATCCATGCCGGGCATCCTGATATCGCTGACCACGACGCCATCGAAGCTGTAGCCGATGAGTTCGAGCGCATGTTCGGCGCTCGCCAGCATGGTGACGGCAAAACCGGAAAGCTCCAGCGCCTGCGCGGTGGAAAAGCGCAGCTCCTCCTCGTCATCGATCAACAGAACGCGCGACATGGTCATTCCGCCGCCACCTCCACGCGATAGGCAGCTGCCGGCAATTCGATCTCGAATTCCGCCCCGCCGTCTTCATGGTTTCTGACGCGCAGCTGGCCGCCAAAATCCTTGATGATATTGTAGGTGATGGAAAGGCCGAGACCGAGGCCGCGCCCCACACCCTTGGTGGTGAAGAAGGGATCGAAGATGCGTTCCGAAATTGCCGGCGGAACGCCGGGACCACGGTCGCGGATGAAAATCGACACCGTCTGACCCTTCAGCACGGCTTTCAAAGCGATGCGGCGGTCCTCGCGCCCTTCCACCGCATCTGCGGCATTGGAGATGATGTTGACCAGCACCTGCTGCAGCCGCACCGGCCCGGCTTTCACCGCAAGCGGCACCAAACCAAGATCGACATCCAGAACCGCATCGGCGGCCTTCAGCCGCGCGCCGACGATTTCGAGCGTGTCACGAAGCACGGTATCCAGACTGACCGCAGCCATTTTTTCGTTGGGCTTGCGGGCGAAATTCCTGAGGTGCTTGCTGATGGACGCCATGCGGTCGATGAGGCCTGAAATACGCCTGAGGTTCTCCGTCACCTCTTCCAGCCGCCCCCGCTCCACCAGAAGCGAGGCGTTTTCAGCATAATTCTTGGCGGCGGCAAGCGGCTGATTGAACTCATGCGACAGGGCCGCCGACATCTGCCCGAGTGCCGCAAGCTTGCCCGCCTGCACCAGATCGTTCTGCATCCTGCGCAGCTGTTTTTCCGTCTGGCGACGTTCGGCGATTTCGTGTTCGATCTCCTGGTTCACGCGCGCCAGATCGGCAGTGCGTTCCTCCACCCGGCGTTCCAGTTCCGCCTGCGCTTCCGCCTGGTGGGTCAGACGTTCACGCAGACGCCGGCGTCTTTGCAGCATGGCCGCGATAACGGCAGCGGCAAGACACAGGCAGAGAATGATGGCGATCATTGCCGTCTTGACCTGCGTTCTGAGTGAGCCCGTATCCATCAGCACGCTGACGGTCCAGCCCGCATCCGGCATCGGCTGCGACAGGACGAGATATTCCCTCTCACCGTCATCCTGGGTGATCGTCATCAATTGATGGGAGCCGAAACTGCCATTTTTCAGCGGCAGTTCCTTCAGGGTGGCGTTCGCGTAACGGCGGGATGCCTCCGTGCGTGCAAGCCTTTCGGGTGTCAGCGGCATCAGGCCGGAATAAAGCCATTGCGGCGTTCCCGTCATGAAGATGATGCCTTCCGGATCCGATACGAGGATGCGGTTCTCGCCATCGCCGAAGGATGCCTCTATGCCTTCAATATCGACCTTGAAGACGATGACGCCCTTGATCTCCTCGTTGAAGAGGATGGGGGCGGAGAAATAATAGCCACGTTTGTGAGAGGTGGTGCCAAGCGCGAAGAAACGCGACTTGAAGCCCCTGGCGGCATCCTGGAAATAGGGCCGGTAGCTGAAATTCTCGCCGACGAAGCTCGTGGGTCCATCGTAATTGCTGGCGGCGATCGTCTCTCCATCCAGCGTAATGATGTAGATATCGGAGGATTCCAAGAGGGTGTTGATGGATTTGAGATAGACATTGGCGCGCTGACGCAGCGCCTCATCTTTCGGATGCGCGACCAGCTCCTCAATGTCGTCGTGATCGGCGATCAGAGCCGGCAGCGGTTCGTAACGGCTCAAAAGCCCACCGAGGGCAGAGACGGCCAGCCTGAGGGTGGTGCGGCCCTGATCGGATACTTCGCCGAAATAGCTTTCCGCGATGATGCCGCCACCCTTCGTCACGGCGCCATAACCGAGACCGAGGCTGAGAAGCATCAACAAAATCCAGCGATATTTCACCGAAACTCCCCCTAACGCGCACCAAACTGCTCTCCCGAGCAGAGTGTAGGAGGAGTGGCCGAATTTTCCAAGTGAGTGGAAAAGACAGCCAAACGGTCCTGAAAACAAAAAACCGGCCACGAGGGCCGGTTTTTTGTAATTACGATGTCGGAAAAGCTTATGCGCTTTCCTTCGGCGTCAGAACCTGACGGCCGCGATACATACCGGTCTTCAGATCGATATGGTGCGGACGGCGCAGTTCGCCGGAGTTCTTGTCTTCAACATAGGTTGCAGACTTGAGACCGTCAGCCGAGCGGCGCATACCGCGCTTGGACGGGCTTGTTTTTCTTTTTGGTACAGCCATTTTTGTTACTCCACTTTAGCGGCGAAACAACGGAACCGGCCAGAACCAAAGGCCGAATGTCGGGTGTCTCGATATCGGAAATTTGGCGCGCTTATACATGCCCTAACGGGCTTTGACCAGCCCTGACGCGCATTTTTTCCGATTCAGCGGAATAGGGACGACGAGCAGGCTGGAGGTGCACGCAAATCAGGTCTCACTTCTATCAAAAACGATGAGTTCCTTGAAGTGGTTCATATCCATGAATTCACAGAAAGCAGGCGGGCGCATCTCGATGACAGAGGCTGTTGCGCGTAGTTTTTCCAGCTCTTCGTCCAGCATTGCCTGCCACCGCGGCAGGCTTTCCGGCGCAAACCAGCGTGTGATGTAGGACAGCGTGATATGAAACTCATAGCTTTCGTGATCGGGATGGCGGTAACCGAAGGCTTCGGCAAATGCATCGCGCCACAGAGCGACGATCCGGTCGTCTCCAGCGGTCGCCCCCTTCATCACCAGTCCCGTCGGTTTAAGACCCGTCACCTGCATGTTGAAGCCCGGCAGGGCGGGAAAGGCCGAAAGACGGTCACGATAATATTCGGTCATCGTGTCGATCGGCGTATCGAGCGGCATCTTCTCGGGCCAGTAGGGAGCCATGCGCCGGAACTCGATGATGCCCTGAAACACCGTCATATGCAGGCTGGAAACCGGCGTGAAGGCAAGCAGCGATGCCTCGGGCATGTCCAGAAAACGCTGGCGTGTCGTGATGATCGCGCTCTCGGTTTGCGAGCCTTCAACGAGGTGGCAGACGACCGTGTTACCTGGCTCGGGCAGGAATTCGCGCTCGGCGTTAAAGCGGCTGCCGAGATGGCGCGGCGGCTGATCGTGGTTGGCAGCGGAAATATACTCAAGATCTTTCGAGACGAGCGGGGCGTGCATGGGGAAACTCCTTTTGAGACGTTTCCCCTAGTCCCGATACGCAACAGATCAATGACATCAACCGGTGGATTTTGCAGGTCCTGCGACCTTTCAGTGCGCCTCATCCCAGTTGTCGGCCGCGCGGGCATCCACCTGCAACGGCACCTTCATGGATATCGCCGGCATCGCCGCATTTTCCATCACGGAGACGACGACAGGCAGGGTCTTTTCGATTTCCGCTTCCTCAACTTCGAAGATGAGTTCGTCATGCACCTGCAGCAGCATGCGGGCGGAAAGTTTTTCCGCCTCCAGCGCCGGCTCGATACGGACCATCGCACGGCGGATGATATCGGCTGCGGAACCCTGGATCGGCGCGTTGATGGCCGCACGCTCGTTGAAGGCTTTTACGGAAGGGTTGGAGGAGCGGATTTCCGGATAATGGGCGCGGCGGCCGAAAATCGTTTCGACATAACCGTTTTCGCGGGCGAAAGCCTTGGTCGCTTCCATGTAGTCGCGAATGCCGGGGAACCGCTCGAAATATTTCTTGATATATTCGCCCGCTTCAGAGCGGGCGATGCTGAGCTGATTGGCCAGCCCGAAAGCGGAAATACCGTAGATGATGCCGAAGTTGATGGCCTTGGCGCGGCGGCGCACTTCCGACGGCATACCTTCCACCGGCACACCGAACATTTCCGATGCGGTCATCGCATGAATGTCGATGCCGTTTTCAAACGCGTTGCGAAGCTGCGGAATATCCGCAACGTGGGCAAGCACGCGCAATTCGATCTGGCTGTAATCGGCCGACAGCAGCTTGTGACCGGGCGTGGAGATGAAGGCCGTGCGGATCTTGCGGCCTTCGGCGGTGCGCACCGGGATGTTCTGGAGGTTGGGCTCCGAAGACGACAGACGCCCCGTCGTGGTGGAGGCAAGCGCGTAGGACGTATGCACCCGCTTCGTCTCTGGATGAATATAGCCGGGCAGCGCATCCGTATAGGTCGATTTCAGCTTGGTCAGCTGACGCCAGTCGACGATCTTGCGCGGCAGTTCGGCACCTTCCGCGGCCAGATCTTCCAGCACCTGCGCCGATGTCGACCATTGGCCGGTCTTGGTTTTCGAGCCGCCCGGCAGGCCCATCCGGCCGAACAGGATATCACCAAGCTGCTTGGGCGATCCGATATTGAAACGCTCGCCCGCCAGCTGATAAACTTCCTCTTCGAAGGCAGCCGCCTTCTGGGCCAGTTCGCCGGAGAGACGCGACAGGATTTGCCGGTCCACGGTGATACCACGCTCCTCCATATGCGCCAGAACCGGCACCAAGGGGCGTTCCAGCCGCTCATAGACCTTGGTCAGACGCTCGGCGGCAAGCCGGGGCTTCAGCACCATCCAGAGGCGCAATGTGACATCCGCATCTTCCGCCGCGTAAGCCGTCGCCTTGTCGATATCGACGAAATCGAAGGTGACGCTCGACCTGCCCGACCCCGTCACGTCCTTGTAGGCGATCGGCTTGTGACCGAGCCAGCGTTCGGACAGCGAATCCATGCCATGTGTGC
Organism: Agrobacterium tumefaciens; assembly: GCA_025560025.1. Classification (NCBI taxonomy): domain Bacteria; kingdom Pseudomonadati; phylum Pseudomonadota; class Alphaproteobacteria; order Hyphomicrobiales; family Rhizobiaceae; genus Agrobacterium; species Agrobacterium tumefaciens. The sequence continues at coordinate 2,701,193 of CP048485.1, read as the reverse complement.
CCTTGCCGGCCTCCAGAACATAGGAAATCAGCATCGTGTCGTCGAAACTCTGCATGACGACGCCATGGCGTTTCATCAGCAGGTAATCATATTTGAGGTTCTGAGCGATTTTCAGAACGGCCGGGTCCTCAAGCAGGCTCTTCAGACGCTCCATCGCCTCCTTAAAGGGCACCTGCCCTTCGGCGAGCTTGATGCCATCGCTGAAAAGATCGCCGCCGGAGCCGGTCTTGTGTGTCAAGGGAACATAGGCAGCACGGATATCCGCGCCCGAGGCATCCTTGCCATTATCGGCAATCGCCAGCGAAAATCCGACGAGTTCGGCCTGCATGGGGTCGAGCGAGGTCGTTTCCGTATCGAAGGCGACGACACCGGTTTCGCGGGCCGCCGCAACCCAGCGGTCCAGCGCCGCCAGATCCCTGATCGTCGTGTAGGCGGTCGTGTCGATCCTGGCGGCAGCGAACACCGTTTGCCGTGCCGTGGCGAGATCGGCGGGCGCACTGCCCTCCCCCGTCGCCTTTCTTGCTGTCGCTGCCGGGGAAGCCGGCGCATTTTTCGCATCAGCGACCGCTTCACCGGCAGAGACGGCAGGGGCAGGCGCATCGAGATCGGGACCATGGGCATCGGCACCCCATTGCACCGGCACATTGGCGGGGTCGATGGCCGAGGCATCGGTTTCGGTCGCTTCGGCAACCCGGCGCGTCAGCGTCGTGAATTCCATGGCCTTCAGGAAGGCAATGAGTTTCGGGCCGTTCTGCGGTTCGAGCACCAAGGCCTCAAGAGACTGTTCCAGCGGCACATCGGTCCTGAGCGCTACAAGCTGTCTGGAAAGGCGGGCAAGCTCCGCATTAGCAATGATATTTTCCCGGCGTTTCTGCTGCTTGATTTCATCCGCACGCGCCAGAAGGGTATCGAGATCGCCGTATTCCTCCAGCAATTGCGCCGCCGTCTTCGGGCCAATGCCGGGAATGCCGGGGACATTATCGGTGGAGTCGCCGGTCATCGCCTGAAGGTCGATCATCTTTTCGGGACCTACGCCCCATTTTTCGATGACATCGGGAATGCCGATCTGCTTGTCCTTCATGGCGTCGTACATGTGCACATTGGCCGTGACGAGCTGCATCAGATCCTTGTCGGACGAGATGATGGTGACATCGGCGCCGACGGCCTCCGCCTGGCGGGCATAGGTGGCGATGATATCGTCCGCCTCGAAGCCCTCCGTCTCGATGCAGGGAAGGTTGAAGGCGCGTGTCGCTTCGCGGATCAGGCCGAATTGCGGAACAAGGTCTTCCGGTGGCGCGCTGCGGTTGGCCTTGTAGAGATCATAAAGCTCATTGCGGAATGTCTTCGACGAATAATCGAATATGACCGCGAAATGTGTGGGGGTGACACCGACATCGGTATTGCGCGCATCCTTCAGGAGCTTCCACAACATGTTGCAGAAGCCGGAAACGGCGTTGACCGGCAGCCCGTCCGACTTGCGGTTCAGCGGCGGAATGGCATGGAACGCCCGGAAAATGAAACCGGAACCGTCAACGAGGAAGAGATGATCGCCTTTTTTCATGGCGATATGGATAACGCGGGGCTGTTTTGACGTCCATAGAAACTTCGCATAACGCACCGCAAAGCGTATGAAGCGAAGCGTCTGGAAAAGCCCGTGAAATTCACCCGAACGTTACCGATTTGTAATGGATTTTCCCTTGAAAAGCCGCATTTGCAGACACATTTCTTAGGGGACGGCGCCTGATCACGCCGTAGTCTGATTGTAGGCTCGTCCCCCGCCGCATCAGACCGGACAAAGGCCTTTCCCCCTCTCCGGGCCTTTGTCCTCCAATATGACCGCCATGGCCGACCCCTCCCGGCCATGGCGGTTTTATTTTGTGCCGTGTTTCGGACTGGCCTAAACATATCATGCGATATATATCGCACTATCGAAATCGCGCGGAATGCGCCGGCTACGAAGTTTACGGACAGACGAATGGGTTTTTCCCGGGACGAATCGGCGATCTATCTCGCTGCGAGAATGGCAAGGGAATTCACCATGGCGCTCCAGAAGCGAGCCGCCGCGCTGGGTTTCTCTCCCGGGCAATTCCCGATTCTCATCGAGCTTTGGCATGAGGAAGGCCTGACGCAGCGGCAATTGCTTGATAGAATCGACATCGAACAGGCAACACTCGCCAATACGCTTGCGCGCATGGAGCGTGACGGGCTGATCATCCGCAAATCCCATCCAAGCGACCGCCGTGCCCAGATCATCGAACTGACGCAGCGCGGCCGGGATCTGGAGGCGAACGCCATCGCCGCCTCAGAGGCGACAGAGGACGCGCTGCTTAAGGATTTCCGGCGTTTTGAAAAACAGCTTCTGCTGGAATATATGCGCCGGGCGATCGACAGCGCCAAGAAAGCGAAATAGCGCCCCAAATTCGCCTCCCTGCTGCCGAGCCTTCCGTCGCCGAGATAGCCGGGTTCCGGGCGGAAAACCGCTTCGCAGTTTTCTCGAACTGCTCTATCGTTCCGGCGGCTGCGCGTTTGCCGATTCACGGCACGCCTGCCCCTTGTTTCCCGCGATGCGCGATGCCCGGATGTTTCGTCTTATCGCCGGGTCACGACAGACATGACAGGATCAGCGATGACAGACGTTTCCCCCATTCTTTCCACGGCGGACGACAACCTTACCTCCAGCCTCGAGCGGCTGTTCGAACTCGTACGCATTCCGTCGATTTCCACGGACCCTGCTTACAAGGCGGAATGCCGCAAGGCGGCGGAATGGCTGGTGAGAAGCCTTTCCTCATTGGGTTTTGAAGCCTCCGTTCGCGATACGGCCGGCCATCCGATGGTGGTGGCGCATCACGACGCAGCCACGAAAGACGCACCACATGTGCTTTTCTACGGCCATTACGATGTGCAGCCGGTCGATCCGCTCAATCTCTGGGAAAATGATCCGTTCGAGCCTGCCGTGAAGGATATCGGCGCTGGCCGGCAGGTGATCACCGGGCGCGGGACGGCTGACGACAAGGGCCAGCTCATGACATTCGTGGAAGCCTGCCGCGCCTATAAGGCGGTCAATGGCGGCCTGCCGGTGCGCGTCACCATTCTTTTCGAAGGCGAGGAAGAATCCGGCTCACCGTCCCTGAAGCCGTTTCTTGAAGCCAATGCCGATGAATTGAAGGCCGACTACGCGCTAGTGTGTGATACCGGCATGTGGGACCGCGATACGCCCGCCATTGCCGCTGCCCTTCGTGGCCTGGTCGGCGAGGAGATCGTCATCACTGCAGCCGACCGCGATCTGCATTCCGGCCTTTTCGGTGGCGCTGCCGCAAATCCCATCCACATCCTGACCGATATTCTCGCCGGCCTGCATGACGAGACCGGCCGGGTGACACTTGCCGGCTTCTACGATGGCGTGGAGGAAACCCCTGCCAATATCAAGGCCTCCTGGGAAACGCTGGGCCGCAGTGCAGAGGCCTTCCTCGGTGAGGTCGGCCTTTCAGTACCTTCCGGCGAAAAGGGTCGCTCCGTGCTGGAGCAGACCTGGGCGCGTCCGACGGCGGAGGTAAACGGCATTATCGGCGGCTATACCGGCGACGGCTTCAAGACCGTGATCGCCGCCAAGGCCTCCGCCAAGATTTCTTTCCGCCTCGTTGGAGAGCAGAACCCGGCAGCCATCCGTGAGAGTTTCCGGGCCTATGTCCGCTCGAAAATCCCGGCGGATTGCTCGGTAGAGTTTCATGAGCACGGCGCATCGCCGGCCATCCAGCTTTCCTATGATTCACCCGTCCTGACGAAGGCCAAGAATGCGCTTTCGGAAGAGTGGCCCAAACCCGCCGTCGTGATCGGCATGGGGGGCTCGATCCCGATCGTCGGCGATTTCCAGAAGATGCTGGGCATGGATTCGCTGCTCGTCGGTTTTGGCCTTACCGATGACCGCATTCATTCGCCGAATGAAAAATACGACCTGCAGTCTTTCCACAAGGGCATCCGCTCTTGGGTGCGCATTCTCGACGCGCTCGCAGCGAAGTAATCAAATAGAGAGGGGGCGCCGGCTATCCGACGCCTCCTCATTTTGTTTTTGGACGCCAAAAACAAAAAGGCCGGGCAAGCCCGACCTTTCCATCCGTTTTTTCGTCAGTGCCAGTACATCCGTGGTCAAAGCGTTCAAACGGTCTGATGTTCCTGAGCGCGTCGATCGTGTCGACGCTGCTTTCACCATCAGGATCAGCTGTTTCGGTTAATCTTTGGTTAACGCGACAACAGCGGCACTTTTAGACATGCCAGCCTGACGGTTCCTGTCCGGAACACCGTTGAACCCTATATTGGTATGCGACCTGCCTTTTTCAAGACCGGTCGGTTGCAGGTGGTCTCCGCAAAAGAAAAAGGCCGGAAAAATCCGGCCTTTCATTTGATGTCAATGGCCCCTCAGGGCCAGAGCGCTTAATCAGGCAGCAACGAGGTTGCCTGCGGACATCTTGCCCGAGCGACGATCCTGCATCAGCTCGTAGGAGAGCTTCTGACCGTCGTTGAGGGCGGTCAGACCAGCGCGCTCAACTGCGGAGATGTGAACGAAGACGTCCTGCGAACCGTCGTCAGGCTGAATGAAGCCGTAGCCCTTGGTTGCGTTGAACCACTTTACTGTACCAGTCGCCATAACGATTTCCTTCCGTTGGCAAATTGTATTTGCACTGCACGCAGTGCGGTCTTGGGTCGAATTTGAAGGAAAGATCGTCGTGCGCACCTCAAAAAGGTGCCGAAGCTCTGGTCGTCAAACAAATATCGATGGGCGAACACCTAGGTTGGCAGGGGCGAAAAGTCAAGTTTCTTTGAAAAACCGGACGAGCTTTGTGAACCAACGGAAAATGAAAGGCGCGGGAAACAAGCCCTTAAACAGCAAAAACCCGGCGCGGGAGGAGGTGCGCCGGGTTCTTGAAACTGACTGACAATTGGGAGGAGGAGTATTGTCAGTCCAATCGGGCGACGCTGGGAGGAGGAGTGCGTCGCTTCGATGATTTGAATTTACAGGATACCCGCTCAAAAAACAGACGATTCATTGCAGCGCAGCATTGCGCAAAATGCATAGCTATCTGGTGGCATCTTGAAGCCTCTCCGCTTACCGCCTAATAAATACGCATGACTATAGAATCCGTCCGAGCCTTTTTCACCGAGAAGTCACCTGAAGTGGCCGTGATCGAAACCGAAGCGAGTTCGGCGACGGTTGCGCTGGCTGCCGAAGCACACGGCGTCGATCCAGACCAGATCGCCAAAACGATTTGCCTGAAAGCGGGCGACACCATTCTTCTCGTGGTCGCCGCCGGCACGAAACGGCTGGACAACCGCAAATTCCGCGATCATTTCGGCGCCAAACCGCGCATGCTCGGACCTGAAGAGGTGGTTGCGGTAACCAGCCATCCCGTTGGTGGCGTCTGCCCTTTCGGGTTGCCCTCGCCGCTTCCGGTGTTTTGCGACATCTCTCTCAAAAACTACACCGAGGTGGTTCCGGCAGCCGGCGCCACCAATGCGGCGGTGCGGATTTCACCTGACGTGATGGCGCGACTGACGCGGGCGGAATGGGTCGACGTCTGCCAATGACGCCGATTTGATCCTTTCAGGACTTAACCCCGCCTTAAATTGCCGCATTTAAACTCTTCATCCTGGATTAAGGATCGCGCAGGCATAGAAGCCTCAAATCCATGGTGGGATGCGCGCGGTTTCGCGAATAAGGAGCGACTTCGGCTGAATGGCAGGCAAGGGCAAATCACGCGAACGGGTAGAACCTTCCTTCGGGGATTTCCACGAGTCCGGCGATGACCTGCGCCTCGATGCCAGCGAGCGTATCAGCGGAACAGCGAAACAGCCTGCCAAGAAATCAAAGCCGGCCAGCGGTCGCGCCAAATCGCAAAAAAGGGAGAAGCGCAGCCGCAGTTCCGGCCGTGGCCCGACGGGCATGATCCGTTCCCTGATTTACTGGTGCATCGTGCTTGGCATCTGGGGTGGGATCGGCATTGCCGGTCTGGTCTTTTATTATGGCGCGCGCATGCCGAGCGCCAGCAGCTGGTCCATTCCCGAACGCCCGCCGAATGTGAAGATTGTGTCAGTGAACGGCAGCGTGCTTGCCAATCGCGGCACCACGGGTGGCGAGGCCCTCGCGCTCGAAGACATGTCGCCGTACATACCGCAAGCGGTGATGGCGATCGAGGACCGGCGGTTCTATTCGCATTTCGGGGTTGATCCCCTTGGTCTTGGGCGCGCCATCGTCACCAATGTGCTGACGGGGCGGACCGTGCAGGGCGGCTCGACGCTGACGCAGCAGCTGGCGAAAAACCTCTTCCTTTCGCCCGACCGAACGCTTGAGCGCAAGGTTCAGGAAGTGCTGTTGTCCTTCTGGCTGGAGCATAAATACACCAAGGACCAGATCCTCGCGATGTATCTCAATCGCGTCTATTTCGGGTCCAACGCCTATGGTGTTGAAGCCGCCTCCCGGCGCTACTTCAACAAATCCGCACGCGACGTTAATCTTGGTGAAGCCGCAACACTTGCCGGGCTTCTCAAAGCGCCTTCGCGCCTTTCACCGGCGCGCGACCCGCAGGCAGCGGAACAGCGGGCGCAGGTCGTTCTGCAATCCATGCGCGATGTCGGCTTCATCACCGATGACGAGATCAAGACCGCCATGTCGCAGCCGCCGACCAAGGCCAAACGTTTCTGGTCCGGCGCCGAGCATTATGCCGCCGATATGGTGCTGGAGGAAGTTCGCGGCCTGATTGGCGACGTCAAGCAGGACATCGTCGTCGACACGACCATCGACCCCAATCTCGAACGCGACGCGGAAAAAGCGCTGAGCCATGTTCTGCAGGGCGACGGCAAGAAGCAGGGCGCCTCGCAGGCAGCTCTGGTTTCCATCGATGGTACAGGCGCGATCCGGGCCGTGGTGGGCGGGGCGGATTATGCCGAAAGCCAGTTCAACCGCGCCGCCAAGGCGAAACGGCAACCCGGCTCGGCATTCAAGCCTTTCGTTTACGTCGCCGCGCTCGAATCGGGGCTTACACCTTACACCATTCGCAATGACGGCCCGGTCCGCATCGGAAACTGGACACCGGAAAACTACGAGAAGAAATATCGTGGCGAAGTCACGCTTGCCACGGCGCTCGCCAACTCGCTGAACACCATTGCCGCGCAGCTGGTGATGGAAGTCGGTCCTGATCGCGTGACCCAGGTGGCACATCGCATGGGCATCGAATCGGAGCTGCAGAACAATGCTTCCATCGCGCTCGGCACCTCGGAAGTATCGCTGATGGAGCTGACCGCCTCCTACGCCCCCTTCATGAATGGCGGCTACAAGGCAACACCCCATATCGTCAAGCGCATCACCGACGCAGACGGCAAGGTGCTCTATGAAAACAAATACGACAATCCGCCGCGCGTGCTGAGCGAAGAGATCGCCGCGACCATGAATGGCATGTTGTCGCGCGTCATCACCGAAGGCACCGGAAAGGCCGCGCGCCTGCAGGGCTGGCAGGCGGCCGGAAAATCCGGCACGACGCAGTCTTTCCGCGACGCACTTTTTGTCGGTTATACAAGCAACCTGACCACCGGCGTCTGGTTCGGCAATGACGATGGCACGTCGATGAAAAAGGTCACCGGCGGCGGGTTGCCGGCAAAGGCCTGGAAGGATTTCATGACTGCCGCCCATTCCGGGCTCTCGCCGTCGCCCCTCTTCGGGCTTGGCGCTGGCAATGTACCATCGCTTGGGGAAATGCAGCAGCCGGCACCTGAAAACGCGCCCTCCTCTATCGGCGACATCATTTCCAATGCGCTTGGCGGAGGCTCCACAAATAGCCGCGCCTATCCCGAGGCACCCGTTTCGCCAAACGCCGGTCAGCCGGGTGCGCCCATGCCGCCGACAAACATTCCCTCACGCGACATGGAACCCGGCTACTCAGCCGGAAATGGACCCGTGCCGCCCGCAGATATCGGCGGTCAGGCGCCCGCCACATCCGGGCCGAAGCAGACGACCCTGCTTGATATATTGATGGGGAACTGACCACTTTTCAGGTCACCGGCAGACCGATTTCCTGGGACGGCGAGCGGTATCGATGATCTCACCGCCGGCTGGCCACTCACCCTTTCCAAAGGCTTGATGACATCCGATCCGCAGCCACGGGCGGCGATGGCGCTCGGCTCGCAACATATGCGTGCAGACGCATTAACCGTAGATTGCCATTTGCGCAAAGACGGTTACATTTCGGATGACTTTTTACGGTAAATGAATTATTAATCGTTCATATAAATTAATTTTCTTGTTTCAGAATAACTTTTCAGGGCTCTATATTATGCTGGGTACTAAAGGCTCATCGCATGCCGTTTTTTACGGCGCTCCCTATTCCACGGCAGCCACTTTTGAAGCTTCGGAAACGCAACCTTCCGTTTTGGAAAGTAATATCTCGGCGTTCCAGCGCGGCCAGTTCGCACTCAAAAGAACAATCGACATTGCAGGGGCGTCCATCGCCCTTGTTGCACTCGCCCCGGTCCTGCTGACCGTTGCGGTTCTGGTGAAATTCGACAGCAAGGGGCCGGTCCTGTTCTCGCAGGTCCGCTGGGGCATGAACGGCCGGAAAATCCGCGTCTATAAATTTCGCTCGATGAGAACCGAGCTGGGCGACGCCACCGGCGTGGCACAAACGGTGAAGAACGATCCGCGGATAACACGTATCGGCGCCGTTCTCCGCCGTACGAATATCGATGAGCTGCCGCAGCTCATTAACGTGCTGAAAGGCGACATGTCTTTGGTCGGCCCACGCTGCCATGCCATCGGCATGCTGGCGGCTGGCCGTCTTTATGAGGACCTTGTTCCCCACTACCACATGCGGCACCGGGTGCGGCCGGGCATTACCGGTCTTGCCCAGATGCGGGGATTGCGCGGCCCGACCGACCGCAGTGACAAGGCGCGCGCACGGATCGTTTCCGATCTTTATTACGTCGAGAATTTTTCGGTCTGGCTGGATATCAAGATCATGGTCGGGACGGTCATTTCCGAATTGCGCGGCGGCAAGGGTTTCTGACCTTTCAAACGCCGGATGCACGCCAGAAGCAAAAAAGCCCGGCATCGCTGCCGGGCTTTTTTCATGAAACATGAATTCGTCAGTTCGTCGGCGCGGGAGCGGCAGCCGGATCCGGCAGCGGCGCCGGGTTTGCCGACAGCGTGCGCAGATAGGCGATGAGATCGGCGCGTTCCGTTTCCTTCTTCACACCCGCAAAGCCCATGGCCGTGCCGGGAACGTGTTTCTTGGGAGCTTCGAGGAAGAAGCTGAGATGATCGTAGTCCCAATGCACGGAACCGCCCTTGGAGAAATCCTTCATCCCCGCGGAGTAGCTGAAACCTTCATGGCTGGCGATCGGCCGGTTGACGATATCGAAGAGATTGGGGCCGACCTTGTTTGCACCACCACTCTCTCCGGTATGACAGCTCGTACACTTCTTGAAGACCGTCTCGCCCTTGGCGGCGTCGGCGTTCGCAAGCAATTGTGCGATCGGCGTCGCCGCGGCAGCGGTTTCTCCGCCACCTGCTTCGCCGCCACCCTCTGCCGCAGCAATGGCGTAACCTTCCTTTTCGGGCGCGGGCGCATGGAAAATGCCCTCAGACGCAATTGACACCGACATCAGGACGAAAACCGTGCCCAAAAGCGCCCCAACGCCCATATTTACATAAGAATTCATCTAAACGCGCTCCCTCGCATCCGCTCTATATATAACGGGCATCTTGAAATTGCTCGAAAGCTATGGCTTTTGCACAGCCTGCGCAACTTGAATAATGCTCCCCACACCGTGACGTTTTGACACTTTTCGGGCGGGATTTGAAGGGTGTCGGATGAAGAATCGGGATTTCGAGAAAGCTGTCGTCCTCATACCGGCGCGGATGGCATCCACACGCCTGCCCGGCAAGCCGCTCGCGGACATTGGCGGCAAGCCGATGATCGTGCAGGTTGCGCTGAGGGCACGTGAAGCAGGGGCCGAGCGAATCGTCGTCGCGGTGGATGACGAACAGGTTTTTTCGGCCGTGAAAAATGCCGGTTTCGATGTGATGATGACGCGCGACGACCACCAGTCCGGTTCTGACCGCATTTTCGAGGCTTTGCAGAAGGCCGACCCCTATGGCAAGGCCGAATATGTCATCAATGTTCAGGGCGACCTTCCGACGATTGAGGCGGAAACAATCCGCGCTTCGCTGCGCCCGCTGGAAAATCCTGCCGTCGACATTGCGACGCTGACGGTCGAAATCACCGACGAGGAAGAAAAAACCAATCCGAACGTCGTGAAAGTCGTCGGCAGCCCGCTTTCCGAGACGCGATTGCGCGCGCTTTATTTTACCCGCGCGACCGCGCCTTACGGTGACGGGCCGCTTTATCACCATATCGGGCTTTACACCTATCGCCGCGCAGCACTCGAGACATTCGTGAGCCTTCCGCCATCGCCGCTGGAGAAACGCGAGCGGCTGGAACAGCTGCGCGCACTGGAAGCCGGCATGCGCATCGATGCTGAAATCGTCCGCTCCGTGCCGCTTGGCGTCGATACGCCGCACGATCTGGAAAAAGCCCGTACCATTCTTGCAAGCAGACCCCTCTAACGGACAGTCCCATGACCTTGAGCACAAAACGCATTGCCTTTCAGGGCGAATTCGGCGCGAATTCCGACATGGCCTGCCGCGACATGTTCCCGGACATGGAGCCTTTGCCGTGCCCGACCTTCGAGGACGCCTTCAACGCCATTGAAAACGGCGAAGCCGATCTTGGCATGATCCCGATCGAGAACACGCTGGCCGGCCGCGTTGCGGATATTCATCACCTGCTGCCGGAATCGCGCCTTCACATCATCGGTGAATATTTCATGCCGATCCGCTTCCAGCTGATGGTGATGCCGGGCGTGAAAAAAGACGAGATCCGCACCGTCCACAGCCACATCCACGCGCTTGGCCAGTGCCGCAAGATCATCCGCTCCAACGGCTGGAAGCCGGTTATTGCCGGCGATACAGCGGGCGCCGCCAAGCAGGTTTCCGAAAAGGGCGACCGCAGCATGGCAGCCTTGGCGCCGCGTCTTGCCGCCGATCTTTACGGTCTCGATATTCTGGCTGAAAATGTCGAGGATTCGGAAAACAACGTCACCCGCTTCGTCGTGCTTTCCCGCGATGAGAATTGGGCCAAGCGTCAATCCCCTGACGAAATCATCGTCACGACTTTCGTATTCAACGTCCGCAATATTCCGGCTGCGCTCTACAAGGCCATGGGTGGCTTTGCGACAAACGGCATCAACATGACGAAGCTGGAAAGCTACCAGCTCGGCGGCAAATTCGTAGCAACGCAGTTTTATGCCGATATTGAAGGCCATCCCGACGACGAGCCGGTGCGGCATGCGCTGGACGAGTTGCGCTTCTTCTCCGAAAAAGTCCGCATTCTCGGCGTCTACAAGGGCCATGCGATGCGCGGCAAGCTCAACCAGGGTTGAGCCTGCCGAACGCGATTATTTCGTCCATTCCACCCAGTCGCGCATCAGACGGTGCGCGATTGCGCCGCCGGGAGGCGCGGAAAAGCCCTCACCCGTTGCCGTCTCCAGCATCTTGGCGACTTCCGCCCGTGTGAACCAGCGGCAATCCTCCAGTTCGATCTCATCGCGGGCAATATCGAAAGACAGTGCCTCGGCATAACAGCCGATCATCAGCGTGTGCGGCATCGGCCAGGGCTGCGAGGCGTGGTAACGCACGCGGCCGATCTCGACACCGGATTCCTCATGCGTTTCGCGGCGGACGGCCTGCTCGATGGTTTCGCCCGGCTCCACAAAACCGGCAAGGCACGAATACATGCCCGGCGCAAAATGCGCACCACGGCCAAGCAGGCAAAGATCACGCTCGATATCGATCGTCATCATGATGACGACGGGATCGGTGCGGGGAAAAATCGTGTGGTTGCAGGCGGCGCAGATACGCTTGTAGCCGCCGATGCGCAGTTCCATGGTGCCGCCGCACTTTCCACAAAAGCGATTGTCGGCGTTCCAGTGGGTAAGGCTGACGGCCTGGGCAACCTCGCTCAGCAATTCCTCATCGAGAAGATGGTCGCGATAAAGCGTGCGGGCGTCGGCAAGCTTGTAGTGGCTCGCCAGCTGATCCTCGGCAACGGCGACCGGCACCGCAATTCTCGGCTCGCCGGTTTCGCGATATCCGAGCAGCACGGCATTGTCGAAATCCGGCTGCAGTTCAGCCAGCTCATAAGCGGAAAACAGGGGGTCGATGACCTGTTCGTCATGCTTCAGGACAAGCCGGTTGCCAGCGAAAGCGAAAATATGGGTGCCATCGACCTTCAGCGCATCGGCAACGCACTCTTCCGACCGTTTTTCGGCAAAACGGTCGAGGGCGTTCTTGGAAAAGGCTGTCAGCAGGCTTGCTTCGGGATGGGGGGCAGTGGTTTCAAAAATTTTCATTGATATCATCAGAGCGCGCCGGAGATTTTTTTCATCAAACTTTCCTTTTCGCCCGCGGCATAGGGCACAGGCGTTCCGTGACCCCAGATGGGACCCGGCCAGCAGGTGTCGCCTTCATTGCGGGCGATAATGTGGACATGAAGCTGCCGGACGATATTGCCCAAAGCACCGACATTGATCTTGGTGGCTCCGGTGATTTCTTTCAAGGCAGACGCGACGAGATTGGTCTCGAATGTCAGCACGGCCTGATCAAGCGGGGTGAGATCGAATAGTTCACTGACGCCGTCTCGCTGCGGCACCAGCACCAGCCAGGGCCAGCGGTTGTCGTTTTGCAAACGCAGTTCACATAGTCCCAAACGCGTCACAAGCACGCTGTCGCGCGCCAGTCTGTCGTCCAGCCGGAATGTCTCCAAGGTGTCCTCCATGTTTGTTTTCATTGTGATAGCAGTTTTTTGAAGGCTTGGCTTGCATTTGCTTTCGATATTGCCGATATGTGGCCCCGGGAGGTTGGTGGTGGACGAGCCACTCGCCAACCGGGTCAGGTCCGGAAGGAAGCAGCCCTAACGAGCCCGGCACGGGTCGCCGTGCCAGCCTCCCACCCTTTTTTAAAAGACGTGCTCAGCTTTCGCCGGGCCAGTTCAGCGCCCCAAGACAACTGGCAAAACAAACTGGCGAGGCAATGAGCGACACCGTACCCACCACATCAAGCGAATCCCAGGTCGGGACCGGCTACCGGGTATTGGCGCGCAAATATCGCCCCAAGGATTTTTCCGATCTGATGGTCGGCCAGGAGCCGATGGTCCGCACGCTGACCAATGCGTTTGAGACCGGGCGTATCGCGCAGGCCTATATGCTGACCGGCGTTCGCGGCGTGGGAAAGACGACCACGGCGCGCATTCTCGCCCGCGCGCTGAATTACAAGACCGACATCATCGACAAGCCGACCATCGACCTGCGTATCCCCGGCGAACATTGTCAGGCGATCATGGAAGGCCGGCATGTCGACGTGATCGAGATGGACGCCGCCTCCCATACCGGCATCGACGATATTCGCGAGATCATCGAACAGGTGCGTTATCGCCCGGTCTCGGCGCGCTACAAGGTCTATATCATCGACGAAGTGCACATGCTCTCGACGCAGGCCTTCAACGGTCTTCTGAAGACGTTGGAAGAGCCGCCGGAGCATGTGAAATTCATCTTCGCAACCACCGAAATCCGCAAGGTTCCGATCACCGTTTTGTCGCGCTGCCAGCGCTTTGACCTGCGCCGCATCAGCGCCGCCGATCTGGTCGGCCTGTTCACCGCCATTGCCGGCAAGGAAGGTTTCGAAGCCGATCCGCAGGCGCTGTCGATGATCGCCCGCGCTGCCGAAGGTTCTGCGCGTGACGGCCTTTCCCTGCTCGATCAGGCGATTGCCCACGGCGGCGGGCGCGTGGAGGCGGAAGCGGTGCGCGGCATGCTCGGCCTTGCCGACCGTGCACGTATCGTCGATCTTTTCCAGCACGTCGTCAAAGGCGATGTCGCGGCCGCCCTTTCGGAATTCAACGGGCAATATGAGGCGGGTGCAAACCCTGTCGTTGTGCTCAACGACCTTGCCGATTTCACCCATCTCGTCACCCGCATGAAATATGTGCCGGACGCGGCGGAAGACCCCTCGCTTTCCGAGATCGAACGCGTGCGCGGCGCCGAATTTGCCGAGACGATTGCGGTAACCGCACTCTCGCGCATCTGGCAGATGCTGCTGAAAGGCATTCCGGAAACGGAAAATGCCTCGCGCCCGGCCGGTGCGGCCGAAATGGTGCTGATCCGGCTTTCGCATGCCGCCAATCTGCCGGCTCCGGAAGATGCTGCCCGGCGCCTGCTGGAGCTCTCGAACGGCGACGGCGGTTACGCCAATGGCGGACCTTCGGGCGGCGGCAATGGCGGCGGTGCGCGCGCCTATTCGTCAGGACAGGCCGTGGCCGCGGGAAGACCTCTCGATCTTCCCGCCCAGCGCCAGACGACACCGCAAACCTCCGCCGTGCTGCGCGCCGTTCCGGACAGCCGCCCGCAGGAGATGCAGGTCGCGGCACCAAAAACCGAAGAGCGGCCGGAGCCGAAGGTTCCCGTCAATTCGGTGCAGGATATTGCCGATCTCTGCCAGAAGAACCGCGATCCCGTCATGCGGGCGAAGGTACGCGGCTTTGTACGTCTGGTGCGGCTGGAACCCGGCCGGCTTGATATGCGCCTCGGCGATGGCGCGCCGGGCTCTCTGCCGGGTGAGCTTGGCGTGAAGCTCAAGGAATGGACCGGTATCCACTGGATCGTCAGCCTCAGCAAGGAACAGGGCGAGCCGACCCTTGTTGAAGCCGAAAGCAATGCCCGGGATGCCCGTCTTGTCGATGCGCGTCAGGACCCCGACGTGGCCGCCATTCTGGCGCAGTTTCCCGGCGCAAAAATCACTGACGTGCGCATTCGCGCCGCCGTACAGGATGAGGCGGAAGAAATCGCGCCGCCATCGGTTGCCGAATCGAGCGAAGGCGACATCCTTCCCGGCGACGACATCGAGTTTTAAACAAAAAGAACAGGAGTTTGGCACATGCGTGACATCATGGGCATGATGGGCAAGGTCAAGGAAATGCAGTCCAAGATGGAGAAGGTGCAGGAAGAAATCGCCGCCCTTGAAGTCGAAGGCAGGGCTGGCGGCGGTCTCGTGACCGTCATTCTCAATGGCAAGGGCGAAATGCGCGGCCTGAAAATCGATCCTTCGCTGTTCAAGGAAGACGAGGTGGAAATCCTCGAAGACCTGATCGTGGCTGCCCACAAGGACGCCAAGGAAAAGGGCGAAGCACAGGCGCAGGAAAAGATGGCCGGCCTGACCGCGGGTCTGCCGCTGCCGCCCGGCATGAAATTCCCATTCTGATATAATCCGACCGAAGAGGATGGCGTGACGCACGCCGTCCTCGCGTCAAGACAGGGTCTAGGCTTCCAGCATCGCGCGGAACCGGCTTGCAAGCGGCGTTTCGAGATAGGCCGCGCGTTCAGCCATGGTGAGCTGCATGGGACGGAAGCGCTGGAGAATGGTCGGTATCGGCAGTTTCGTTCCCTGATAGGGTTCGAAGGCGATATCCTCCCCGGCGGCGAACATTCCGCCTTTCAGCACCCGGCAATAAAAACCCGGCTGGCCCGCCTGCCGGAAACGCGGTGCGAAATCGGGATCGCCGATGCGGGCCGACAAAGTGGCGCAGGGAATGCGGGCGGCGGTTACCTCCAGCACGACTTCCTGGGCCAAGAACCTGTCGCCGACATGGAGTTTTGCGCTGTCGACGCCATCAAGAACAAGGTTTTCGCCAAAAAACCCGGCTTCGACGACAAAGCCCAGCGAGTGCGACCAGAAATAGAGATCGACGGACCCCATAACGTAAATCGCCTGATCCGGGCCGCCGTGATGTTTGCGATTGCAGACGGCGTCGCTGACGATGCCTTCCGCGTCAACCATGACCGGGCCGTGAACGGGATGCTTGAAGATACCCGTCTTCATCGTCTTTCCCGGCAGGCTTTTTGCCTCGCCCCGGCACACCGCCCGTATTTTCATGGACTGCCCTTTGCGCTTCATGATTCCCGTTTCCCGATTTATGCAGTAGAAAACGCTCATGGCAAAACGAGTCACCGGTCCCGAAATCGAAAAACTGATCCAGCTTCTGGCAAAAGTGCCGGGGCTTGGCCCCCGCTCGGCGCGGCGGGCGGCGTTGCATCTCATCAAGAAGAAGGAACAGCTTCTTGGGCCTCTCGGCCATGCGATGGGCGAGGCCTATGACAAGGTGAAGATCTGCTCCTGCTGCGGCAATGTCGATACAATCGACCCCTGCACTGTCTGCACCGACGAGCGGCGCGACCAGTCGGTCATCATCGTGGTGGAAGACGTGTCGGATCTGTGGGCACTGGAGCGGGCCGGCGCGATGAACACCGCCTATCACGTTCTCGGCGGCACGCTGTCGCCGCTCGACGGCGTCGGGCCGGAGGATTTGAACATCAAGGGCCTGATCGACCGCGTCAGCGTCGGCGGCATCCGCGAGCTCATCATCGCCGTCAATGCGACGGTGGAAGGACAGGCGACCGCCCATTACATTACCGACCGCCTCTCCGATCTCGGTATCAAGATCACCCGGCTTGCGCATGGCGTGCCGGTGGGCGGTGAGCTCGATTATCTCGACGAGGGCACGTTAACGGCGGCACTCAGGGCCCGCACGACGATCTGAAGCCTCCCTCCCCGTCATTCAAAGAGGAGACCGAATGCGAAACCATTTTGCCCCGAAGGCACTGGCTGCACTTCTTTCCGTTTTTTCAGCGACGACGGCTTTTGCGCAGTCGGTACCGACAGGTGCAGCCGCAGCCCGATACGACGCCGAATTTAACGTCTGGCTGAAAAAGGAAATCTGGCCGGAAGCCCGCAAAGCCGGCATATCGCAGAAAACACTTGAGGCCACTCTCAGCGGTCTTTCCATTAGCTGGAACCTGCCTGATCTCGTCATTCCCGGCCAGAAGCCCCCGAAGGAGCAGAGCCAGAGTCAGGCGGAATTCTCCTCGCCGGGCGCCTATTTCTCCGAAAAACGGCTGCAGGGATTGGCCGGCACCGGTCGTTCGCTTGCCGCCACCCATGCGGCGACGCTGCGCAGGATCGAGGCGAAATACGGCGTGCCCGGCGATATCATCGTTGCGATCTGGGGCCGCGAATCCGGTTTCGGCCGGGCAAAACTGCCGCATTCGGTGGTCGATGTTCTGGCAACGAAAGCCTATATGTCCACCCGCAAGGAGATGTTCCGCACCGAGCTGATCGATGCGCTGAAGATCGTCGAAAGCGGCGATATCGCAGCCTCGCGCATGATGGGTTCCTGGGCCGGTGCGCTCGGCCAGCCGCAATTCATGCCGTCGAGCTATCTCAAATATGCTGTGGATTTCGATGGCGACGGCCATCGCGATATCTGGAATTCCGTGCCGGACGCGCTGGCATCCATAGCGAACTATCTTTCCCAGCGCGGCTGGCAGCGCAATCGCGACTGGGGTTTCGAAGTCTCGATCCCGGCCAATGTCTCCTGTGCACAGGAGGGCCCTGATCTTGCCCGGCCGGTGGCAGACTGGGCGAAGATGGGCATTACCCGCATTTCCGGAAAAGCCTTTCCGTCCAATGACCTATCCGCCGATGGCATGATGCTGGTGCCGGCCGGACGGCACGGGCCGGAATTCGTGGTGACGCCAAATTTCTACGTCATCAAGGAATATAATAATTCCGACCTCTATGCGCTGTTCATCGGCAATCTCGCCGACCGCATCGCCCATGGGGCGGGCCCGTTCAAGGGTGAATGGGGCAATGTTGGATCGATGTTGCGCTCCGATGTTCTCGCCATGCAGAAGGCGCTCGTGGCCAAGGGTTACGATGTCGGCAAGGCGGACGGGCTGGCCGGTTTCAAGACGCGCCGCTCACTCGGCGACTGGCAGGCCAAGAACGGGCTCTCACCGACGTGTTTTCCAGATGCAGGCCTGAAGGCTAAGCTGAAATAGCACGTTACCGGCGACGTCGGAAAACCTCTCCGACGTCATGCTCGGGCTTGTCCCGAGCATCTGCAACCGATTGATTTAACGATACGTGGTTGGATCCTCGGGACAAGCCCGAGGATGACGTCGAGGGTTATGGCAAGGACCCAATAGCCTTTTTACCTGGCCCGTTTCTGCCTCTCCCAGCCTCTTAATGCTGGTCGGTATGGGGCTTGTGGAAGATATCGTCGGTCGGCGGAATGGTCTGCCGCTCGATCATCCGGTGCACACGTGGCCGTGTCTTGCCGCGGTGAAGCTCGAGCAACCGGTCCCAGGCTTCGGCATCCGCCTGGGTGCGGCGATGGTTATGGCGAACATATTCCACCCATGTCGGCACATGATAACTTTCGGTCCAGATATCGGGGTTTTCCAGATCGCGCATCAGGTTCCAGTTGCGGGCACCATCCCGGATGCGGATACGGCGGCGCTCGGCCATCAGCGGCAGGAATTCGCCAAGATCCTCGTCGTGAATTTCATAGTCGATCAGAATGGCGATGGGTCCGCTGCGCGGCTTGATATCCAGCCTCAGCGGCGGCTCCACGAAGCGGTTGAGCGGATCGAGATTGAGCGAGGCAAAGGCGGGCATGGCGAGCTTGAGGCCGACGACCACGCCAAGCAGCATCAGCGCGCAGGAACAGAGAAGCGAGTAGGAAATGCCGTAATCTTCCGCGAGTTCACCCCACAGCCAGCTGCCCACCGCAATGCCGCCAAAGGTCAGCGTCTGGTAAAGCGAGAGCGCGCGACCAACCACCCAGCGCGGGGTGGAGAGCTGGACGATGGTGTTGAACAGCGAAAGCGCCAGAACCCAGCAGGCACCGGCAACCGTCAGGACAAGGGACGTAATGATCGCGCTCGTGCTGATTGCCGTCACGCCGGAGCTGAAGGCGAAGCCTAAAAAGGCGACGCGCACGATCCATTCGCTGGACATGACTTCCCTCAGCCGGGCGCTGATGAGCGCACCGCCGATGGCGCCAACACCAAATGCACCCAGCATGACGCCGTAGGTCAACGGGCCACCTTCCACAAGATCTCGGGCGACGATCGGCATCAAAGCGAGGATGGCGCTGGCGGAGAGACCGAAGAGAAAGCCGCGCACCAGCACCTTGCCGATATTGGGCGACATGGCCACGTAACGCATGCCAGCCGAAATGGCGGCGAGAAGCTGTTCGCGCGGCAATGTTGAGGCATATTTGGGCGGCTGCCAGCGAAACAGCGCGTAGATCAGGGTGAAATAACTGAGCGCATTCACGAAAAATGCAGCGGCGGCGCCTGCGGCCGCAACGATGATACCGCCGATGGCCGGGCCGACGCTGCGGGTGATGTTAAAGCCGACGCTATTCAGCGTCACGGCGGCGGGTAAATCCTCTCGCGGCACCATTTCGCCGACGGAAGCCTGCCATGAAGGATTGTTGAGCGCGGTACCGCAGCCGATCATGAAGGTGAAGAAGAGCAGCAGCCAGGGCGTGAGCCAACCAGACCATGCAAAAACCGTAAGAAGGATCGAAGCCGTCAGCATGAGCAGCTGGGCGGAAATCATGATGCGGCGACGATCAAAACTATCGGCCAGCGCGCCTGAAATCAGCGAGAACATCATGATCGGCAGCGAGGTGGAGGCCTGCACCAGCGCGATCATGTTTTCGGAACTCGACAGCGACGTCATCATCCAAGCGGCGCCCACCGCCTGGATCAGTCCGCCGAAATTCGAGGCAAGGCTGGCGATCCAGATTCGTCTGTAAGTCAAATGCCTTAAAGGCGCGAGTGGCGATTTACGGTCAGGCACGATCAGTCCACTTAATGCAACTGCGATTTATCAGACGGCAACTATAGACAGTGCCGACAATCATGCCAGCCTTTCCGACACGGTAAGGGTGAAAATATGGCCGCGGGCATTCCTGAGGCGGGGCTGCCTGCGAAAACCTTGCAATCCTGCCCCGATGGGTCTATATGACCACTGAAATTCTTGATCGCTTGATGAAGAGTGGGGCCGCAAGGCTCCGCTCTTTTTCGTTAGGCGAACCGGAAACCACGGGCTTCAGCGCCCGGTGAAAATCAAAGACCGGAAGGCCAGATGGCAGACACCGCATATGAACCGCGACTGATAACCGAAACGGGCATCGACCAGCGTATCGCCGAGATCATCGAGCCCGTTTTGACGGGCATGGGATATCTTCTGGTGCGCGTGCGGCTCTCAAACCAGAACGGCATGACGCTTCAGGTGATGGCCGAGCGCGAAGACGGCACCATGACCGTTCAGGACTGCGAAGCCATCTCCATGGCGATTTCACCGGTTCTTGATGTGGAAGATCCGGTCGATAAAGCGTATCATCTCGAAGTTTCCTCGCCCGGCATCGACCGGCCGATGGTTCGTAAATCGGATTTCACCCGCTGGCAGGGTCATCTGGTGAAGGTCGAAACCTCCATTCTGGTCGAGAACCGCAAGCGGTTTCGCGGCAAGATCGTCGAGGTCAATGCGGACGGCTTCAAGCTGGAACGCGACCAGATCGCCTATGGCGAAGAACCGACAGTCATCATTCCGTTCAGCGCGCTTTCCGATGCGAAGCTCATTCTGACGGACGATCTTATTCGTGATGCGCTGCGGGCAGACAAGGCGGCCAAGGCCGCCGCCGCAAACCAGAACGACGAAAACGAAGCAGACGAAGACTAATTCCAACGCAAAGCCCGACAATAAGGGCCACCAACGCAACTTGCGACTTACGGAGACAGAAAAATGGCAGTGAGTGCTAACCGGCTTGAGCTTCTGCAGATCGCCGATGCTGTGGCGCGCGAAAAGGTCATCGACCGCGAAATCGTGCTTGCCGCAATGGCCGACGCTATCCAGAAAGCCGCCCGCTCGCGCTATGGTTCGGAAACCAATATTCGCGCCGACATCAACTCCAAGACCGGCGAAATCCGCCTGCAGCGTCTTCTGGAAGTGGTCGAGGCAGCCGAAGATTATTCGACCCAGATCCCGCTTGAGCTTGCCCGCGACCGCAACCCGGACGCCAAGCTCGGCGACTTCATCGCCGACCCGCTGCCGCCGATGGATTTCGGCCGTATCGCTGCACAGTCCGCCAAGCAGGTGATCGTGCAGAAGGTTCGTGAAGCCGAGCGTGACCGTCAGTATGACGAGTTCAAGGATCGCATCGGCGAAATCGTCAACGGCACCGTCAAGCGCGTCGAATATGGCAATGTCATCGTCGATCTCGGCCGTGGCGAAGGCATCATCCGTCGTGACGAGATGATCCCGCGGGAAAACATGCGCTACGGCGACCGCGTTCGCGCTTACGTCTACGACGTTCGCCGCGAGCAGCGCGGCCCGCAGATTTTCCTGTCGCGTACCCACCCGCAGTTCATGGTGAAGCTCTTCACCATGGAAGTGCCGGAAATCTACGATGGCATCATCCAGATCAAGTCGGTTGCCCGTGACCCCGGTTCGCGCGCCAAGATCGCGGTTATCTCGAACGACTCGTCGATCGATCCGGTTGGCGCCTGCGTCGGTATGCGCGGTTCGCGCGTTCAGGCCGTCGTCGGCGAATTGCAGGGCGAAAAGATCGACATCATTCCGTGGAGCCAGGAGCCGGCTTCCTTCATCGTCAACGCCCTGCAGCCGGCGGAAGTCGCCAAGGTCGTTCTGGATGAAGAATCCGAGCGTATCGAAGTGGTGGTTCCCGACGAGCAGCTGTCGCTCGCCATCGGCCGCCGCGGCCAGAACGTTCGTCTGGCATCGCAGCTGACCGGCTGGGATATCGACATCATGACCGAGCAGGAAGAATCCGAGCGCCGCCAGAAGGAATTCAACGAGCGCACGGCCCTCTTCATGGACGCTCTCGACGTCGACGAGATGGTCGGCCAGGTTCTGGCTTCCGAGGGCTTCGCGCAGGTCGAAGAACTTGCTTATGTCGATCTCGACGAAATTTCCTCGATCGACGGCTTCGACGAAGACACCGCCGATGAAATCCAGACCCGCGCTCGCGAATATCTGGAACGCCTGGAAGCCGAAATGGATGCCAAGCGCAAGGAACTCGGCGTTACCGACGAGCTTCGCCAGATCGACGGACTGACCTCGCAGATGATGGTTGCGCTGGGTGAAGACGGCATCAAGACCATCGAAGACTTTGCCGGCTGCGCTGCGGACGATCTGGTCGGCTGGAGCGAGCGCAAGGACGGCGAGACGAAGAAGTTCGAAGGTATCTTCTCCAAGCTCGACGTATCGCGCGTCGAAGCCGAGAACATGGTGGTGCAGGCCCGTCTTCTGGCAGGCTGGATCACCGCCGAGGAGCTCGCTTCCGAAGAGGAAGCTGATCTCGAAGCTGCCGAGGAGGCGGATACCGCCGAACAGGAATGATATCGCAGGCGCATGAGCCTGACGAGCTGCCCGAAACCGATGAGGACGGGCGGCTCAAGGGCGACGTCAATGGACGTATGTGCATTGCGACACGGCAAAGCGGATCGCCGGACGAGCTGATCCGCTTTGTCGCAGGGCCGGATGGTAACGTCGTTCCGGATCTGAAACGCCAATTGCCGGGGCGCGGCTGCTGGGTAACACCCGAGCGCGCCCTGATCGAGAAAGCCATTGCGAAGAAGCTCTTCGCACGGGCGCTCAAACGTGACGTCAAGGCCGGGCCGGAGCTTCTTGCTCTTCTTGACCGGCTGATGGCGCAGCAGGTTGCGGGAATGATGAACATGGCACGCAAGGCGGGCCAGTTCATCAGCGGCGCAACGAAGGTCGATGCCGCCGTCCGGTCCGGGAACGCGATTGCCGTGTTCCACGCCACCGATGCTGCGGCCGACGGCGTGAGAAAACTGGACCAGGCTCGCAAGGCCTGGGCGCTCGGCAGCGATGCCGGCAATGAAATTCCGTCCTTCCGGCTCTTCAGCGGAGCCGAAATGGACGAGTTGATGGGCCAGAATGCTTTTATCCATGCTTGCGCGCTTGCGGGGCAGGCGGGTGAGGGTGTAGTGAAGCGCGCAAAGATGCTTGAGCAGTACCGTCTTGGCGGTCGATCTCAGGCGGAACGCGACGCTGCCCGGACAGAACAATGACGCGGTTACCGAACATGAACGGTCGCCGCGTTCCGATGCAGCAATTGAACGACGAGGCCTGATGGACGTCATCCGGTTTTCGTCCGAAGGAACGGGAACGGAATGACCGACAACAACGACGACAAGACACTCAATGCGCCGGCCAAGAAGACTCTTACCCTGAAACCGGGCGGGATGAATCAGGGCACCGTGCGGCAGGACATGGGTCGAGGTCGCACAAACGCGGTTGTCGTGGAAACACGCAAGCGCCGCCCCTTACGTCCTGAAGACGAGAAGCCGGTTCAGCCTGTCGTGGCAGCACCGAAGCCGGTAGCAGCAGCTCCGGCGCCTTCGGCACCGCGTCCGCAGGCTCCCCAGCCGCGTATTCACCAGCCAGGCGGCCAGCAGCAGCGTCCGGGTTCGTCCCAGTCGCAGCAGCGTCCCGGCTCGTCAGCACCTCAGCAGCGTCAGCCTGACCGCCCGCGCGGCAACGTTCTGCACGACCTGTCCGCCGGCGAGATGGAAGCCCGTCGCCGCGCTCTGATGGAAGCGCAAGCCCGCGATGTCGTGGAAGCCAAGCAGCGCGCTGAAGATGAAGCACGCCGCAAGGTCGAGGAAGAACAGCGCATCGCCGCCGAAAAGGAAGAGGCAGCACGCCGCGCCATCGAGGAAGCTGCAGCCGCAAAGGTGGCGGCAAGCCAGCCGGCCGCTGAAGCAAAATCCGAACCGGCCGATGAAAAGCCGGCACAGGCCGCAGCACCGGCGCCACGCGCCGATGCCCGTCCTCAGCCTGCAGCCGCCGCTCCCCGTTCCGCTCCTGGCACGCCTGACGCTGTCGCTCCGCGCGGGCGGCGTACCGGTGGTGACGACGAGGACGATCGTGGTGCGCGTCGCGGCAGCAGCCTTCCGGCCCGCGGCAAGGTTGCGGCTCCGGTTCCGGCCAAGCCCGCTGCCCGCCTGAAGACGGAAGAAGAACGCCGTCGTGGCAAACTCACCGTCACCTCGTCCAATCTGGATGAAGACGGCACGCCGCGTGGCCGCTCCATGGCATCCATGCGCCGCCGTCAGGAGAAATTCCGCCGCAGCCAGATGCAGGAAACCCGCGAAAAGGTCATGCGTGAAGTGATCCTGCCGGAAACCATCACCATTCAGGAACTGTCGCAGCGCATGTCCGAGCGCGCCGTCGATGTCATCAAGTTCCTGATGAAGGAAGGCCAGATGATGAAGCCGGGCGACGTGATCGACGCCGATCTGGCGGAACTGATCGCCGTCGAGTTCGGCCACACCGTCAAGCGCGTGTCCGAGTCCGACGTTGAAGAAGGTATCTTCAACCAGGCTGACGACGCAGGTGAGATGGTTTCCCGTCCGCCGGTGGTCACCATCATGGGTCACGTCGACCACGGCAAGACCTCGCTGCTCGACGCCATCCGTCAGGCAAATGTTGTTGCTGGCGAAGCCGGTGGCATCACCCAGCATATCGGTGCCTATCAGGTCGAAAAGAACGGCCAGAAGATCACCTTCATCGACACCCCCGGCCACGCCGCCTTTACGGCAATGCGCGCCCGCGGCGCACAGGCGACGGATATCGCCATTCTGGTGGTTGCCGCTGACGACAGCGTGATGCCGCAGACGATTGAATCGATCAATCACGCCAAGGCGGCCAACGTGCCGATCATCGTGGCGATCAACAAGATCGACAAGCACGAAGCAAACCCTGAAAAGGTTCGCCAGCAGCTTCTGCAGCACGAAGTGTTCGTGGAATCCATGGGCGGTGAAGTGCTTGACGTGGAAGTCTCCGCCAAGAAACAGCTCGGTCTCGACAAACTGCTTGAAGCGATCCTGCTGCAGGCTGAAATTCTCGACCTCAAGGCGGATCCGAACCGTACCGCAGAAGGTACCGTCATCGAAGCGGAACTCGACCGCGGCCGTGGTGCCGTTGCCACCGTTCTCGTGCAGAAGGGTACGCTGAAGCCTGGTCAGATCATCGTGGCTGGCGACCAGTGGGGCCGCGTTCGTGCCCTCGTCAACGACAAGGGTGAACACGTCAAGGAAGCCGGTCCGGCCATGCCTGTCGAGGTTCTCGGTCTTTCCGGTACGCCGTCTGCCGGTGACCGTTTCGCGGTTGTCGAAAACGAAAGCCGTGCTCGCGAGATTTCCGAGTACCGCCAGCGTCTGGCACGCGACAAGGCTGTCGCACGTCAGACGGGCCAGCGCGGTTCGCTGGAACAGATGATGAGCCAGTTGCAGACTTCGGGAATGAAGGAATTCCCGCTGGTCATCAAGGCGGACGTGCAGGGTTCGGTCGAAGCCATTATCGCTTCGCTCGACAAGCTCGGCACCGACGAAGTCCGCGCTCGTATCGTTCACTCGGGCGCTGGCGCCATCACGGAATCGGATATCTCGCTTGCCGAGGCATCCAACGCCGCGATCATCGGCTTCAACGTTCGCGCCAACGCACAGGCACGTACGGCTTCCGAACGCGCCGGCATCGAGATCCGCTACTACAACATCATCTACGATCTGGTGGATGACGTGAAGGCAGCGATGTCGGGCCTGCTGTCGCCGGAGCGTCGCGAGACCTTCCTCGGCAACGCGGAAATCCTCGAAGTGTTCAACATCACCAAGGTCGGCAAGGTCGCGGGTTGCCGCGTCACCGAAGGCAAGGTGGAACGTGGTGCAGGCGTCCGTCTCATTCGCGACAACGTCGTCATTCACGAAGGCAAGCTCAAGACGCTCAAGCGCTTCAAGGACGAAGTGGCAGAAGTGCCGGTCGGTCAGGAATGCGGTATGGCGTTCGAGAACTACGAAGATATCCGCGCAGGCGATATCATCGAGTGCTTCCGCGTCGAGCACATCACCAGAACGCTCTAAGCGTCCGGTTGAAACATACATAAAAATCGCAATTGGGCGCCGGCAAGCCGGCGCTCGATTGTTTATAGCGCCCTCAATCACTCGAAGCGTGCAAAGGTCGCCGTAACACCAGAGCGCCGCTGGTCGTCTCAGACGCAGTCAGGACGCTCTAACACTTTGAAACTGCGCATCGTTCGCATCGGAAATCGATTTCGATTTTCGGACCTATGCGCTAGATTTGCACACACCCTCCTCGACAGAAAAAGATTGGGGGGAGATGTGCAGGGGCAAAAGAAATGGCAAAAGCAACATCATCGGCTCCCTCGCAGCGTATGCTGCGCGTCGGCGAACAGGTTCGCGCGGCCGTGACGCAAGTCCTGCAACGCGGCGAAGTTCGCGACGATCTTATTGAAAAGACCGTCATTTCGATATCGGAAGTGCGTATGTCGCCCGATTTGAAGATCGCGACGGCCTACGTAACGCCGCTTGGCGTTGCCGATCACACCGGCATCATCGATGCACTCAATCGTCATGCCAAGTTCATGCGCGGCCGCCTTGGCCCGCAGCTTCGGCAGATGAAATACATGCCGGAACTGCGTTTCCGTGATGATACGAGTTTCGACAATTACCAGAAGATCGACGCACTCCTGCGGTCACCGGAGGTGCAGCGCGATCTCGGACCTTCAAACGAAAAAGACGACGAACAGAACTGAAGCATGTCCAAACCACGCAAACAGCAAAACCGCAAACCCAAGGGCCGCCCGATTTCCGGCTGGCTCATTCTCGACAAGCCGCTGGATTTTGGCTCCACCGAGGCCGTTTCCAAGATCAAATGGCTGTTCAACGCCCAGAAGGCGGGCCATGCCGGCACGCTCGATCCGCTGGCGTCTGGCATGCTGCCGATTGCGCTTGGCGATGCGACCAAGACCGTGCCTTATGTGATGGACGGCCGGAAAATCTACGAATTTACCGTCACCTGGGGCGAGCAGCGCTCAACTGACGATCTCGAAGGCGAGGTGGTCAACTCTTCCGATCAACGCCCGGATGAACAGGCGATCCGCGATCTTCTGCCCAATTATACCGGCGTGATCCAGCAGACACCGCCGCAATTCTCCGCCATCAAGATCGCCGGCGAGCGCGCCTATGATCTGGCGCGCGACGGCGAGACGGTGGAAATTCCAGCACGCGAAGTGGAAATCCACCGTCTGACGCTGCTTGCCTGCCCGGACGCCAATACCGCGCATTTCGAAGTGGAATGCGGTAAGGGCACCTATGTGCGGGCGCTGGCGCGCGACATGGGCCATGATCTCGGTTGCTACGGCCATATTTCGCAATTGCGTCGCACCATGGTCGCCCCCTTCGGCGAAGACATGATGGTGCCTCTCGAAACCCTGAAGGCGCTTGAAGCCGTGGAGGATCGCGACGAGCGACTGGAAGCGCTGGATGCCTATCTGATCGACACGGCTGAGGCGCTTTCCGCCCTTCCCCGCCTCATCATCAATGACGATCAGGCCCACCGGCTGAAGATGGGCAACCCCATCCTGCTGCGCGGGCGTGATGCGCCGGCCAATCATCCGGAAGCCTATGCGACCGCACATGGCAAGCTGGTCGCCATCGGCGAGATCGGTGAAGGCGAGTTCCGGCCGAAGCGGGTTTTCGGCTGAAACGGGCTCCATCTATTTGTTTTACGCGTTTCCGGGCGGAAATCCGCTTCACACTTTTGCGGGAAACGCTCGGGGAGGCGCAGTCAATCGCCTCTTTCAATTGTACCCGGAATAGTTTATAGGCAGCGCCAGCTTGGGCTTTGCCTTTGCTGCCGAATGGCCTGAGCTGGACGACATCCCGGCTCCAGGCGTCCCATTTTCCTTAAAATAGAAAGGATCGTCCGATGTCGATTACTGCAGAGCGCAAAGCCGCCCTCATCAAGGAATATGCAACGAAGGAAGGCGACACCGGTTCTCCGGAAGTTCAGGTCGCTATCCTGACCGAGCGGATCAACAACCTCACCGGTCACTTCAAGGACCACAAGAAGGACAACCACTCCCGTCGTGGCCTTCTGACGCTGGTTTCGAGCCGTCGTTCGCTTCTCGACTACCTGAAGAAGAAGGACGAAGCCCGTTACAGCAAGCTGATCGGTGCTCTCGGCATTCGCCGCTAAAACCTTATCCGGCGGGTTTCGCAAAGATACCCGCCGGTTTTTATATCTGACCTTTTCAAGGTCATCATAATTTCCGGGCGTTTGCCACAGCTATGGCCCCCGGACGATAAGGCAGCCCCGGATGGGCCGGAGCGACCTTTTCAACCGCAGACCTGTCATGGGGCAGGATTGCCGGATGCTTGCACGTTGAAAGCCTCCGGCTGTCTTGCCCGTGATTGCGTCGTTCTTTGCCCCCACAAGGCGGGCAAGTACAAACAAGGACAAGATATGTTCAATCAACACTCCGTGGAAATCGAATGGGCAGGCCGCCCGCTGAAGCTCGAGACCGGCAAGGTTGCCCGTCAGGCTGACGGCGCCGTCATCGCAACCTACGGCGAGACGATGGTTCTCGCGACCGTGGTTTCCGCAAAGTCTCCGAAGCCCGGCCAGGACTTCTTCCCGCTGACCGTCAACTATCAGGAAAAGACCTACGCGGCTGGCAAGATCCCCGGCGGTTATTTCAAGCGCGAAGGCCGTCCGAGCGAAAACGAAACGCTGGTTTCGCGCCTGATCGACCGCCCGATCCGCCCGCTTTTCCCTGAGGGCTACAAGAACGACACGCAGGTTGTCGTTACCGTTATCCAGCACGATCTGGAAAACAACCCGGACATTCTGTCGATGGTCGCCACTTCGGCTGCGCTGACCCTTTCCGGTATCCCGTTCATGGGTCCGATCGGCGGCGCGCGCGTTGGCTACATCAACGGCGAATATGTTCTGAACCCGCATCTCGACGAGATGGAAGAATCCACGCTCGATCTGGTTGTCGCCGGCACCTCCGACGCTGTTCTGATGGTTGAATCGGAAGCCAAGGAACTCAACGAAGACATCATGCTCGGCGCCGTCATGTTCGGCCACAAGGGCTTCCAGCCGGTTATCGACGCGATCATCAAGCTCGCCGAAGTTGCCGCCAAGGAACCCCGCGAATTCGAACCGGAAGACTTCTCCGCGCTCGAAAACGAAATGCTGGCGCTCGCCGAAGCCGAACTGCGCGATGCCTACAAGATCACCGAGAAGGCTGCCCGCTACGCCGCCGTCGACGCGGTCAAGGCAAAGGTGAAGGCGCACTTCCTGCCGGAAGAAGGCGAAGCAAAGTACAGCCCGGAAGAAATCGGCGCCGTCTTCAAGCACCTTCAGGCCAAGATCGTTCGCTGGAACGTTCTCGACACCAAGAGCCGCATCGACGGCCGCGACCTGTCGACCGTTCGTCCGATCATCTCGGAAGTCGGCCTTCTGCCGCGCACCCACGGTTCGGCACTCTTTACCCGCGGCGAAACCCAGGCGATCGTTGTTGCGACCCTCGGCACCGGCGAAGATGAGCAGTATGTCGACAGCCTCACCGGCATGTACAAGGAACGCTTCCTGCTGCACTACAACTTCCCGCCCTACTCGGTCGGTGAAACAGGCCGCATGGGCTCCCCGGGTCGTCGCGAAATCGGTCACGGCAAGCTCGCATGGCGCGCTATCCGCCCGATGCTGCCGACTGCGGAACAGTTCCCCTACACGCTGCGCGTCGTTTCCGAAATCACCGAGTCCAACGGCTCCTCGTCGATGGCAACGGTTTGCGGCACCTCGCTTGCACTGATGGACGCCGGCGTTCCGCTGGCAAAGCCGGTTGCCGGTATCGCCATGGGCCTTATCCTTGAAGGCGAGCGCTTTGCGGTTCTCTCCGACATCCTCGGTGACGAAGATCACCTCGGCGACATGGACTTCAAGGTCGCCGGTACTGCCGACGGCATCACCTCGCTGCAGATGGACATCAAGATCGCCGGTATCACCGAAGAGATCATGAAGATCGCTCTGGAGCAGGCACAGGGTGGCCGCAAGCACATCCTCGGCGAAATGGCCAACGCCATCACCGAGAGCCGTGGCCAGCTCGGCGAATTCGCACCGCGCATCGAAGTGATGAACATTCCGGTCGACAAGATTCGTGAAGTCATCGGTTCGGGCGGCAAGGTCATTCGCGAAATCGTCGAAAAGACCGGCGCGAAGATCAACATCGAGGATGACGGCACCGTCAAAATTGCTTCGTCTTCCGGCAAGGAAATCGAAGCGGCCCGCAAGTGGATCCACTCGATCGTTGCAGAACCGGAAGTCGGCCAGATCTACGAAGGCACGGTCGTCAAGACCGCTGACTTCGGCGCTTTCGTCAACTTCTTCGGCGCCCGCGATGGCCTCGTTCATATCTCGCAGCTCGCTTCCGAGCGTGTCGCCAAGACCTCTGACGTCGTCAAGGAAGGCGACAAGGTCTGGGTGAAGCTGATGGGCTTCGACGAGCGTGGCAAGGTTCGCCTGTCTATGAAGGTTGTCGACCAGGCAACCGGCCAGGAAATCGCCGCCGACAAGAAGAAGGAAGACGGCGAAGCCGCTGCCGAATAAGGCCGCGCCGCCATATTCTATCGAGGCGCGGGTTTTGCCCGCGCCTTTTTTCTATTGGAGCGTTTCCGTCTTTCTCCGAAACGCGAAAGCGCTCTACTTATTTGTTTTTACGCATTTTCCGGGCGTAAAACCGCGATGCAATTTTACTGGAAATGCTCGATCTTAAGGACGCTCCAATGAGCCGTGACGCCGTCAAAACCCTTTTCCATCCCTTTGCCGCAGAAATGCTCGACATGCCGAAAGAGGGCGAACGCGTTCTGTTTCTGGGAGCAGAAGCCGGCCCACGGCTGGAGGGTTTTGATGCGGAGATCGTCGCGGTCCAGCATCTGAGGCCGCTCTACCGGGCCTTGCAGGCTCAGGGCGCAGAGGTCACCCCGGATGTTTCGGGCGAGGACTACGATGCAGCGCTGTTGCTGTGCGGCAAACATCGCGGTGAGAACGAAAACCGCGTCGCCGAAACACTTTCGCGCGTGAAGGCCGGCGGCCTTATCGTCGCTGCCGGATCGAAGGAAGACGGTATTCTGACGCTGCGCAAGACGCTTGCAAAGCTTGGCATCGAAGCGGAATCGACGCCGAAATATCACGGCGTCGCCGTCTGGTTCAGACGGCCGGACGATGTGTCATCCGCCGTGTCAAAGCTTGCCCAGCATGCCGCCACGGTAGCGGGCCGTTTCACCGCCCTGCCTGGCATGTTCTCCCATGACCGGGTGGATGACGGTTCGGAGCTTCTCGCATCGCGCCTGCCGACCGACTTTGACGGCAATGCTGCCGACTTCGGTGCAGGCTGGGGTTATCTCTCGGTCATGCTGGCAGAAAAATCGCCGCGCACGGCCCGCATCGATCTTTTCGAAGCCGACTGGAACGCGCTCGAATTCGCCAAGACCAATCTTCTCGAGAATAATCCGCGGCTGACGGCACGCTTCTTCTGGCAGGATCTGGCAAACGAACCGCCGAAGGAAAAATACGACCTGATCATCATGAACCCGCCTTTCCACGCGGCGGGACAGGCGGCGGAACCCGCCCTTGGTCAGGCCTTCATCAAGGCTGCGGCGGGCGCGCTTCGCAGCGGTGGAAAGCTGCTGATGGTTGCCAATCGCGGCATGCCCTATGAGCCGGTGCTCGCGGCGGAGTTCCGCACCAGTGGCGAGGTATGCCGCAACGCACGCTTCAAGATCCTGAGCGCCCAGAAATAATCAGTTCGGCGGACTAATCAGCTCAACAGCCATGCCCACAGCGACACGGAAAGAACACCGGTCGCCGTGGAAATGCTGATGGTGGAGGCCGCAACGCTGTGGCCGATACCGAAGCGGTTGGCGATCAGCCATGCGTTCACCCCCGTCGGCACGGAAGAGGTGAGCACCAGTGCGGCCGTCCATTCCCGGCTTAGACCGAGCCCGTGGCCCATGGCCCACACGCAGGCGGGCAGAAGCAGCAGCTTGAAAACCGTCATGGTAACGGCGATCCCGAGATTGCCGCGAATGGTGTATTTCGTCAGCGCCATGCCGAGCGAGATGAGTGCCGCCGGTCCCGCCATGGAGGCGATCTGATCAACCACGGTCTTGAGGATTGGCGTCAGCGTCACACCGGAAACATTGGTTGAAAGCCCGATGAAAAGTCCGATCACCAGCGGATTGGTGACGAGGTTGCGGCCCACCTGCTTGAAGACCGCAACCATGCTGCGCTTTTCGCCGCCAACCGCCTTGTACGTGGCGTTCTCCATCAGGATCGTGCCAGCGATCATCATGACCGGCAGGTGAATGGCAAGCAGAATGGACAGGGCGACCAGCCCCTCATCCCCCACGGAGCGCCCGACGAGCGGCAGGCCGATGAAGATATTATTGGCAAAGGCCGAGGAAATGCCGGCTATGACGGCGATGCGGACATCCTGCTTGAAGACATAGCGCGTGACGATATGCCCGACCGTCCAGGTCACGGCGACACCCGCAAAATATGTGAGCCATAGGCGAAAAGGCGATGCGCCGTGAAAATTCGCTTCCGCGAGCGTGCGGAAGATCAGGGTCGGCACGGCGATCTTGAACACGAAATCGCTGAGAATCTCGCCGGCATCGGCCCTGAACAGACCAGCCTTGACGGTAAGCCAGCCGATCAGGATGAGAATGAAAATGGGAGCGACGTTCGCGGCAACGGCAGACATGGAGGGAAAGCTTTCGCGGCTTTGCGGGAGATACTCCGCTTTAGAGCGTTTTCCGGGGGAATGGAATCGCGAAAACGTTACGCCGCCTTGTTTTCATGCAATACGGCAGAACCTTTATGCTATCGAAGCATAAATTGTAGGGCGCTTTTTGCTTAAAGCGCCTCTCCGCTACCTCGTATGATTTTCTAGTCCCGAAGCAATGGACCAAAAGAAAAAGCGGGGTTTCCCCCGCCTTTTGTCATATCCGTTATATGCCGCCAGTACATCCGTGGCGGAGATAACGGTGGAGCCGGAAGACCTCATGTCTGCCATTCAGGTACGCATTCACACACCTTTTGCTCTGACCGGAGTGATAGCTTAACCATATTACAGGCAAATGACGCGTCGCCTTCTCTCGTGGAGAACGGCATATTTCCCCCATGGGCTTTTCTTGAAGCCAGAAATGTTTAAGACCATTTGGAAATACCCACCGCCAACCGGATAGGCCTATGACGAAATTCGACGTACTGACTGTCGGCAATGCCATTGTCGACATCATTTCCCGCTGCGATGATCAGTTCCTGAATGACAATGCCATTACCAAGGGCGCAATGAACCTCATCGATGCGGAACGGGCCGAGTTGCTGTATTCGCTGATGGGACCGGCGCTTGAAGCCTCCGGCGGAAGTGCGGGCAACACGGCAGCGGGCGTGGCGAATTTCGGCGGCAAGGCCGCTTATTTCGGCAAGGTGGCCGAAGACCAACTCGGAGAAATCTTCCAGCACGACATCCGCGCGCAGGGCGTTTATTTCGAAACGAAACCGGAAGGCACGTTTCCGCCGACCGCCCGTTCGATGATCTTCGTGACCGAAGACGGCGAGCGTTCGATGAACACCTATCTCGGCGCTTGTGTCGATCTCGGGCCGGAGGACGTGGAAGACGACGTCGTGGCGCAGACCAAGGTCACCTATTTCGAAGGTTACCTGTGGGATCCGCCGCGCGCCAAGGACGCCATTCGCGAATGCGCCCGCATTGCGCATGAGAACGGCCGCGAAGTCTCGATGACACTGTCAGATAGTTTCTGCGTTGGCCGCTACCGTGAAGAATTTCTCGATCTGATGCGCTCCGGCACGGTGGACATTGTTTTCGCCAACAAGCAGGAAGCGCTTTCGCTCTACGAAACCGAGGATTTCGAGCTGGCGCTGACGAAAATCGCAGCCGATTGCAAGATCGCAGCCGTGACGATGAGCGAAGAAGGCGCCGTAATCCTGCGCGGTACGGAACGCGTGAAAGTGGACGCCTATCCGGTGCATGACGTCGTTGATACGACGGGTGCGGGCGATCTTTTCGCCGCCGGCTTCCTGTTCGGCTACACGCAGGACCGGTCTCTGGAAGAGTGCGGCAAGCTCGGCTGCCTGGCAGCCGCCGCCGTTATTCAACAGGTCGGGCCACGCCCCATGTCATCCCTGAAGGTTCTGGGCGCAAAACACGGCCTTATTTAAAGGCCTCGCCCGGGTAAGCGCCCCAGATTTCACCCTGCGACACCCAGCCCGAGGCCTGACCGGCCTCGGCGCGGCACCAGTCACCATTACATTCGCCAATCCTGAAGACGACGCCCGGCTCCAGCCGCGCGATGACGGCAGCGCCTGACTGCGCGTCACGACGCATGTTCACATAGACGTCCTTGCCCTTGCCGCGCATCCAGGGGGCGGCAACGGCCGTGCGCTCACCGGAAAGAAGGGCCTGATTGACCCAGCCTTCCGTGCCATCGGCATCGCGGATACGCCGCCAGTTTTCATATTCCTGGATGATTTCAACCGGCATGCCCGATTTCATATACATCCAGGATACGGCATAGTCCGTGCTGGGTCCGATGCGCATGTTGACACGCTTGGATTTCAGGCTGACAAAACGCGGCAGGGGAAGGCCGCTTGCGCCCTTGGCAGCCCCCTGCGCCATGGCTTCGGTCGCCGCGCCAAGGAGGCCCAAAGACAATGCAATGCAAACGATAGAAACCACACTGCGCATGCCCATTTCCGTTTCCCGCCTTCTGCAAACCGGATGATATTCGAGGAGGCTCGTTTCCACATGCCTCAAGCTTCAGCGA
Organism: Agrobacterium tumefaciens; assembly: GCA_025560025.1. Lineage (NCBI taxonomy): Bacteria > Pseudomonadati > Pseudomonadota > Alphaproteobacteria > Hyphomicrobiales > Rhizobiaceae > Agrobacterium > Agrobacterium tumefaciens. The sequence continues at coordinate 2,666,483 of CP048485.1, read as the reverse complement.
GATTTGTTTGTCTTCGCCGGTGGGTCTGGTAGAAACGCCCTGATTGAAAGAAATTATCGCTCTTTCTGGTTAATGACTTCTGAACAAGGCAGCGGCAAACGATGACCCACAAGAAGAGACCGACAGTCTATATCACCCGCAAATTGCCTGACGTCGTCGAAACCAGAATGCGTGAACTGTTCGATGCCGAACTGAACATCGATGATACGCAGCGAAGCGAAGACGAGCTTGTGGCCGCCATGCAGCGGGTCGACGTTCTGGTGCCCACCGTCACCGACCGCATCACCGCCGCCATGATCGAGAAGGCCGGATCGCAGCTGAAGCTGATTGCGAGCTTTTCCAACGGCATCGACCATGTGGATGTGGACGCCGCCGCCCGAAAGGGCATTACCGTCACCAACACCCCCAACGTGCTGACCGAAGATACCGCCGACATTACCATGGCGCTGGCGCTGGCCGTGCCGCGCCGCATGATCGAAGGCACACGCGTGCTCGCCAATGGTGCGGACGAATGGCTGGGCTGGTCGCCGACCTGGATGCTCGGGCGGCGCATTTCCGGCAAGCGCATCGGCATTGTCGGCATGGGCCGCATCGGAACGGCGGTTGCGCGGCGTGCCAAGGCCTTCGGGCTTTCCATTCATTATCACAACCGCAAACGCGTCAATCCGGCCACCGAGACGGAGCTTGAGGCGACCTATTGGGACAGCCTCGACCAGATGCTGGCGCGGGTGGATATCGTCTCCGTCAATTGCCCCTCGACGCCCGCGACCTATCACCTGATCTCGGCACGGCGGCTGGCGCTGATGCAGCCGACCAGCTACATCGTGAATACCGCGCGTGGCGACATCATCGATGAAGCGGCGATGATCCAGTGCCTGCGTGAAGGCAAGATCGCCGGCGCCGGTCTCGATGTCTACGAGAACGAGCCTGCCGTAAACCCCAAGCTCATCAAGCTCGCCAAGGAAGGCAAGGTCGTGCTGCTTCCGCATATGGGCTCTGCGACGATCGAAGGCCGTATCGAAATGGGGGACAAGGTCATCATCAACATCCGCACGCTGTTCGACGGTCACCGCCCGCCGAACCGGGTGCTGCCGGGGCGGAACTGAACCGGCTCAGACAAGGCCTGTCTGATCGTCACATGGAGGGAGCAATCAATGGGAATCCAGGCGAAGTTTCTGCTGCTCATATCCGTCCTGCTCGTTCTGGTCAGCGGCCCGGCCCGTGCTGCCCCGCCCTCACCCGAGGAGACCGCGGAACTCTATTATCGCGCCTGGCTGAATTTTGATCGCGCCAGCATGGTTCGCCTCAGCAGGGAATGGGGATCGTCGGGTAGCGGGCAGCGCTACACCGACATGGATCTGGTTGCCAACCCGGTCGCATGGCAGCGCAAATACAAGGGCATGCACGCTCCCAAGGGAACCACGAACGAGCAGTCCGACCAGTTCGCACGGCTCTGGGTCGCCAGCACGGAACGGGTGCGCTGCCAGGCCGAGCCTGCGCGTATCGGCTCCCAATCGCCCACCGGTCTCTCTGTGGCGCGGGTAAAGATGAATTGTTCCCTGCCGGATGTCGGGCCTGTATTCCAGCGGCTGAAGGCAGCCGCAAATGCAGACGATATTGGCGATAAAACCCGCATGCCTTCCGCAAAACTCATGAAGCAGATGGTCGAGGCCACGAAGTCGGCTCCGCTCACCCACAAGGTTACGACGGAAATTCAGCTCGTCAGAGGTCCGGATAAAGGCGTCTGGCAGGTCGGATCGACCGAAGTTCAACCACAGACGGGACTTGACCGCGTCTCTTCTGTCTTTCTCTCCCAAATGCTTAAGTCCGGGCTTTTGCAATAGACGTGTCATGCGTCCATGGACTGTCTTTTTCGACCGTCCCCGACCGGATTGCAGGGCGAAATTCGGCGACCTCAGCCGAGAAATTTGGTCATTTCGATCGAAGTCGTGCGGTCATAACCGGCATGGGCATTTTCGGCGGTCTTGACGAAACCCCAGACGGCGAATTTGGCATGATTGGCGATAAGCTCGATACGAGTTTCCAGCCGCAGCGCCGGTAACGCCAATTCGCGCGCCAGCGCTTCGGCCTGCTCCAGAAGCATCCTGCCGATGCCCTTTCCCTGGGCTTTCGGGGAAACACAGAGTTTGCCGACATAAAGACAGGCCGGCGGCTCCGGCCGGCAAAACAGGCAGCCCACAATCTCATCGCCATCAAGCGCAACGAAAGCGATCTCCACCCTCGCCTTCTCCGCCAGATTTTCAAGCGTCAGGCGATGGGCCGAGGATGGCGGGTCGATGACGCCATCCATATAGGCGAAGGAGGACGTGATGAGTGTCAGTAATTCCTGCCAGCGACTGAATTCTTCCCCGATCTTGGCGATCTCGATCATGGTTTCTTTCCAGTTGACCGCCGCCTGTAACGGACGGTTTCGAAACGGGCTGACAGGGCGTCGTAGAGGAGCAGACGGCCGATCAACGGCTCACCGGCACCGGTGATAACCTTGATCGCCTCCATGGCCATGATTGTGCCGATCACCCCGGTCAGCGCTCCGACAATGCCCGTTTCGGCGCAATTCGGAATAAGACCCAGCGGTGGCGGCTCAGGAAACAGATCGCGGTAACCCGGCAAAAGACTGCCATCAGCATTTGCCTCATAGGGTTTCAACACCGTTACAGAACCATCGAAGCGACCGACGGCACCCGTCACCAGCGGCCTTTTTGCAGCTTCTGCGGCATCGGCTGCGGCATAACGCGTATCGAAGTTATCCGAGCCATCGATGAGGAGATCGAAGGATGGCAGATGATCATGCGCCCAGACCTCAGAAAAGCGCTCTTCATAAACAAGAGTACGGACATGCGGGTTGAGCCGGGCGATGGCTTTGCGGGCGCTTTCCGTCTTCAACTCCCCGATCGTGCCGGTATCGTGGATCACCTGCCGCTGGAGATTGGAGAGGGAAACCACATCGTCATCGATCATGCCGAGCGTGCCGACACCGGCGGCGGCAAGATAATGAAGGACGGGCGCGCCAAGTCCGCCGGCCCCGATCACCAGAACGCGCGCCGCCTTCAGCCGCTGCTGGCCGGCACCGCCGATTTCCGGCAGAAGAATGTGGCGCTTGTAGCGTTCGATTTCTTCAGGGCTCAGCGGGTCCATGTCGCACTCCATCTCTCTACCGTCATGCCATGATGCTCCCGTGAGAAACATTGAAGAATTGCGCCCGCTCGCCAAGGGCGGAAAACATCGCCGCATCCGTTCCCGTCATGAAACTCTGGCCGCCAAGCGCGTGGATGAGATCGAACAGGGCGGCGCGCCTGCCTTCGTCCAGATGGGCGGCGATTTCGTCCAGCAGCAGAACCGGCGCGTGGCCAGTCATATTGGCTGTGAGCTGCGCATGTGCAAGCACCAGACCGACCAACAGCGCCTTCTGCTCCCCGGTCGAGCAGCGTTCGGCTTCCATGTTCTTTTCCGCATGGCGCACGAAGAGATCGACGCGATGCGGGCCATCGAGCGTGCGGCCCGCTGCGGCGTCACGATAGCGGCCCTCACGCAACATCAGCCCATACTCGTCTTCGAGATCGACAGCCGGCCGGTTGAGCATGTCGTCCATGAAACCCGAAAGCGAAAGCGCCGCCGAGGGGAAGGCCGCGTCGCCGGCTCTGCCTTCGATGAGGTTCTTTAAAAGGCCAAGCATTTCATAACGCGCAACGGCCATGGAGATGCCGAGTTCCGCCATCTGCTTTTCGATACCGTCCAGCCAGACCGGGTCGAAGCGGCCTTCCGAAAGCAGGCGGTTGCGGCCGCGCATGGCCTTTTCGAAATCACTTGCGCGCCTTCCGTGAGCGGGATCGAGCGACAGCACCAGCCGGTCGAGGAAACGCCGGCGGTCCGAGGACGAGCCAGTAAAGAGGCCATCCATGGCGGGCGTCAGCCACAATACCCGCAGATGGTCGGTCAATTCATCGACGGATTTCACCGGCGTCCCGTTCAGTCTCAGGCGACGCGACACTACCTCGCCATCGCCTTCAATTCCCGTACCGATGGCGACTTCGCCATCCATACCCTCGACATCGGCGAAGATTGAGAAACCGGTGGCTTCGGCCCCTACCCGCGTCACGTCAGACAGGGTGGCGCGGCGCAGGCCCCTTCCGGGTGAGAGAAAGGAGACGGCCTCCAGGAGATTGGTCTTGCCTGAACCGTTGTCGCCCGTCAGCACCACATGGCGTTCATCGAGCGTGAGCGCAGCCGCCGCATAATTGCGGAAGTCCGTGAGTTTCAGCCGTAAAAGCGACACCTTGTTCGTCATGTTTACGGCCTAAAACGAAGATGGACGGATAGCAAGGTGGGGAACGTCCGTTCGCACCGAAGACAGCCGCTAGAGTGCAATTCATTCTTCAGTAGCAACTTTTTTAGTCGCCGGTTATTTATGAGCCGGTCCTCATCATCGGTAGCCCACTCATGCGCCTGATCTTTTCTCTCTTTCTCGCTCTCGGTCTTCTCTCCTCCTGCGCAGGCCGACCGGGGGCGGATGTGCTGGAAGCCGTCAACACCAGGACCCAGGACACGAAAATCGTGACCGCCTTCGTGGCGAGCACGCGGGAGAAAAACACGGACGCAAAAAAGGGCTTCGGCACGGCGCGGGCAATGGAGCCAAACTACGCCAGTTTCGATATTTCCATTCCGCCCACCCATAAAAGCGGAAAAATCGAATGGGCCAGCGGCAAGCCCGACCCAAAAAAGGATTTCGTCGTTACCAGGGCCGATATGCTGACGAAAACGCGCTTTAATGCCGATCTTGGCGACATAGCCCACTCCGGCAAGCAGATCGCACTTTTCGTACACGGCTATAATTACAGTTATCAGGAAGCCCTGTTCCGCGCGGCGCAGATGGCCGCAGATGCCAATATGAACGGCGTGCCGCTGGTCTTTTCCTGGCCCTCACAGGCATCTGTCGCCGGCTATGTGGCCGACAAGGAGTCCGCGACCTTTTCACGCGATGCGCTCGCCGCGATGTTGATCGATCTCACCCGGCAGACCCCAAAAAAGAGCGTCGTCGTGTTCGGGCACAGCATGGGCGGCTGGCTGGTCATGGAGGCGCTGCGGCAATTGCGCTTCCAGGGCAGAAACGATGTCATCGCCAAGCTGCAGGTGGTGCTGGCTGCGCCCGATATTGACGCCGATGTCTTCCGCAAGCAGATCGAGGTTGTCGGCCGGCTCAGCCCGCCGCTTACCGTTCTCGTTTCCAAGGATGACCGTGCGCTTAAAGCCTCTTCCATCCTTGGTGCCGACGTTACCCGTATCGGCGCGCTTGACGTCACCGATCCGCAGGTACAGGAAGCCGCCCTCAAGGAGGGCGTGCAATTCGTCGACATCTCCAATCTGAAGGCGTCGGACCCGCTCAACCACGACCGCTATGCGGCGCTGGCCTCCATGGTGCCGCAACTTGAGGCAAGCAGGCGCGGGGGTGATATCAACAGCGCCGGAGCCTTTGTTTTCGATGCGATCGGCGCCACTGTCGCCAGCCCCTTCCGCCTCGCGAGCCAGGTGGTGAACCCGCAATAGCTTTTGCGGGTCCTGCCGACAAACCGGTTTCAGAAATCCCAATCTTCGTCTTCGGTCGCAACCGCCTTGCCGATGACATAGGACGAGCCGGAACCGGAAAAGAAGTCGTGGTTCTCGTCGGCATTCGGAGAAAGCGCCGAGAGGATTGCGGGATTGACCCGGCAGGCCTCGGCCGGAAACAGCGCCTCATAACCCAGATTCATCAGGGCCTTGTTGGCGTTGTAATGCAGGAACTGCTTGACGTCCTCTGTCAGGCCGACGCCGTCATAGAGGTCTTCGGTATATTTCGCCTCGTTATCGTAAAGTTCGAGCAGGAGATCGAAGGCGAAATCCTTTATCTCCTGTCTCTGCGTTTCGCCGAGGCGCTCCACCGCCCGCTGGAACTTGTAGCCGATATAATAACCATGCACGGCCTCGTCACGGATGATGAGGCGGATCAAATCCGCCGTATTGGTGAGTTTGGCGCGGCTTGACCAGAACATCGGCAGATAGAAGCCGGAATAGAACAGGAAACTTTCCAGAAACACGCTGGCGATTTTTTTCTTCAGCGGATCACCGCTGTCATATTCCCGCATGATGAGCGCGGATTTACGCTGCAGGAACTCGTTTTCCTCAGACCAGCGATAGGCGTCGTCAACGTCAGGCGTGAGGCACAGCGTCGAGAAGATCGACGAATAGGAGCGGGCGTGCACGGCCTCCATGAAGGAGATGTTGGAAAGCACCGCCTCCTCATGCGGCGTTGCCGAATCCTCCATCAGGCGCACGGCGCCGACACCGTTCTGGATCGTGTCGAGCAATGTCAGCCCGGTGAAGACACGGATCGTCAGTTTCTGTTCTTCCGGCTTCAGCGTTCCCCACGAGGGGATATCGTTGGAGAGCGGCACCTTTTCCGGCAACCAGAAATTCGAGGTCAGGCGGTTCCAGACTTCGAGATCCTTGTCGTCCTCGATGCGGTTCCAGTTGACCGCGCGGATGCGGGACGCGGGTTTTACGGCGATGTTCATTGTCTTGTCCCTCGATTCAGAGCGTGCAGGAAACGCAGCCCTGAACCTGCGTGCCTTCCAGCGCCATCTGGCGCAAACGGATGTAATAGATGGTCTTGATGCCCTTCTTCCAGGCGTAGATCTGCGCCCGATTGATATCGCGCGTCGTCGCCGTATCGCGGAAGAACAAAGTCAGCGACAGGCCCTGATCGACATGCTGGGTGGCGGCCGCATAGGTGTCGATGATCTTTTCCGGACCGATCTCGTAGGCATCCTGATAATATTCGAGATTGTCATTAGAGAGATAGGAAGCCGGGTAATAAACGCGGCCGATCTTGCCCTCTTTGCGGATTTCGATCTTCGAGACGATCGGATGAATGGAAGAGGTGGAGTGGTTGATATAGGAGATCGAACCGGTTGGCGGTACGGCCTGAAGGTTCTGGTTATAGAGACCCGATGCCATCACGTCCTGCTTCAACGCCGTCCAGTCTTCCTGCGTTGGAATGGCAATACCGGCTTTTTCGAAGAGCTCACGGACCTTTTCCGTCGCGGGCAACCATTCCCGGTCGGTATATTTGTCGAAATAGTCGCCGGAAGCATATTTGGAGTTCTCAAAACCCCTGAAGCTCTGGCCCCGTTCCACGGCCAGCCGATTGCTGGCGCGGATGGCGTGATAGGTCACGGTGTAGAAATAGATATTGGTGAAATCGACGCCTTCTTCGGAACCATAAAAGATGCGTTCGCGCGCCAGATAACCGTGCAGGTTCATCTGGCCAAGCCCGATGGCGTGGCTGGCATCATTGCCCTTTTCCACCGAAGGAACGGAGGAAATGTGGCTCATGTCCGATACCGCCGTCAGCGCCCGGATGGAGGTCTCGATCGTCTTGCCGAAATCGGCCGAATCCATCGCCGAGGCGATGTTCAGCGAGCCGAGATTGCAGGAGATATCCTTGCCCATATGGCTGTAGGAAAGATCGGCATTGAACTCGCTTGCCTCGCTGACCTGCAGGATTTCCGAGCAGAGATTGCTCATGCTGATGCGGCCGGCGACCGGATTGGCGCGGTTCACCGTGTCCTCGAACATGATATAGGGGTAACCGCTCTCGAACTGGATTTCGGCGATCACCTGAAAGAATTCGCGCGCCTTGATCTTCTTCTTGCGGATGCGGCTATCGGCGACCATTTCCTGATATTTTTCGCTGACCGAAATCTCGGTCAACGGCACGCCATAGACACGCTCCACATCATAGGGCGAGAACAGGTACATATCCTCATTGTTGCGGGCGAGTTCGAAGGTGATATCGGGGATCACCACGCCGAGCGACAGGGTCTTGATGCGGATTTTCTCGTCGGCATTTTCGCGCTTGGTATCGAGGAAGCGCATGATATCCGGGTGGTGGGCATGCAGATAGACCGCGCCGGCACCCTGTCGCGCACCAAGCTGGTTGGCATAGGAAAACGAATCTTCCAGCAGTTTCATCACTGGAATAACGCCGGACGACTGGTTTTCGATCTGTTTGATCGGCGCTCCGAATTCGCGAATATTGGTCAGGGACAGCGCCACGCCGCCGCCGCGCTTGGACAGCTGCAGGGCCGAATTGATGGAGCGGCCGATGCTTTCCATATTGTCTTCCACACGCAGCAGAAAACACGAGACCAACTCGCCGCGGCTCTTCTTGCCGGCGTTGAGGAAGGTCGGGGTTGCCGGCTGGAAGCGGCCTGAAATGATTTCATCGACCAGATCGCGGGCAAGCTGCTCATCGCCACGCGCAAGGGCCAGCGCCACCATGCAGACGCGGTCCTCGTAACGCTCCAGATAACGTTTTCCGTCGAAGGTCTTCAGCGTATAGGAGGTGTAATATTTGAAGGCGCCGAGAAAGGTCGGGAAGCGGAACTTCCGGGCATAGGCCTCGTCATAAAGGTCGCGGACGAAATTGAAGGAATACTGGTCCAGTACCTCCTGTTCGTAATATCCCTCCGTCACCAGATAATCGAGCTTTTCCCTGAGGTTATGGAAAAAGACGGTGTTCTGGTTGACGTGCTGGAGGAAATATTGCCGGGCGGCCAGGCGATCCTTGTCGAGCTGGATCTTCCCGTTCTCGTCGTAAAGGTTCAGCATCGCGTTCAGCGCGTGGTAGTCCAGAGCCGCATCGAGCGGTTTCTGGCTTGCAGCTGCCGGCTGTTTGGCGTCCTTGCGCAGCGCGCCTGAGGTCAGCGTGTCCAAAATCGTTCCAATCCATGTTTGACGTTGGCGACATCTTCCTCCGTGCCGAGAAGCTCGAAGCGATAGAGAAACGGCACTGCGCATTTGCGCGAGACGATATCTCCGGCGGATGCGAAAGCTGCGCCAAAATTCGTGTTTCCCGCCGCAATGACGCCGCGAATGAGATTTCGGTTGGAGGGCTCGTTCAAAAACCGGATGACCGGTTTCGGCACGGCCCCTTTGGTGCCGCCGCCCCCATAGGTGGGGGTGACCAGCACATAGGGCTCGGACACATGGGGAACATCTTCCTCAACGCCAAGCGGCAAGCGAAACAGACGCCGTCCCAGTTTCAGAAGGAAACGATGGGTGTTTTCAGAGCGGCTGGAATAATAGACGATCAGGCCCATCGCCCCGCCGCCTCAGCTGATCGAGCCGATCATATCCGGCCGGAAACCCGCCCAATGGCGCTCACCGGCGACGACCACGGGAACCTGCATGTAACCGAGACCGCGGACGTGATCGAGCGCATCCGTATCTTCGGAGATATCGATGATCTCATAGGGGACGCCGATGCGGTCGAGGGCGCGATAGGTGGCGGTGCATTGGACGCAGGCGGGCTTGCTGTAAACGGTGACGGTCATAATTTCCTCTCTCGAAACCGGTTTCGGACACGGCTCAACATTGCCGATTGCAATTGCAATCGGGCGGCGATGGTTCTGTCATTAGGGTGGGCGCGCGCGGCTTTTAGCCGCGTAAAATCACTCTCTACGCCGACGAGCGCAGCAACTCAAACAAATGCACTGGCATGACTTCACCCCGAAGCTTGTTCTGGAGGGGGCAGAAAAGGGCGCACGCAAATCATTTGCGTCATACACCTTCCTCCGGACACCCCGCCCGTGGACGTTTGCGCTCAAGGCAGGTCTCCTGACTTACGGGTCACAACATCTATTCCGGCCTTCCCGGAGCTTTTGACCCCAGTGACCCAAATCGGAACGATGCTCACCGCTTACAGTTGCGGGGGCAGTTTCGGCCTTGCTCCGCCATAACGGCGTTACGCACCGAATTCCCGTCTTAGCTCCCAATCCTTGCGAATCGGAAGAACCTCGAACACCACATATAGTATATGAGGAAATTTTCGCGTCAATGAATAGACACACAAAAGCCCCACCCTGTGGATCAAAAAGATTCAACACATAGTCAACAAAGGCTTAACGGCACATGCGTGCCGCCGCTCAAACAGAGAAAAGCGTTAATCTATTCCCAGATATCGATGTGAATATCAGCGGGACGGGCGTTTTCGATTACCCTTTTTCCGTTCGGAAGATCGTTTTCGAAAAGTTTGGCGTGGATCTGGGCCTCGTCCAGACCATAGCCCTGCCACCTTTTCCGCAGCCTCTCCTCCAGCACCTCGACGGACGGCCCGACAAAAATGGTGAGGTCGAAGCTTTTGGAAAGAGTTGTCCATGGCGCCTCGTCCAGCAGCAGATAATTGCCTTCAGCGAGGATAAAGCGTGTTTCCGGCGCAATCGCTCGGGCAGACGCTATGGCGATTTCACGGAAGCGGTCGAAAACCGGAACAAGCACCTCCTGCCCGCCCTTGCGGACGGCGGAGACGATATCGAGGAAACCGCGCACGTCGAAAGTTTCAGGTGCGCCTTTTCGCGGCAGCAGCCCCCGCTCTTCAAGGATGCCATTGTCCATATGGAAGCCATCCATGGGCAGGACGGCGGCCGTTTCGCCCCGTGCCAGCAAAGCATCACAAAGGGCATCCGCCAGCGTGGATTTGCCGGCCCCAGGGGGACCGGCAATAGCGACGATAAAACGGGATTTACCTTCTGCCCGCCGAAGAACGTCTTCGGCGATCGTTTCAAGCTTCAGCGTCATGCGGCAAGCGTTTCCTTCGGCGCTTCCTTGGCGCCGGTCATGAAGGCGACGGCGTCGGACATGGAGTAGTCCTTGGGATTGATGACGCACAGGCGCTTGCCGAGCCGGTGGATATGAATGCGATCCGCGACCTCGAAGACATGCGGCATGTTATGCGAGATGAGGACGATGGGCAGGCCGCGCGAACGCACGTCCAGAATAAGCTCCAGAACACGCCGGCTTTCCTTGACGCCAAGCGCCGCCGTCGGCTCGTCAAGAATGACGACCTTGGAGCCGAAGGCCGCTGCACGCGCCACGGCCACACCCTGACGCTGGCCGCCGGAGAGGGTTTCCACTGCCTGATTGATGTTCTGGATCGTCATCAGGCCGAGTTCCGACAGTTTCTCGCGGGCGAATTTTTCCATGGCCGGACGGTCCAGCGCCCGGAACAGGCTGCCCTGAATACCGGGTTTGCGGATTTCGCGGCCGAGAAACATATTGTCGGCTATGGAAAGCGCCGGTGACAGGGCGAGGTTCTGATAGACCGTCTCGATGCCAGCCTTGCGCGCCTCTATCGGCGAGCGGAACTGGACGGGCTGGCCTTCCAGCCGGATTTCCCCTTCATCGGGTGTCACCGCGCCGGAAATCGCCTTGATGAGAGAGGATTTGCCGGCGCCGTTATCGCCGATCACCGCCAGGATTTCGCCCGGATAGAGATCGAAATCGGCATGGTCCAGGGCCGTCACACGACCATAGCGCTTGACGAGATTGCGTGCTGTGAGAATGGGTTCTTTTGCCATCAGCCTGCTACCTTTCTGATCCACTGGTCGATTGCGACAGCCATGATGATGAGGACGCCGATCAACAGATAGGTCCATTGCGGGTCTGTTCCGATAAGCCTGAGGCCGAGCGAAAAGACGCCGACGATCAGGGCACCGAAAATCATGCCCATGATGGAGCCGCGTCCACCGAACAGCGACAGGCCGCCGATAACCACTGCGGTAATGGATTCGATATTGGCGAATTGACCGGCGGTCGGCGAAACCGAGCCGATGCGGCCGATGAGGGCCCAGCCAGCGAAGGCGCAGATGAGGCCGGACAGCGTGTAAACGGTGGTCAGCATGCGCTTGACGTTGACACCGGCAAGTTCGGCGGCATCCGGATCGTCACCGACAGCATAAAGATGGCGGCCCCAGGCGGTGCGGTTCAGCACATACCAGAGCAGGGCGACGAGAAGGACCATGGCGATGACGCCATAGGTGAAGACCGCGCTGCCGACACGGATATTGGCGCCGAAGAATTGCAGGATCGGCGCCTGCTGGGCGATATCCTGGGCTCGGATCGTCTCGTTTGCGGAATAAAGGAAGTTGGTCGCCAGTACGATCTGCCACATGCCCAGCGTGACGATGAAGGGCGGCAGGCGCATGCGCGAGACCAGAATACCGTTGATGAAGCCGCAAAATGCGCCGACGGCAAGGCCACAGAGAATGGAGAGTTCCGCCGGCAGACCGTAACGGAAGGTGAACTGTCCCATGATGACGGAGGACAGGACCATGATCGCGCCAACCGACAGATCGATGCCCGCCGTCAGGATGACCAGCGACTGCGCCGCGCCGACAATACCGACGATGGCGACTTGCTGCAGAATAAGGGTCAGCGTGAAGGCCGAGAAAAACTTGCCGCCGAGAAGCAGGCCGAAAACAATCAGCGACAGCACCAGAACGATAAGCGGAACGGCCGCCGGGCTGGAGTGTAGAAAGTGCTGTAGTTTTTCCAGCACGCTCTTGTCGTGCGTATCGAAAGCAGCGACCTGAGTCGAACTTCCCGAAAGCACTTTTTCAAATTCATTATGCGGCTGAGCCCGCACCGGCTGATCGCTCATGGATTTTCCTCCCGATCGCTCTATCGCACCAGCCTTGACACCGGGGTCTATCTCAAAAGAGAATGATGCGTAGATTTCAAAGTGTTGTGAAGCGGCCTATGCCATCCCCGCAGGACGCGTGACGCGCTCGTTTGTTCCTTTGTCCGATCCCCCGGATCGTGCTTTAATCATTCTCGTCCAAGGGCGGGGGCACGAATGCCCCCGCGGGTTTCAATGGTGAGGCATCAGCCCCAGCACTTGTTGAGACCTTCCTTCGTATCGATGGAGTCGAGACCCTTGACCGGCTTGTCGGTTACCAGCGTCACGCCGGTATCGACGAAGTTCTTGCCTTCAGTCGGCTTCGGCTTTTCACCGGTGTCGGCAAACTTCTTGACGGCTTCCACGCCAAGAGCCGCCATCAGCAGCGGATATTGCTGCGAGGTCGCGCCGATCACGCCTTCCGCGACGTTCTTGACGCCGGGGCAACCGCCATCGACGGAAACGATCAGAACATCCTTTTCACGACCGACCGCCTTCAGCGCCTCATAAGCGCCGGCTGCCGCAGGCTCGTTGATGGTGTGGACGACATTGATGGTTGGGTCCTTCTGCAGCAGATTTTCCATCGCCGCGCGGCCGCCTTCCTCGTTACCATTGGTGACATCATGGCCGACGATGCGCGGATCGTTTTCATCGCCGATCTTGTTGATGTCCTTCACGTCAATGCCAAAGCCCTTCATGAAGCCCTGGTTGCGCAGCACATCCACCGTCGGCTGGGAGGGGGTGAGGTTGAGGAAGGCGATTTTCGCATCCTTGGCCTTGTCGCCGAGGCTGCCGGCAGCCCATTTGCCGATCAGTTCACCGGCCAGGAGGTTGTCGGTGGCGAAGGTGGAATCAGCGGCATCGACGGGTTCGAGCGGCGTATCGAGGGCGATGACCAGAAGACCGGCATCACGCGCCTTCTGCACGGCCGGAACGATGCCCTTCGTGTCGGAGGCAGTAATCAGAATACCCTTGGCACCATCGGCGATGCAGGTCTCGATGGCGGCAACCTGGCTTTCGGAATCGCCGTCGATCTTGCCGGCATAGGATTTCAGCGTCACGCCAAGCTCTTTGGCCTTGGCGGTCGCGCCTTCTTTCATCTTGACGAAAAAGGGATTGGTATCGGTCTTGGTGATGAGGCAAACCGACGTATCGGCGGCGGACGCGACGGAAGCGAAAGAAACGCCAAGCGCGAGCGCGCCCAGAAGAGCGGAAACAGTGGTCTTCATTTAATCCTCCCAATGGATATTTAAGCACCGTGACGGTTACTCGACGATCTCGTCTCCTCCGAGAACAGCGACCGTTGCACAGATGGAACCACCAAAGGAAACGGCTGTCAATAAATAAATCCGATTGAATTATTAATTCCATATGGCATTCTAATAGGCGGCAGGGAGGAATATCGCCGCGTCGTTTAACGTTGCGATAGCAAGATTGCCATAAAGCCTGCTGTATCGGTCGCGACGGATAGGGCGGGCGGGAGGATGATATTATGAGACAATCTGTCGAGACGGCGCCGCCTGCGCCGCCCACAATCATGGATATGAGCGGCGGCGCCAACCAGATCGGAGTGCGCGCCTATAATGAGCGGCTGGTCCTGTCGCTCGTTCGCCGGCATGGCGGATTGTCGAAAGCGGAAATCTCCAGGCTGTGCGGTCTCTCGGCACAGACTGTCTCCGTCATCATGCGCTCGCTTGAAAAAGACGGGCTTCTCATTCGGGGTGAAAGACTGCGCGGCAAGGTGGGACAGCCATCAACACCGATGCGCCTCAACCCCGACGCGGTCTTTTCTTTCGGCGTGAAGATCGGCCGGCGCAGCGTCGATCTTGTGCTGATGGATTTTGTTGGCCGCATCAGGCTCAAGCTTCGCAGAACCTATCCCTATCCGCTGCCGGAATGGATCTTGCCTTTCGTGGTGGAGGGCATCGCGGAACTCGAGGCAAAACTGTCTCCGGCCGAGCGGCAAAAAATCGCGGGCGTCGGCATCGCCGCTCCGTTCGAATTGTGGAACTGGGCGCAGGAGGTGGGCGCACCGCAAATCGAAATGGAACGGTGGCGGGATGTTGATATTCGTTCGGAAATTGCGGGAAGCATCAGCTATCCGGTCTTTCTGCAGAACGATGCGACCAGTGCCTGCGGCGCCGAACTGGTTTTCGGAGCCGGCCAGAACTATGCCGATTTTCTCTATATCTTCATCGGATCCTTCATCGGCGGCGGCGTCGTTTTGAATTCGGCGCTGTTTTCCGGCAAGACAGGCACTGCTGGCGCCATTGGCCCCCTGCCCGTGCAGGGGCAGGATGGCAATACGGTGCAGCTTCTGAAAATCGCCTCCATCTTCGTTCTGGAAAACATGCTGCGTGAGCGGGGCATCGATCCTCGCCCCCTGTGGTTTTCGCCGGACGAGTGGGTCGATTTTGGCGAGCCGTTGGAAAGCTGGATCGGTAAAACCGCTGCGGCGCTCGCGCAAGCCGTTATCGCGGCAGCCTCCATCATCGATTTTTCCAGCGTCATCATCGATGGCGGTTTTCCCGACTGGGTCAGAGCGAGAATAGTCTCCGCCACCCGGCTTGCCCTCAAGCATCATGATCTTCAGGGTGTCACAATGCCGGAGATCATCGAAGGTGCGGTCGGTAGCCAGGCCCGGGCCATAGGGGGAGCAAGCCTGCCCCTGTTTTCCCGTTACCTCATCGATCAGAACGTTCTGTTCAAGGACACGACGGGTTGAGGCTTCCGGCTTCCTCCATATTTTTTTGAGGTTCTTTGCCGGATTCAAACGATCACTCGCTGGCAGCATGTTCCGTGATCGCCTCCAGAAAGGCGGGACCGTAGCGTTCCAGCTTGGTCTCTCCAACGCCGGGGATTTGTGCCATTTCCTTCACCGAGGCTGGTTTTACTGCTGCAAGTTCAATGAGTGTCTTATCGTGGAAAATCACATAGGGCGGAACGTTCTGCGCGCGGGCGATCTCCATACGCTTTGCACGCAGTGCTTCAAAGAGACTACGATCGGCCTCCGGCAAGGCCGTGGCAGCCGGAGTGCGGGGCGTCTGTTGCCGCGTCGAACGGGGAGCAGACGGTATCCTCAACATCAGGGAAGGCTTTTCGCGCAGGAAACGCCTTCCCTCCTCAGAAATTGACAAGCCGCCATGCCCCGACAGATCAACCTCAATCAGGCGCAGCGCAACCAGCTGGCGCAGGATGGCTCGCCAGGCGCGATTGTCATGCTCTTTGCCGATGCCGTAAGTCGTGATTTGATCGTGCCCGAAACTGGAAATTCGCTCGTCCACCATTCCAAGCAATACACGGATGACATAGGCTTGGCCAAAACGCTCGCCGGTGCGATAAATGCAGGAAAGCAACTTCTGTGCGGCGATGGCTCCATCAAACAGGGCAGGCGGTTGCGCACAGGTGTCGCAATTGCCGCAGGGTTCGCATCGGTCGCCGAAATAGGACAGTAGTACCTGCCGCCGGCAACCAGCGGTTTCCGCCAGGCCGAGCAGCGCATCAAGCTTCTGGCGCTCCATATATTTGCGCTGGTCCGCTGCGTCCGACTCTTCGATAAATCGGTTACGCAAAGCGATATCTTCATAACCATAAAGCATCAACACCTCGGACGGCAGACCATCACGGCCGGCACGCCCGGTTTCCTGATAATAGGCCTCGATGCTGCCGGGCAGATCGATATGAACCACGAAGCGAACATCCGGCTTGTCGATGCCCATGCCGAAAGCCACCGTCGCGACGATGATGACAGCCTCACCGTGCTGGAAACGGGTCTGGTTCGCCTCGCGGGCAGATTTGTCCATGCCGGCATGATAGGGCAGCGCATCACGTCCCTCTTCCCGAAGCCATGCCGCCGTTTCATCGACCTTGCGTTTGGAGAGGCAATAAACGATACCGCTTTCGCCTTCACGGCCCTCAAGAAAACGCTTCAGCTGTGCGCGGGGATTATCCTTCTCCATAATCGCATAGCGGATGTTCGGGCGATCGAACCCAGCAATGAAAGCATCCTTTTCATCAATGCCCAGATGGCCGAGAATCTCGGTGCGGGTGGGCTCGTCGGCCGTCGCCGTCAGCGCCATGCGCGGGGTATTCGGGAAACGCTCGATCAGCATGTCGAGCTGGCGATAGGGCGGGCGGAAGTCATGTCCCCATTGCGACAGGCAATGAGCCTCATCGACCGCGATCAGCGACAGATCAATCGATTGAAGCGCGTCGAGAACATCGGGTTTGAGAAGGGTTTCCGGCGCGGCATAAAGAATATCTACCTCACCGGCCCGCATGGCCTGCCAGAGCGCCCGGCGCTCTTCCGGCGAAAGATCGGAATTAAGAGCCTTCGCCCGCACACCGGCCTGGCGTAATGCCGCCACCTGATCGACCATCAGCGCGATCAACGGCGATACGATCAGCCCCATCCCGTCACGGGCGAGCGCCGGGATCTGGTAACACAGCGACTTTCCGCCGCCTGTCGGCATCAAGACGAAAGCATTATTGCCTGCCATTACATGCCGGATGATCTCCGCCTGCCGTCCACGGAACGTATCGTAGCCATAAATGGTCTTGAGAATCTGCAACGGATCTGCGGTCACGACGATTTCTTCCGAGTTTGGCGGCGGTTCGCGCATCATGGCCAAATCCGGTTTCATCGCAATGTCGAAAGACGGAATTGACGCAGAAACACGATTGGGATTGGGCCATCACCCTCATCCTTTGTTGGTGGGGCAGAGCACGCGGAGCTTAAAACGAAAAAACTCCCGGAGCGATTGCTACGGGAGTTTTGTTGAATTTGGTTGCGGGGGCAGGATTTGAACCTGCGGCCTTCAGGTTATGAGCCTGACGAGCTACCGGGCTGCTCCACCCCGCGTTACCAGCGTAAATCCCTATTGGATTTATCGCGACTGCATCACAGGGAAGCTGTGATGGCTAGTGCCGGAGCAAATTGCGGAAGGCGATTTGTCTCCTGTTAGGGACGCACGAGGCGTTTGCCTTATGGTTTTAAGTCCCGGAATGCAAAAAGGCCGCGTAAGCGGCCCTATGTATCGGCTGGGCCGAAGTTTGTTTAGAGAAGATAGAATGTTGCGTTTTGCAGACCTGGCAGCGACCTACTCTCCCGCGTCTTGAGACGAAGTACCATTGGCGCTGGGGCGTTTCACGGCCGTGTTCGGAAAGGGAACGGGTGCAGCCGCCCCGCGATAACCACCAGGTCGGCAAAACGCAACATTGAACATGTTTTCACATGCGTGTTGTTTCGAGAAGCTGGGAAGCTTGCGCTTCGTTTTAATTTACACGTCTTTCTGTGACTGGTCCGCTTGCCTGCCTTGCTCGATGTTGAGTTTGGCAGCCATACAGGACGCTAGTCCGTCGCCAATCGTTTGGCGCGCCGTCCGCAGGGCCTTGTGGCCCGTGAGGACAGAAGATGATGTCATCAAGCTTTGCTTGATGAACATATTCAATGGGAACGAAGAAGTCGATCGAGCTATTAGTAACGGTAAGCTTCACATGTTGCCATGCTTCCACACCCGTCCTATCAACGTGGTCGTCTTCCACGGCTCTGATAGGGAACACTCGTTTTCAGGTTGGTTTCCCGCTTAGATGCCTTCAGCGGTTATCCATTCCGTATATAGCTACTCTGCTATGCCCTTGGCAGGACAACAGATCCACCAGAGATACGTCCATCCCGGTCCTCTCGTACTAGGGACAGATCCTGTCAATATTCCTACACCCACGGCAGATAGGGACCGAACTGTCTCACGACGTTCTGAACCCAACTCACGTACCGCTTTAAATGGCGAACAGCCATACCCTTGGGACCTGCTCCAGCCCCAGGATGCGATGAGTCGACATCGAGGTGCCAAACAACCCCGTCGATATGGACTCTTGGGGGTCATCAGCCTGTTATCCCCGGCGTACCTTTTATCCGTTGAGCGATGGCCCTTCCACACGGGACCACCGGATCACTATGACCGACTTTCGTCTCTGCTCGACTTGTCAGTCTCGCAGTCAGGCGGGCTTATGCCATTGCACTCGACGACCGATTTCCGACCGGTCTGAGCCCACCATCGCGCGCCTCCGTTACTCTTTCGGAGGCGACCGCCCCAGTCAAACTACCCACCATACACTGTCCCGGATCCGGATAACGGACCGCGGTTAGACATCCACGAAGATAAGGGTGGTATTTCAAGGATGGCTCCACAAAGACTGGCGTCCCTGCTTCAAAGCCTACCACCTATCCTACACATGCCTTGGCGAATGCCAGTGTAAAGCTATAGTAAAGGTGCACGGGGTCTTTCCGTCTGACCGCAGGAACCCCGCATCTTCACGGGGAATTCAATTTCACTGAGTCTATGTTGGAGACAGCGGGGAAGTCGTTACGCCATTCGTGCAGGTCGGAACTTACCCGACAAGGAATTTCGCTACCTTAGGACCGTTATAGTTACGGCCGCCGTTTACTGGGGCTTCAGTTCAGAGCTTGCAC
>CP048485.1:2562500-2642500 GCA_025560025.1 Agrobacterium tumefaciens | reverse complement strand
ATTGCCCGAACTTCCCGTCACTGCGGTACTCAGCGATATCGCCGAGGCCCTGGCTGGGGCGAAGCGCGCCGTTCTTTCGGCGCCCCCGGGTGCGGGTAAAACGACACTCGTACCACTTCATCTCTTGCATCAGGAATGGCGGGGTGACGGCAAGATCATTCTTCTCGAACCACGCCGGCTTGCCGCCCGTGCCGCCGCCGGGCGCATGGCCGAGCTGCTTCACGAGGATGTGGGGCAAACTGTCGGCTACCGCATGCGGCTCGACAATCGCGTCTCCTCAAGGACACGAATAGAAGTGGTGACGGAAGGCGTGTTCGCACGGATGGTTCTTGACGACCCCGAGCTTGCCGGCGTTTCGACGGTGATTTTCGACGAGTTTCACGAACGTTCGCTCGATGGCGATTTTGGGCTGGCGCTTGCTCTCGACGTCCAGCTTGGATTGCGAGACGATCTGCGCCTCCTCGTGATGTCCGCCACTCTCGATGTGGAACGCATCAGCGCGTTAATGGGTGACGCCCCTGTCATTCAGAGCCTTGGCCGGACATTTCCGATCGACACCCGCTATGAGGATCGGTGGTCGGGTGTGCCGGTGGAAGAGAAAGTCGCAAAGGCGATTACCGAAGCCCACGGATCGGAGACGGGCTCCATCCTCGCCTTTCTGCCGGGACAGGCGGAAATCATCCGAACGGCCGCGCGGTTGGAGGGACGTTTTTCCGGTGATACGGATATCATCCCCCTTTATGGCAATCTTTCGCAGCAGGAGCAGGATGCGGCGATCAGGCCGGCATTGCCCGGACGGCGTAAAATCGTGCTGGCCACCTCAATCGCCGAAACCTCGATTACCATCGATGGCGTGCGCGTGGTGATCGACAGTGGATTGCAGCGACTGCCGGTCTTCGAGCCGGCAACCGGGATCACGAGACTCGAGACGGTACGGGTGTCTCGGGCCTCCGCCGACCAGAGGGCGGGCCGCGCCGGGCGAACGGAACCCGGTGTCGCGATCCGCCTGTGGCATTCGGGACAGACGGCGGCGCTCAACGCTTTCACGCCGCCGCAAATTCTGGCGAGCGATCTTTCCGGCCTCGCACTCGACCTCGCCCATTGGGGTGTTCATGATCCTTCCGCGCTCGCATTTCTGGATGCGCCTCCCGAAGCGGCTCTGAAGGAATCGGTCGCGCTTCTCAAAAATCTGGGTGCGCTCGACCAAGGCGGCGCGCTGACGCAGCGAGGCCGTCTGATGCGCGGTCTTTCACTGCCGCCGCGGCTGGCGGCCATGGTGATAGCGGCAACGGATGAGGGTGCGGGGAAAAAGGCGGCGATGCTTGCCGTCATGCTGACGGAACAAGGGCTGGGCGGAAACGATACCGATCTCGACGAACGGCTACGGCGCTTTCTTTCCGACAGAAGCGAAAGGGCGCAGGCAGCGCGCAAGCTGGCATCGAGGCTGTTCGACACGATTGGCGGTGCGAAAGCGGCAACCGAACAGGCAAGCGAGGCTGGTCCGTTGCTGCTGCACGCCTATCCGGACCGAATTGCGCTTCAGCGTGGAGCACGCGGCCGTTATGTGATGGCGAATGGCCGGGGTGCTGAACTCGCCGAAACTGAACGGCTTGCGGCAAGCAGAATGCTGGTCGTGGCCGATATTATCGGGCGGGCGGCGCAACCGCGCATCCTGGCGGCAGCTATTATCGAAAGGACTGATATAGAGGAGCGGATGCCGCACCTCATCGTTCAACAGGACCAGCTGCTCTTCGACAAGGCGAGCGGTCAGGCGCGTGCGCGCCGCGTCACGCGCCTTGGCGCCATTATTCTGGACGAGACGCCCCTGCCCCGCCCGGAAGGTGAACAGGCAGCGCAGGCGCTCGCCAATGGCGTTCGGGAATTCGGCATCGGCATTCTTCCTCTGTCTAAAGAAACCCAGCAGCTGCGCGACAGGATAGGGTTTCTGCACGCCAGCATCGGTGAACCCTGGCCAGATGTCAGCGATGCGGCATTGCTTTTACGGCTGGATGAATGGTTCGTGCCTTTCCAGAACGGCGCACGCAGCCTTCAGGACATCCGCGCCGGAAGTCTTTCAGAAGGACTTTTAGCGCTGGTACCCTATGAGGTGGCGCGCGATCTCGGCAGGCTCGCGCCGACGCATTTCGAAGCGCCGACGGGCCAGCGGCATCCCATTCGTTACGATGCGAGCGAACCGACGCTTTCCATTCGCGTGCAGGAGCTTTTCGGACTGACGGCCCACCCTGCCATCGCGCAGGGACGATTGCCGCTGCTTCTGGAATTGACCTCGCCGGCGCACAGGCCGATACAGAAGACACGCGATCTTCCCGGTTTCTGGGCGGGATCGTGGAAGGACGTGCGGGCGGACATGCGCGGGCGTTATCCGCGCCATCCCTGGCCGGAGGATCCGGCATCGGCATTGCCGACCAGCCGTGCAAAACCGCGCGGAACTTGACGACGATGACAAAGGTGAAGGAGACGAAGGTGGCTGGCCATCCGATCGAAACCACGAGGCTTGGCCGCGCCAGCCGCAGGATAAGGCTGCAAACCATCGTATGGTTGCGCTGGCTGGCGGTTGCAGGGCAGACCGCGACGATCCTGTTCGTCGCTTTCGGGCTGAATTTCCCTTTGCCGCTTCTGGCCTGCGGGCTTTTGATCGCGGCTCTGGCGCTCGCCAATCTGTTTCTCACCGCCCGTTTTCCCTCCACCTATCGTCTGGAGCCCTGGGAAGCGACACTGCTGCTTGCTTTCGACCTGCTGCAATTAACCGCGCTGATCTATATTACCGGCGGCCTTTCCAATCCTTTTGCGCCGCTGATCTGTGTGCAGGTCATCATTGCCTTTGCCTCGCAGCCGCTTCGGCATTCTCTTATTCTTCTTGCCTTTGCCGTCATCTGCTCGACAGCCATCGCGTTTTCGCCGTTTCCGGTTCCCTGGTATCCCGATGAGGTGCTGCCGATCCAGCTTCTGCTGCATGTCGGCACCTGGGTTGCGATCATTGCCACCACCTCCTTCGCAGCCTTTTATGCCTATCGCGTTTCGCACGAGGCCAATCAGCTGGCAGATGCGCTGGCTGCGACCGAACTGGTGCTGGAGCGGGAAAAACACCTGTCGCAGCTGGATGGGCTGGCCGCCGCCGCCGCCCATGAGCTGGGTACGCCGCTGGCGACAATCAGCGTCGTCGCCAAGGAAATGGAGCGAGAACTCGGCAATGATGACAAGTATGGCGAGGACATAGCGCTGCTGCGCAGCCAGAGCGAAAGATGCCGCGATATTCTGCGTCGCCTCACATCGCTTTCCGCTGACAATGAAGAACATATGCGCCGCCTGCCGCTTTCCTCGCTGATCGAGGAGGTGATGGCGCCACACCGGGAATTTGGCATTCGCCTTGAACTCGTGGAAAAGAACAGCCGGGCCGACGAGCCGGTCGGTATCCGCAACGCCGGGATTATTTACGGGCTGGGCAACCTCATCGAAAACGGCGTGGACTATGCGCGGGAAAAAGTGACCCTGACCGTGGATTACGATTCGCAGAATGTCGTCGTCGTCATCGAGGATGACGGTCCTGGTTATGCCCATGACGTGCTTGCCCGCATCGGCGAGCCCTATGTGACCGAACGTCACAACGACACGCGGGCCGGTGGGCTGGGGCTGGGGCTTTTCATCGCCAAGACGTTGCTGGAAAGGTCCGGCGCCACCGTCACTTTCGGAAATCGCGGTTCAAGCGAAACCGGCGCGCGGGTCACAATCGTCTGGCCTCGGGCACTTATGGACGATAAAAGAAGCCGTTGACTTTACCATCCACGTTGAAGCGGCGATAAGAAGACAGCCGACGAAGTTGCCGGAAGGCCGGAAACATGAAAACAGAAGACCAGAACCCATCCACCAGCGCGCCGACGGACGACGAAGATCCGATCGGACCCGACAGATCGCTTTTGATCGTCGATGATGACGGCCCGTTTCTGCGCCGGCTTGCGCGGGCGATGGAAACACGCGGTTTTGCCGTCGACACCGCCGAGACGGTCAGCGAGGGTATTGCCCGTTCCAAGGCTGCGCCGCCTAAATATGCGGTCGTTGATTTGAGACTTGCGGATGGCAACGGCCTGGAGGTCATCGAAGCCATCAGGCAGAACCGGGACGATACGCAGATCGTGGTGCTGACCGGCTACGGCAATATCGCCACCGCCGTCACCGCCGTGAAACTCGGGGCGCTGGACTATCTCGCAAAACCCGCCGATGCGGACGATGTCTTTAATGCGCTCACACAGCGCAAGGGTGAAAAGACGGAAGTTCCTGAGAACCCCATGTCGGCCGACCGGGTACGGTGGGAGCATATTCAGCGCGTTTATGAAATGTGCGAACGCAACGTCTCGGAAACGGCTCGCCGGCTCAACATGCACCGACGGACATTGCAGCGCATTCTGGCAAAACGCGCACCGAAGTAGAGTATTTCCAGTAAAAATGCGAAGCGGTTCTGCGTCCGGAAAATGCGCCGAAACCGGCATTATTCGCCGAAACTGCGGCCGGTTGTCCATTCCGCCAGCATCAGGCGGGTTGCAGCGGTTCTCGAGAAATCCAGCATCACCGATTTGCGGGTCGCCGGCGGCAATTTGTGCTCCGGCGCATCGCGCAGCATATGCGCGCCATATCCATCCGACAGGATAAGGCCGCATTCCTCGGGGAATATTTCGGTGGGCACTTCCGGGTGCGTGGCGAAAAACAGCCGGTCGCAATGCAGACGATAGTCCTGCCACTTGCGATCGACGCGGAAATCCTCAATCGAGGATTTGATCTCGATGATCCAGATCTCACCCTTTGCCGACAGGCTGATGAGATCAGCCCGCCGTCCGCTGGCAAGCGGCAGTTCCGGCAGCACCGAATGGCGCATCTCGTGCAAAAGCACCTGCACACCGCGGCGCACCAGCATCGCCTTGTCCGACTGGCGACCATCTATTAACGGATTATTGTTGGTAACGGAAAGAATAGTCATGGATAAAGGCTGCTGAAGCGTTTGGCCTATTGTTGCAAAAAGGCAATCAACCGGCAATTTTAAATGCACAACCGTCTTGCGGCGGCGCAACGGCTTGCCAAGAGCGGCTGAATGGAAAATAACCGATTTATCCAATTAAGCCTACTCCTTCGCACAATTTGGCGAATTTTCCGCGAGAACGACATGCGCATCCGTACCCCATTGACCGCACTCGGTCTGACGGCAGCACTGGCTCTGGCCGGCTGCGCCGAAACCACTTCCCAATCATCTGCGCCGACATCCGGCAAGATCGCGGCATCCGTGCCGGTCGCCGACCCGGTTCCGGCGAAGGTCGAAACGGTGCAGATCTTCAATGATGTTTACGGCCCCGTGACTGATGCGGGTTATGCGCTGCCGGCCATTCCGATTAATCGTGTGAACGAGAAGTTCCGTCGCCAGATCGTCGAGTTCCAGACCAGCGAACGGCCGGGCACGATCATCGTCAATACGCGCGACCGGTACCTCTATTATATCCTGTCCGGCAACCGTGCGGTTCGTTACGGTATCGGCGTCGGCAAGGCCGGTTTCGCCTGGGCCGGTGAGGCTTATGTCGCCTGGAAGCAGGAATGGCCGATGTGGCATCCGCCAAAGGAAATGGCGGACCGCAAGCCGGAAGTCGCGAAATATGTCGAGGCAGGCATGGGCCCGGGTCTTACCAACCCGCTCGGCGCGCGCGCCATGTATCTCTTCAACGAAAAGGGACAGGACACGCTGTTCCGCATTCATGGTTCGCCCGAATGGGCTTCGATCGGCACCGCCGCCTCTTCCGGCTGCATCCGCATGATCAACCAGGACGTCATGGATCTTTACAGCCGCGTCCGTCCGGGCCGCAGCTCCAAGGTCGTCGTGATCCAGTAAAGATCACATACCTGACAAGAAAAAGCCGCCGTGGATTTCCCCGGCGGCTTTTTTGTTTCTCAGGACTGCTGACGGCTTCAGGCCGCCTGTTTTGCCTTCAGTTCCAAACGACGGCGGTGCAGAACCGGCTCGGTGTAGCCGTTCGGTTGTTCACGGCCCTTCAGCACCAGTTCGACAGCCGCCTGAAACGCGACCGATCCGTCGAAGTCGGATGCCATCGGCAGATAGGCCGGATCGCCGGCATTCTGCGCATCGACAACAGCTGCCATGCGCTTCATGGTCTCGACGATCTGTTCCTGCGTCACCACGCCATGGCGCAGCCAGTTCGCCATATGCTGCGCGGAGATACGCAGTGTGGCGCGATCCTCCATCAGCCCGACATTGTTGATATCAGGCACCTTGGAGCAACCAACGCCCTGATCGACCCAGCGCACGACATATCCCAGAATACCCTGTGCATTATTGTCGAGTTCGCGCTGGATTTCCTCCGGCGTCCAGTTGGGACGCGGTGCGACCGGCACGGACAGAATATCGGAGAGCTTCGCGCGTCCGCGGCTTTTCAAGCCTTCCTGAACCGCAGCAACATCAACCTTGTGATAATGCGTGGCATGCAGCGTCGCGGCCGTCGGTGATGGCACCCAGGCGGTGTTGGCGCCGGCTTTCGGATGGGCGATCTTCTGCTCCAGCATCGCCGCCATCAGATCCGGCATGGCCCACATGCCCTTGCCGATCTGCGCATGGCCGGAAAGACCGCATTCCAGTCCGATATCGACGTTCCAGTTCTCGTATGCCGCGATCCAGGCCGCCTGCTTCATATCGCCCTTACGGATCATCGGACCCGCTTCCATCGAGGTATGGATCTCGTCGCCCGTGCGGTCGAGGAAGCCGGTATTGATGAAGACGACCCGGTCCTTTGCCGCGCGGATGCTTTCCTTGAGATTGACCGTGGTGCGGCGCTCCTCGTCCATGATGCCCATTTTCATGGTGTTCGGCGCCATGCCGACAAGCTGTTCGACGCGGGTGAAAATCTCGTTGGCGAAGGCGACTTCCTCCGGCCCATGCATCTTCGGCTTGACCACATACATGGAGCCGGTGCGGGAATTCTGCCGCCGCCCGGACGGACCGACGTCGTAAAGCGCGATCAGAGCCGTGACGACAGCGTCCATGATGCCTTCCGGCACCTCGCGACCATCCCTGTCGAGGATTGCCGGATTGGTCATGAGATGACCGACATTGCGCACCAGCATCAGGGAGCGCCCTGGCAGAGTGAGCGCTGACCCATCGGGGGCGGTATAATAACGATCCGGATTGAGGCTTCTGATAAAGGTTTTTCCACCCTTCGAAACCTCTTCCGTCAGGTCGCCGCGCATCAGACCGAGCCAGTTGCCATAGACCAGCACCTTGTCTTCGGCATCGACGGCGGCAACCGAATCCTCGCAATCCATGATGGTTGTGAGCGCCGATTCGAGAATGACATCCGAGATGCCTGCCCTGTCGCCTCTGCCGATTTCGGTCGACGGATCGATGACGATCTCCGTGTGCAAACCGTTCTTGCCAAGCAGAATCGTTGCCGGCTTTGCCGCCTCACCGGTAAAGCCCTTGAATTGAGCGGCGTCCTTGAGGCCGGTCGTGCCGTCCCCGATTGCAAGCTGCAATGCGCCGTCAACGATCTTGAAGCCAGTCACATCCGACCAGCCCGCCGTTTCGAGCGGGGCCGATTCATCAAGGAAGTTTCTCGCCCAGGCGATGACCTTGTCGCCGCGCTTCGGATTGTAGCCCCTGCCCTTTTCCGCGCCGTCGGCATCAGAAATGGCGTCCGTGCCGTAAAGCGCGTCGTAAAGCGAACCCCAGCGGGCATTGGCCGCGTTCAGCGCATAACGCGCATTCATGACGGGAACAACCAGCTGCGGGCCTGCGACAAGGGCAATTTCCGGGTCGACATTGCCGGTTTCCACCCTGAAGCCGGGACCTTCCGGCAGCAGGTAACCGATTTCCTTCAGAAAGCCTTCATAGGCATCGAAATCCAGGGGAGCGCCGTTCTGCCGGTACCAGCCATCCAGTTTTTCCTGCAGGGAATCGCGCCTGGCAAGCAGCTCACGGTTCTTCGGAGACAGCTCGTGGACAATACTGGAAAAGCCCTTGAAAAAGGTTTCACTGTCCAGACCCGTGCCCGGCAGCACCTCGTCTGTCAAAAAGGCATAAAGCCTGTCATCGATGGAAAGACCGAATTTATCCGTGCGGCTCATATGCGCCTCCTCATTATTCTATGCGTCCAGATTGGACGCTGAGGCGGGCGCTCGTCAATTGCGGCAGGCAGCCAAATATTGTTTCCTTTTTGGAAATAATACGATCGATAATCGTCTTTTTCTACAAAAGCGCCTGCAAATCCTTGATGCGGTCATTCACAAGCCAGCCGTAATAGTTTTCTTCCGGCAATAGGGGCTGCTCTCCGCCTGAGGCGCGCTGGCGGTTCTTCTGGGCAAGGGCAGCTGCGCGCTGCTGCGAACCACCGACATTATAAAGGGTGGAGGTTACGCCCGGGTTTTTTGAAATATCCATATCGGCAATCGATCTGTAGTCGTCGATCGACTTGCGGATCGAAGCTGCCATGAAGGCCAGCGAGCGGTCAGGGTCCATGATCGCCGTGTAAACGGCGGTAGCGTCATTCTCATCCAGCTTCTCATAGCCCGACGTTCTCGACACCATATCCGACAGCATCAGTGCCGTCAGCGGATTGATCTGGCCAAGACCGAAAGTCTGACCGGCATAAAAGGGCTGGAAGAATACAGCGCTGAAACGGTTGTTCGGATAAGCGACGCCATCCACCGTCTTGCCACGGAAACTGTCTTCCCAGACATCTTCCCGACAGTTCCAGAGACTGTAGGAATCCTTTTTAGACTGGCATTTGGCAAATTGCGAATGGGCCAGAAACTGCGCGATGGTTTCGTCCTTATAGCCGAAACGGAAGCTGTTGCCCGCATAAGAGGCCGCCTTGACGTAATAGGACTGCAGCCGGTCATAGGCGTCGACATTATAAGTGTGTTCGCCGACGATCGCGCCGATCATATGGATCGGATCGATACCGTAGCGCCCGGCAGTCGACTTGATCTTGGCGATCAGCGCCTTGTCAGAGGACAGAAGGTCGATCACCTTCTGATATTTACGGTCGAAAGAGCTGTTGGACGCCTTGGTCCTGCGCGCAGAAGCCCCAGGAACGCCCGGCTGTTCGGCATTGCGATTGCCCGGTGGAACGACCGTCGCAGCCTCGGCATAAGAAGACGAGACGACGGTGAACGTCAAAGCAGCGGCAAATGCCAGAAGAGTTTTGCGCACGAGCGAATGCCTTTTCTCAAGCCTGCGGCTTCCCTTCGAAACACGTGAGGAAAACCGGACCATTCCACGAAAGCGGTTCCAACCGGAATGCAGCCCTTCCCATAAACAAAATGCGGGCTGAATGCGAGATGAGGCAGATAAAATAAAAGAGTGCGGCAAATATGGCCGCACTCCCGTATCTTTAATCTCTATAGTCTTCAAAGAATATAGCGGGACAAGTCCGTATCGGCAGCAAGATCGCCGACATGTTTTTTGACATAGTCCTGATCGATCTTGACGGCGGAACCGCCGCGATCCGGTGCATTGAAGGAAATCTCGTCCAGAACCCGCTCCATCACCGTCTGGAGGCGGCGCGCACCGATATTCTCAACCGAGGAGTTGAGATGAACGGCCACATCGGCCAGCGCATCGATCGCGTCATCGGTGAAATCGAGGTCAAGTTCTTCCGTCGCCATCAGCGCCTTGTACTGGCGGATGAGGCTGGCTTCCGTCTCCGTCAGGATACGGCGGAAATCCTCCTTGGTCAGCGGCTTCAGCTCGACGCGGATCGGCAGACGGCCCTGAAGCTCCGGCAGAAGATCCGACGGCTTCGCCACATGGAAAGCGCCCGATGCGATGAAGAGAACGTGGTCTGTCTTCACCGGCCCGTATTTCGTCGAAACCGTTGTTCCTTCGACCAGCGGCAGCAAATCGCGCTGCACGCCTTCGCGCGAAACGCCGGCGCCCATGCCGCCGTCGCGGGCGGCGATCTTGTCGATTTCGTCGAGGAAGACGATGCCGTCATTTTCGACGGATTTCACCGCCTCGCGCTGGATCATTTCATTGTCGAGCAGCTTGTCGGATTCATCGCGGATCAGATCGGCATAGGATTTCGATACTGTCGTGCGCACCTTCTTGGTTCGTCCGCCCATGGCCTTGCCGAACATTTCCGACAGGTTGAGAACGCCGATATTGGCGCCCGGCATGCCGGGAATTTCGAAACCGGGCATGCCCGAGCCGCTATCCGCCACTTCGATATCAATTTCCTTGTCGTCCAGTTCGCCGTCGCGCAGCTTCTTGCGGAAGCTTTCACGCGTGCCGGGCGAGGCGGTTGCGCCAACCAGCGCATCGAGCACCCGCTCTTCGGCGCTCTGATGCGCCTTGGCCTGTACTTCGGCGCGCTTCTTTTCACGCACGAGGCCGATGCCGATCTCGACCAGATCGCGGATGATCTGTTCGACATCGCGGCCGACATAACCGACTTCGGTGAATTTCGTCGCCTCAACCTTGATAAAGGGCGCACCGGCGAGCTTCGCGAGGCGGCGCGAAATCTCCGTCTTGCCGACACCGGTCGGCCCGATCATGAGAATGTTTTTCGGCATGACTTCATCGCGCAGGCTCTCATCAAGCTGCTGGCGGCGCCAGCGGTTACGCAGCGCAATCGCCACCGCACGTTTGGCCTCATGCTGGCCGATGATGAAGCGGTCGAGTTCCGAGACGATTTCCCGGGGAGAAAAAGTGGTCATTCTATCCTCTCGGCTTTCCTGTTCCGGCCGGCCATTCCGGCCCGGCCCACAGGACCCTTGGGTGAGAAACTAGCTTATTCGGCGTCGAGCGTTTCGACGACGAGATTGTGATTGGTATAAACGCAGATATCGGCGGCGATATCGAGCGACTGGCGCGCCACGTCCTCAGCCGATTTATCCGTATCCATCATGGCGCGGGCAGCCGCAAAGGCATAATTGCCGCCGGAACCGATGGCGATCGCGCCGTGCTCGGGCTCCAGCACATCGCCATTGCCGGTGATGGCGAGCGTGGTGGATTTATCGGCCACCAGCATCATGGCTTCGAGATTGCGCAAATATTTATCCGTGCGCCAGTCCTTGGCGAGTTCTACAGCGGCGCGCATAAGCTGGCCGGGATATTGCTCGAGTTTCTTTTCAAGACGGTCAAGCAGCGTGAAAGCATCCGCCGTCGCGCCGGCAAAACCGGCAATCACTTCACCCTTGCCAATGCGGCGAACCTTGCGGGCATTGCCCTTCATGACGGTCTGGCCGAGGCTTACCTGACCATCGCCAGCCATGACGACCTTGCCGCCCTTCCTGACTGTAATAATCGTTGTCATCAAACACCTGTCTGCCCTGCCGGGCCTGCTGTTAACGGGCCGGGATGCGGCCCTTCTCGAGTTCTATGTAAGTTTGCTTTTCGCGATTGCAATCATCCTTGTGACGCGCAGTTTTATGCAGGCCAGGCAAGACGATGGAACAACTGGATATTTGTGTCCCGTGCTGATAAGGAACGGCAACATTTCCACGGAGCGGCCAAAATGGCAGAACGTAAAGGCGAGATTATCCGCAAGACCAACGAAACCTCGGTTTCGGTGCGCGTGGATATCGACGGCACCGGCAAATCGAAAATTTCCACCGGCGTGGGATTTTTCGACCATATGCTGGACCAGCTCAGCCGCCATTCGCTGATCGACATGGAGATCGAGGTAGAGGGCGACCTGCACATCGATGACCACCACACGGTGGAAGATACCGGTATTGCCATCGGCCAGGCGATTGCCAGCGCGCTGGGCGACCGGCGCGGCATTGCCCGTTATGCCTCGCTCGATCTTGCCATGGACGAAACGATGACCAAGGCCGCCGTCGATATTTCCGGCCGGCCTTTCCTCGTCTGGAACGTCAATTTTTCCGCGCCGAAGATCGGCACCTTCGATACGGAACTGGTGCGTGAATTCTTCCAGGCGCTGGCGCAGAATGCCGGCATCACATTGCATATCCTGAACCATTACGGCGCCAACAACCATCATATCGCCGAAACATGCTTCAAGGCCGTTGCCCGCGTTCTTCGCACGGCAACCGAGATCGACCCCCGGCAGGCAGGCCGCGTTCCCTCCACGAAGGGCATGCTGGCCTGACGCCAAAGCTGTCAGGAAGCCCATGACAAGCTATCTCGTTCTGGAAGCCCCCAACGGGCCGGACAGGGACCACAAGACGACCCGCTTCATCGCAGACCGTTTTGTCTGGCTGGCGCTGATCGCACCCTGGTTGTGGCTTGCTATAAACCGGCTGTGGCTCGCCGCAACCGTCGTTTTCATCGCCCTTCTTCTGGCCGGGCAGGCATCAATGTTACCCGGATTCGAACCGGCGGGCATTTTGTGTGGTTTCGCCATCGCCCTCATCACGGCGCTGGAGGGACGCAATTTCCTTGCCCGGCATCTTGTCCGTAAAGGCTGGAAGATGACATCCATCGTTTCCGCCCCTGATCTTTCGAGTGCCGAAGAGATATATTTCTCCGGTCTCGGCGAAAACACCGAGTGGGCGGAACAGCTGTCCCAGCCGGTCTGGACCCCTTCGCCGCAAAAGAGCGGCGACAAAAACTTCGTCAACGATCCCGCCGGATCGTTTCTTTTCGACTTGAATGGAAGGCGCTGACATGCGTGTCGCGATCATCGACTACGGTTCGGGCAATCTGCGTTCGGCCACCAAAGCTTTCGAGCGTGCCGCCCGTGAAGCCGGCATCAATGCAACCATCGACCTGACCGACAAGCCGGATCATGTCGCCTCGGCGGATCGCATCGTTCTGCCGGGCGTCGGCGCCTATGCGGATTGCCGCGCCGGTCTTGACGCCGTTCCCGGCATGCATGAAGCGCTCATCGAAGCCGTGGAGAAAAAGGCCCATCCGTTCCTTGGTATCTGCGTCGGCATGCAGCTGATGTCCTCGCGCGGGCTGGAAAAGACTGTCAGCAAGGGCCTTGGCTGGATCGAAGGCGATGTCGTGGAAATGACGCCGTCCGATCCGAGCCTGAAGATTCCGCAGATCGGCTGGAACACGCTGGAAATCCGTCACGCCCACCCACTATTCGACGGTATCAAGACCGGCGCGGACGGATTGCACGCCTATTTCGTACATTCCTATCATCTGGCAGCCAAGCATTCGACGGATGTCATCGCCACCACCAATTACGGTGGCGCGATGACGGCTTTCGTCGGGCGCGACAATATGGCGGGCGCACAGTTCCACCCGGAAAAAAGCCAGACGCTCGGCCTTGCCCTGATTTCCAATTTCCTGCGCTGGAAGCCCTGACATGATTCTTTTTCCCGCAATCGACCTTAAAGACGGCCAGTGCGTTCGCCTGAAACTCGGCGATATGGAGCAGGCCACCGTCTATAACGAGGACCCCGGCGCGCAGGCGAAAGCCTTCGAGGATCAGGGCTTCGAATGGCTGCATGTCGTTGATCTCAACGGCGCCTTTGCCGGCCAGACAGTCAATGGCGAGGCGGTCGACGCCATTCTGAAAGCCACGAAAAACCCGGTGCAGCTTGGCGGCGGCATCCGTACGCTCGACCACATCGAAGCGTGGCTCAGCCGTGGGCTTGCCCGTGTCATTCTCGGCACCGTGGCGGTTCGTGATCCGGTTCTGGTCATCGAAGCCTGCAAGCGTTTCCCCGGCCAGGTCGCCGTCGGCATCGATGCCAAGGGCGGCAAAGTCGCTGTTGAAGGCTGGGCAGAGGCGTCCGAACTCGGCGTCATCGAACTGGCCAAACGTTTCGAAGGTGCCGGCGTCGCGGCCATCATCTACACCGATATTGATCGCGACGGCATTCTGGCCGGCATCAACTGGGCTTCGACGCTGGAACTGGCGAATGCCGTGTCGATCCCGGTCATCGCCTCCGGCGGTCTCGCATCCATCGATGACATAAAGCGCATGTTGCAGCCCGATGCCGCAAAGCTCGAAGGCGCAATTTCCGGCCGCGCCCTTTACGACGGCCGCATCGATCCCACCGAGGCGCTTGCCCTCATCAAGGCTGCGAAGGAGGTAAACGCATGACCCTCAAAGCCCGCGTTATTCCCTGCCTGGATGTGAAAGACGGCCGTGTCGTCAAGGGCGTGAACTTCGTCGACCTGATCGATGCCGGCGACCCGGTCGAGGCGGCGAAGGCCTATGATGCGGCGGGAGCGGACGAACTCTGCTTCCTCGACATCACCGCCTCCTCGGATAATCGCGACACGATCTTCGATGTCGTCTCGCGCACCGCAGATCATTGTTTCATGCCGGTAACGGTTGGCGGTGGGGTTCGCAGTGTTGCGGATATCCGCAAGCTGCTTCTGTGCGGCGCCGACAAGGTCTCGATCAATTCCGCAGCCGTCAAGGATCCGGATTTCGTGGCGCAGGCGGCCGACAAGTTCGGCAACCAGTGCATCGTTGTTTCCATCGACGCCAAGCGGGTGTCGAAAGATAGAGAAATCGACCGCTGGGAAATATTCACCCATGGTGGACGCCAGCCGACCGGGATCGATGCCGTGGAATTCGCCATCAAGATGGTCGAACGCGGCGCCGGCGAATTGCTGGTTACCTCGATGGATCGCGACGGCACCAAGAGCGGATACGATATTGGCCTGACGCGCAGCATTGCCGATCAGGTTCGCGTGCCCGTCATCGCCTCGGGCGGCGTCGGCACCCTGGATGATCTGGTGGCAGGTGTGCGTGATGGCCATGCGACAGCGGTACTCGCCGCCTCCATCTTCCACTTCGGCACCTATTCGATCGGGCAAGCCAAGACCTATATGGCCGAGCATGGCATCGCCATGCGTCTCGACTGATTGCAGGAATTTTCCATGAGCGCATTTTCCCTTTCCGATCTGGAACGCATTGTCGCGACACGCGCCGCTGCCTCTCCTGACGAATCCTGGACGGCCAAGCTGGTTGCTGCCGGCCAGGAGCGTGCGGCGAAAAAACTGGGCGAAGAGGCTGTCGAAGCCGTTATCGCCGCTATCGCGAAGGATCGCGACGGGCTGAAAAACGAGGCCGCCGATCTGCTTTACCATCTGCTGGTGGTGCTGAAGATCGCCGACATTGCGTTGGACGATGTTTTTGCCGAGCTGGAGCGCCGGACGGGTCAAACCGGCCTTGCTGAAAAGGCAGCGAGGCCTAACTCATGAATGTCGGGGCAGGCAGCGGGGAGAGAGGCATGCCGAGCACACTCGATCATTTCCGACCAGATGAATATTCACCCTACCACTTCTTCAGTTCGGAAGAATGGTCGAAGTTTCGTGCCGACACGCCACTGACGCTTTCCGCCGACGAGGTCAAGCGACTGCGCTCACTGGACGATCCGATCGATCTGGACGAAGTGCGGCGCATCTATCTGTCGCTGTCGCGCCTGCTGTCTTCGCATGTGGAAGCGTCGCAGCTGCTGTTCGAGCAGCGCAACCGCTTCCTCAACATGGGGGATGTCAACAAGACGCCTTTCGTCATCGGTATTGCCGGTTCGGTGGCCGTTGGTAAATCGACGACGGCGCGTATCCTGAAGGAGCTTCTGGCCCGCTGGCCCTCCAGCCCGAAAGTCGATCTCATCACCACCGATGGCTTTCTTTACCCGAACGAGGTGCTGCGACGCGAGAACCTGATGGAGCGTAAGGGCTTTCCTGAAAGCTACGATATCGGTGCGCTCTTACGTTTCCTCTCGGCAATCAAGGCGGGCCAGCCCAATGTGAAGGCACCACGCTATTCACACCTAACCTATGACGTGCTGCCGAACGAATTCACCGTCATCGACCAGCCGGATATCCTGATCTTCGAAGGCATCAACGTCCTGCAATCGCGTGATCTACCCGCAGGCGGGCGGATCGTGCCGATCGTTTCGGATTTCTTTGATTTCTCGATCTATATCGATGCGGATGAGGACTTCATTCACAACTGGTATGTGAACCGGTTCATGAATCTGCGGCAAACCGCTTTCCGCGACCCGAATTCCTTCTTCAATCGCTATGCATCGATCAGCGAGGAAGCGGCGCTCAGCATTGCCGAGGGTCTCTGGCAGAATATCAACCTGAAGAACCTGCGCCAGAACATCGTGCCCACGCGCCCGCGCGCCGACCTTATCTTGCGCAAGGGAAAAAACCACCTGATCGACACGGTGGCGCTTCGCAAGTTGTGAAAGATGCCGCGCAACGCGGCATCTCCATTGCGATAGTTAAAACCCGTTATTACGCAAGCTCAGGAATACGCAGGACCTGACCCGGATAGATTTTATCCGGATGGGTCAGCATCGGCTTGTTGGCTTCGAAGATGATATTGTTCTTCGCGCCATTTGCCTTGCCGTACTGGGCCTCTGCGATCTTCCAGAGGTTATCGCCCTTCTTGACCGTGTAAAAGACGGGTTCTTTCGCCGGCGCTTCGGCCACTTTCAGCTCGCCGGCCTCGACCTTGGAAATGCCAAGCGTATTGCCAACCGCGATGACCGCCTTTTCGAAAACCGACTGATCGGCCACTTCGCCCTTCAGGACGACCTTGTCGTCCACCACCTCGACCTGAACCTTGTCCGTGCCGAGATCGTGAGAAGCGAGTTCCTTCTTGACCGCTTCGACATCGGGAGCATCATCGCCGCCGCCGATACCAAGCTTCTTTCCCGCTTCCTTGATGAAATTGAACAGACCCATAGCACCCTCCTTGGTTGTAGGGAGGCTTACCAGACGATATTTGAGGCTCTATGACAAGGGCGAAACATTTTGCCGGCCCAAAGCCTATTCACCTGACGGCTTGCCGCGCATTTTCTTGACATCCGAACGTCCGGACTTTGCCTTGAGGCGGCGTTCGACGGACCCCTTGGTCGGCTTGGTGGCCTTGCGCACCGGCGGCGGCGGGGCGGCGGCTTCGAGGATCAGTTCCTTGAGCCTTTCGCGCGCGTCTTCGCGATTGCGCTCCTGGCTGCGAAACCGGCTCGCCTCTATCATCAGCACGCCGTCTTTCGAAACACGCCTGCCGCCCAGACGCAGGGCATTGGTCTTCACCCGGTCCGGCAGGGAGGGGGAATTGGCAATGTCGAAAAACAGCTGGACCGCCGTCGAGACCTTATTGACGTTCTGGCCGCCCGGACCGCCGGCCAGCACAAATTGCTCCGTCAGCTCCCAGCCGGCGATGGTGATACGGTTGCTGATGTAAAGCGCGTCGCTGGCCATGATCTTTCTCCGCGCCGGTGATGCCATAGATCGGCAGGAATGGAAACAGCAGGCCAAACGAAAGAACCCGGCACAAGGCCGGGTCCCCTCCTCCTCACAAATGAGGCTTCATTCATTCAGCCGCGAGCAGCAGGCCAGGTGCAGCGTCGCGAACCTTGCTGTCGACATGATCTTCGAACTTGGTGAAGTTCGTGACGAACATGGAAACCAGCTTCTTCGCCTGCGCATCGTAAGCTGCGCCATCGGCCCAGGTCGAACGCGGATCGAGGATCGCGCTGTCGACGCCATCCAGCGACAGCGGCACGGCGAAACCGAAATTCGCATCGGTGCGGAATTCGGCACCCTTGAGCTCACCGGTAAGGGCGGCCGTCAGAAGCGCGCGGGTCGCCTTGATGGGCATGCGCTTGCCGATGCCGTAAGCACCGCCCGTCCAGCCGGTGTTGACCAGCCAGCAATCGACGCCATGCTTGCCGATCAGCTCGCGCAGCAGATTGCCATATTCCGCCGGGTGACGCGGCATGAAGGGTGCGCCGAAGCAGGTGGAGAAGGTGGCTTCCGGCTCGGTCACGCCCTTTTCCGTGCCGGCAACCTTTGCGGTGTAGCCGGAGAGGAAGTGATACATGGCCTGTTCCGGCGTCAGACGCGCGATCGGCGGCAGCACACCGAATGCATCCGCCGTCAGCATGATGATCGTCTTCGGATGGCCGGCAATGCCCGTTTCCGATGCATTCGGAATGAAGTGCAGCGGATAGGCGCTGCGGGTGTTTTCCGTCAGCGAGTTGTCGTTGAAATCCGGAACACGGTTTTCGTCCAGAACGACGTTTTCGAGAACCGTGCCGAAACGGCGGGTCGCGGCGTAGATTTCCGGCTCGGCTTCGGCCGAGAGCTTGATCGCTTTGGCGTAGCAGCCGCCTTCAAAGTTGAAGATGCCGTGCTCGCCCCAGCCATGCTCGTCATCGCCGATCAGCGTGCGCGACGGATCAGCCGACAGCGTGGTCTTGCCGGTGCCGGAGAGGCCGAAGAACACGGCGGAATCACCCTCAGGACCGACATTGGCCGAGCAATGCATCGGCATGACACCCTTGGCCGGCAGGAGATAATTCAGGGCCGTGAAGACGGACTTCTTGTTTTCGCCGGCATAGGAGGTGCCGCCGATCAGGATGAGACCATTGGTGAGATCGCAGGCGATGATGGTTTCCGTACGCACGCCGTGACGCGCCGGATCGGCCTTGAAGCTCGGCAGGTTGATGATGGTCAGCTTCTGTTTGAAGCCCGAAAGCTTCTCCCGCTTCGGACGGATCAGCAGATTGCGGATGAACAGCGAATGCCAGGCAAGTTCGGTGACGACGCGTGTCGGCAGCGCATTTTCCTCATCGGCGCCGCCGATAAGATCCTGCACGTAAAGCGTCTTGCCGGCGGCATGGGCCAGCATGTCCTTGCGCAGCAGCTCGAAATTCTCCGGCGACAGCGGCTTATTGTTATCCCACCAGATGGTGTTCTCGGTGGAGGCATCACGAACGACGAACTTATCCTTCGGCGAGCGGCCCGTATGCTGACCGGTGACGGCGCGCAGCGCACCATCGATGGTCAGTTCAGCCTCGCCGTTGCGGATCGCCTCTTCGTATAATTCGCTCTCATTGAGGTTATAAAAGACGCGGGAGGCCTCGCCCAGTCCGAGTTCCGCAACTCCATTGGCAGGATTATGAACCCCAAGCTCGTTCATGACGCGTTCCTTGTTAATGACGATAAGGACGTTGAAATTTCCTCGGAAAATACGTGGCAGCTTTTAGAAACGCAAGAGCTTCACTTTAAAAAACTTAGTGATTTCAATATATTAATCGATTTAAAAGATTTTATTTCTTTTTAAATCGGTTGAAGACGCATTAAAATCCGGCTGCGGCGTTTTCACCGAAATCCCCTGATCGCGCTGCGGATTTGGCTGTGAGATTTCCTTTGCCACAATTTGTTCCACCTTTATACTCAAGAGAGTGGCTCACGGCGCACAACCTTGGCTGGGTGAATGTCGGGAGTTACGAGAAAATGACGATGGAGACCAACTACATGCAGACTATCGCGCTTGTCGACGATGACCGGAACATTCTCACTTCGGTATCGATCGCGCTCGAAGCCGAAGGGTACCGGGTCGAAACGTATACGGACGGCGCGTCCGCGCTTGACGGGCTGATCGCCCGCCCGCCGCAGCTCGCCATTTTCGACATCAAGATGCCCCGCATGGACGGCATGGAGCTTTTGCGGCGTCTTCGCCAGAAATCGGATATTCCCGTTATCTTCCTGACGTCCAAGGACGAAGAGATCGACGAATTGTTCGGCCTGAAGATGGGCGCTGACGATTTCATCACAAAGCCTTTTTCGCAGCGTCTTCTGGTGGAGCGCGTCAAGGCCATCCTGCGCCGCGCCAGCAGCCGCGACGCCTCCCCCGTCGCCGGTGGCGGCGCGGCGAAACCGACTGCGGACCAGCAGGCGCGCACGCTTGAACGCGGGCAGCTCGCCATGGACCAGGAGCGCCACACCTGCACCTGGAAGGGCGAACCGGTAACGCTCACCGTTACCGAATTCCTCATCCTGCATTCGCTGGCGCAGAGGCCGGGCGTGGTGAAAAGCCGCGACGCGCTGATGGATGCCGCCTATGACGAGCAGGTCTATGTGGATGACCGTACGATCGACAGCCACATCAAGCGCCTTCGCAAGAAGTTCAAACTGGTCGACGGCGACTTCGATATGATTGAAACGCTTTATGGCGTAGGATATCGCTTCCGCGAAGCGGCCTGAATCGGCACGCAAATCGGAAGAGACCACCCGAAAAGTGGTGGCGAGGACTTAAATACGTGTTGAAGAAAACGCCGGAAACCGTCTCGGATAGTGACGATGCCGAAGAACGCGGCAGCGAACGCCGCCATCGTATCCATCCGCTGACGATCATCCGGCGCATTTTCGGCAATGCGGTGTTTTCCAGCCTCACGCGCCGTATTCTGTTCTTCAACGTTGCGGCGACAGTCGTTCTTGTCGGCGGCATTCTTTACCTCAACCAGTTCCGCGAGGG
The DNA here is from genome assembly GCA_025560025.1 of Agrobacterium tumefaciens. Classification (NCBI taxonomy): domain Bacteria; kingdom Pseudomonadati; phylum Pseudomonadota; class Alphaproteobacteria; order Hyphomicrobiales; family Rhizobiaceae; genus Agrobacterium; species Agrobacterium tumefaciens. The sequence goes on along the minus strand of CP048485.1, from coordinate 2,622,272 downwards.
GCTGATCGACGCGCGGGTGGAAAGCCTTCTGACGCAGGGTGAAATCATCGCCGGCGCCATTTCCGCCTCCGCCTCTGTTGACACCAACTCGATCACCATCAATCCGGAAAAGCTTCTCGAACTGCAGGCGGGGCAGAGCATTACCCCTGCCCCCAATGACGAGGACCTGAGTTTTCCGATCAATCCGGAACGGGTGGCGCCGGTGCTGCGCCGGCTGATTTCGCCGACCCGCACGCGCGCGCGGCTGTTCGATGCCGATGCCAACCTGCTTCTCGATTCCCGCCACCTTTATTCGCGCGGACAGGTCCTGCGCTTCGATCTGCCGCCGGTGACACCGGAAACCCAGACCTGGGGCGAATGGTTCACCAGCATGTTCAACCGCATGCTGCAACCAAGCAGCCTGCCGCAATACAAGGAAGCGCCGGGCGGCGACGGCTCCATCTATCCGGAGGTGATGAATGCGCTGACCGGCGTTCGTGGTGCCGTGGTGCGCGTGACCGAAAAGGGTGAGCTGATCGTTTCGGTCGCCGTGCCGGTACAGCGCTTCCGCGCTGTGCTTGGCGTGCTGCTGCTTTCGACGCAGGCGGGCGATATCGACAAGATCGTGCATGCGGAACGCCTTGCGATCATGCGCGTCTTCGGCATCGCCACGCTGGTCAATATCGTGCTGTCGCTGCTCCTCTCCTCCACCATCGCCACGCCGCTGCGGCGGCTTTCGGCCGCCGCGATCCGCGTTCGCCGTGGGGCAAGAACCCGTGAGGAAATACCGGATTTCTCAGCACGTCAGGACGAGATCGGCAACCTTTCGATAGCGTTGCGTGAAATGACGACCGCGCTTTACGACCGTATCGATGCGATCGAAAGTTTCGCTGCCGATGTCAGCCACGAGCTCAAAAACCCGCTGACGTCACTGCGTAGCGCCGTTGAAACGCTGCCGCGCGCCAAGACCGAAGAGTCCAAGCAGCGTCTGACCGAGATCATTTTCCACGATGTGCGCCGCCTCGACCGCCTCATCAGCGATATTTCGGATGCCTCGCGGCTCGATGCCGAGCTGGCGCGCGCCGATGCCTCGCCGCTTGATCTCGATGTCCTGATGAAGGGTCTGGTGGATATATCCCGCCAGATAAGCACCAAAAAGAAAAGCGTGACGATCGACTATGTCGTCGACCGGAAGGCAGGCACCAAGACCTCTTTCGTGGTGAATGGCCACGATCTTCGCATAGGCCAGATCGTCACCAACCTCATCGAGAATGCACGCTCTTTCGTTGCGGAGGAAAGCGGCCGCATCACCGTGCGTCTTTCTCGCCACAAGGATCGTTGCCTTGTGCAGGTGGAAGACAACGGACCGGGCATTCAGGCAGAAGATATCGACCGGATTTTCGAGCGCTTCTACACCGACCGGCCGGCCAGCGAAGGCTTCGGGCAGAATTCCGGCCTTGGCCTTTCCATCAGCCGCCAGATCGCCGAAGCCCATGGCGGCAGCCTCAGGGCGGAAAATGTCGTCGACAAATACGGTGTGATTTCCGGCGCGCGCTTCACCCTGTCGCTGCCGGCGGCCGAGACCCATGAACGCTGAACGCTTCAACCTGCACGCTACCGCCATCGTCGTAGACAAGACCGGCATCCTCTTCACCGGACCCTCCGGCAGCGGCAAAAGCGAGCTTGCCTTCAGCTTCCTGGTCGAGGCTGAACGCTGCGGATTGACGGCCGCATTGATCGCGGACGATCAGATTTTCGTGTATCGCGACGGCGAAACCATCATTGCGGAGCGGCCGGAAGCGATCGCCGGATTGCTGGAACTGCGCGGCAGCGGCATTGTTTCACTCAAAAGCATTGCGAATGCGCCACTGGATTTCGCCGTCACGACAGTTCTTTCACCCGAAAATCCCAGACTTCCCGAAGATGACGAGGTGGTGTTGCTGCCCTGCGGCGGGCATCTTCCGCTTCTGCGCATTCCGCTTTCCAGTCTTACGCCCTATGGAAAATTTGCTGCACTTGCTCAAAATCTTTTTAAAACGAATGTGAAGCGACCGTGATTCGGGCGATTTTAGGCTTGCGATTCGCATTTTCCTCATCAAGATGAAATCCCACCGATGGACAGGATTGCCGCGTTGCGATAGTCGGCAATGAGAGTGCGTGTGCAAGGGAGCATTTCATGATCGGACTAGTGCTTGTCACCCATGGCAAGCTGGCTGAGGAGTTTCGCCATGCGTTGGAGCATGTCGTCGGTCCCCAGAAATTGATCGAGACGGTCTGTATCGGTCCCGAAGACGACATGGATCAGCGCCGGCAGGATATCATCGACGCCGTCACACGCGCCAATGATGGCAATGGCGTCATCATCCTGACGGATATGTTCGGCGGCACGCCCTCCAATCTCGCGATTTCCGTCATGAATAACGGCAATGTCGAAGTCATCGCCGGCGTCAATCTTCCCATGCTGATAAAGCTCGCCGGCGTTCGCAGCGAAGACAACATGGACAAGGCGCTCCAGGATGCATCTGACGCCGGCCGCAAATATATCAACGTCGCCAGCCGCGTTTTGAGCGGCAAGTGAGAAGTCAGCCCATGTCGCCATTCTCCCGGGAATTACCGATCATCAACAAACGCGGTCTCCACGCCCGGGCATCCGCGAAGTTCGTGCAGATGGTCGAGGGATTCGACGCGACGATCACTGTTTCCAAGGATGGTATGACCGTTGGCGGCACCTCCATCATGGGTCTCATGATGCTGGCGGCCAGCCCCGGCTGCAGCGTCTATGTCGAGGCAAGCGGCAACCAGGCGGAAGAAGCGCTTGCCGCACTCGAGGCACTTGTCGCCGACCGCTTCGGCGAAGAAGCCTGACCCATCCCCCATATAAAGACATAAAGACTTCTTTATATCATCATTGCCAGATCGTTTGCGGCCTGCTAAACCCCTGCTACGTTTAAAAGCCGGGCTGACAGGCACGGCATTTCTGATCTGGAGAACCTCATGAGCCTTGAGAAGGACTACATCGTCGCCGATATCAACCTTGCCGCATTCGGCCGCAAGGAACTGGACATCGCCGAAACCGAAATGCCTGGCCTGATGTCCTGCCGCAAGGAATTCGGCGAGAGCAAGCCCCTGAAGGGTGCACGCATTACCGGTTCTCTTCACATGACGATCCAGACCGGCGTTCTGATTGAGACGCTCAAGGAACTCGGCGCGGATATCCGCTGGGCGTCCTGCAACATTTTCTCGACGCAGGACCATGCGGCAGCGGCTATCGCGGCAGCCGGCATCCCGGTCTTCGCCGTCAAGGGTGAAAGCCTGACGGAATATTGGGAATATACCGACAAGATTTTCCAGTGGACCGATGGCGGTCTCTCCAACATGATCCTCGATGATGGCGGCGACGCCACCATGTACATCCTGCTCGGTGCGCGCGCCGAAGCCGGTGAGGACGTTCTTTCCAATCCCGGCTCCGAAGAAGAAGAGATCCTCTTCGCGCAGATCAACAAGCGCCTGAAGGCTTCGCCCGGCTGGTTCACCAAGCAGCGCGACGCGCTGAAGGGCGTTACCGAAGAAACGACGACCGGCGTTCACCGTCTTTACGACCTCAGCAAGAAGGGCCTGCTGCCCTTCCCTGCCATCAACGTCAATGACAGCGTCACCAAGTCGAAGTTCGACAACAAATACGGCTGCAAGGAATCGCTCGTCGACGGCATTCGCCGCGCAACCGACGTGATGATGGCCGGCAAGGTCGCCGTGGTCTGCGGTTACGGCGATGTGGGCAAGGGTTCGGCAGCATCGCTGCAGGGCGCCGGTGCCCGCGTGAAGGTCACCGAAATCGATCCGATCTGCGCATTGCAGGCCGCCATGGACGGTTTTGAAGTCGTTCGCCTGGAAGACGTCATTTCGTCGGCGGATATCTTCATCACCACCACCGGCAACAAGGACGTGATCCGCATCGAGCATATGCGCGAGATGAAGGACATGGCGATCGTCGGCAATATCGGCCACTTCGACAACGAGATTCAGGTCGCATCGCTGCGTAACCTGAAGTGGACGAACATCAAGCCGCAGGTCGACATGATCGAGTTCCCGAAGGGCAACCGCATCATTCTTCTTTCCGAAGGCCGCCTGCTGAACCTCGGCAACGCCACCGGTCACCCGTCCTTCGTCATGTCTGCGTCCTTCACCAACCAGGTGCTGGGCCAGATCGAGCTCTTCACCAAGCAGGGCGAATACAAGAACGAAGTTTATGTGCTGCCGAAGCACCTCGACGAGAAGGTCGCACGCCTTCATCTCGAGAAGCTCGGCGTGCGCCTGACGGAACTGACCGACCTGCAGGCAGATTATATCGGCATCTCCAAGCAGGGTCCGTTCAAGGCGGAACACTACAGATATTAATTTCATAGTTAATATCCACTGAAATTACACAATATCTAGATGCCGCGCGCTTGACAAAGCGCGCGGCATCTTTTTTGCGCGCTCCCTTTCCGCAGATTTATGAAGGCGGTATTGTCATCAGACTTGATTCGGACACGCCAAAGGGCGGCGGGGACGAAATGGGATGTCTTGTCGAAGATGCGGCACATAGGACGGAGACAGACCGGGGATGACGGTTCACAATTCGGATCTGCGCGAGCAGACAGTTCAACGCGTTGAAAACACGCATGCTGGCGTGGCATTGAGCGCGGCTCTTGCGCGTTGCCAGCGGGTCGTCAGTGCGGTTCGGACAGGCTTTTCATGGCTTCCCGTCCTGATGTCGGGTACGGTTCTGGCTGGCTCGGCAAGTGCGGCACTGGCGCAGGACGGCATTGTAGCCAAGACGGGTGCACGGCTGTTTTCGTCCGGGGAAACCATCACCTATTCGCTCTTTGTCGGCATGCTTTCGGCAACGCTGTTCTCCGTCGTCTGGCTGGTGCGCCAGCGCGGCAATATAGAGGCGGAAAGCAGCGAATACCGTCAGGCACTTGCCCAGTCCCACCACAAGATCGCGAAATACGAAGCGCTGATTTCTGACAAAAGCCGACGCATCGTCATCTGGGACGGCGCTGACAAGCGTCCCGAATTTCTCGGGCAATTGCCCGTGGAAACGGGCGCACCGCAGGCCGACCATGATTTTCTGGCCTTCGGGCGCTGGCTGAAACCCTCATCGGCAAGCCAGCTTGAAAAATCGCTGGAAAAGCTGCGCAGCCACGCACAGAGTTTCGATCTGACCATCGAGACGCAGCGCGGCGAAGTCGTTGAGGTTCAAGGCCGGGTTTCCGGCGGCAATGCTTTTGCGCGTTTCATCGCGCTTAACAATCTGCGTGCCGAACTTGCAGAATTGCAGGTGGAGCGCGAACGCCTGATTGCCTCGGTCTCGACGTTTCAGGAACTTCTGGATTCCATTGAGCAACCCGTCTGGCGGCGCAACGCTGAAGGCGAACTCACCTGGGTCAACCATGCCTATTCGCAGGCGGTGGATGCGCGCGATGCCGAACAGGCCGTTCACGAGAAACGCGAGCTTCTGAACACCGTCACCCGGCAGAAGATACGCGCGGCTGCGACGCCGGAATCACCCTATCACGACCGTATTTCGACAGTGGTTTCCGGAAACCGCACCTTCTTCGATGTCGTCGATATCAAGACGGCAGGCGGTTCGGCCGGCATCGCCATTGATGCCACCGAAGCGGAGACGATCGGCGAAGAACTCAAGCGGGTTCTGAAAAGCCACGCCGAAACGCTCGACCATCTGGCAACGCCCGTCGCCATTTTCGACGGCCGACAGCGGCTGCAATTCTACAACCAGGCTTTCGCCACCCTGTGGGGTTTCGATCTGGTTTTCCTCGAATCCGGGCCTGATAATTCCGAGCTCCTGGACAGGCTGCGGACCGCCGGCAAATTGCCAGAGCAGCTGAACTGGAAGAACTGGAAGGAGACGGCGCTCTCCGTCTACCGCTCACTCGATACCAAGACAGATCTCTGGCATCTGCCTAACGGCCAGACCTTGCGGGTCATCGCGACCGCCCATCCGCAGGGTGGTGCAACCTGGGTATTCGAAAACCTGACCGAGCAGGTCGATCTGCAGATGCGTTATAACACGCTGGTGAAAGTGCAGGGCGAAACCATCGACCATCTGGCAGAAGGTGTCGCCGTGTTCGGTGCGGATGGCCGCATTCGTCTTTCCAATCCGGCGTTCCGGGCGCTCTGGGGCGTGACTGCTGAACAGGCTGAGACGGGAACGCATATCCGCGCCATTGAGACGGCCTGCACACCATCCTATGACAGGCCGGACGGCTGGCGCGCCTTCAGCCAGTTCATCACCAGCTTCGACGATGAACGTCCGTCCAAACAGGGTACGCTGGAGCTGCTCTCCGGTCTCGTGCTCGACTTCGCCATCATCCCGCTGCCGGATGCCCAGACCATGCTGACCTTCGTCAACATGACTGACAGCGTGCGGGCCGAGCGGGCACTCAAGGAAAAGAACGACGCGCTGCTCAAGGCCGACGAGCTGAAGAACGATTTCGTGCAGCATGTCTCCTACGAATTGCGCTCGCCGCTGACCAACATCATCGGTTTCACCGACCTCCTGAAAACGCCGGGTCTCGGACAATTGACGGAACGGCAGGCGGAATATCTCGACCATATTTCCACCTCATCCTCGGTTCTGCTCACCATCGTCAACGATATTCTCGATCTCGCGACCGTTGATGCCGGCATCATGCAGCTGAATTATTCGGAAAACGATCTGAACGAATTGCTCGAAGACGTTTCGGTGCAGATTGCCGACCGGCTGCAGGAGAGCGGCATTTCGCTCGAGATCATCGCCCCTGCCCATCTTGGCAGTCTGGTGGCCGATCATCAGCGCCTGAAGCAGATCCTCATCAAGCTCCTGACCAATGCGATCAACTTCGCGCCGGAAGGCTCTGCCGTTCAGCTTTCCTGCCAGCGTAGTGAAGGTGACTTCCTGTTCTCGGTGGCGGACAAGGGGCCGGGCATTCCGGAAGACATGCTGAAGAGCGTATTCGACCGCTTCGAGACGCGCGGTAATGGCGGGCGGCGGACCGGCGCAGGGCTTGGCCTTTCCATCGTGGAAAGCTTCGTCAGCCTCCATCACGGCACCGTCAGCATCGACAGCCGGCCGGGCAACGGCACCACCGTCACCTGCCGCATCCCTTCCGGCACACGCCCGCATTCCATCGCTGCAGAATGAGCGAAGACATCTTGCCGATCACCATTTCCCTCGAGGGAGAAAAAGACACCATCCGGTTGGGTGAGGACCTCGCTCTGGCTTTGAAGGCCGGCGATTGCCTCGCGCTCATCGGCGATCTCGGTGCCGGCAAATCCACTCTCGCCCGCGCCTTCATCCGGGCAATGGCGGATGAGCCCGATCTCGAGGTTCCAAGCCCCACCTTCACGATCATCCAGACCTATTCCGCTCGTATTCCTGTCGCTCATCTCGATCTTTACCGGCTTTCGGATGTTTCGGAACTGGACGAGCTTGGCATCGACGAGATGCTGGAGGACGGCATCTGCCTGATCGAATGGCCGGATATCGCCGCCGAGGTTCTGCCGCCAGAGCAGACCATCACCCTCACGCTCACAAATTCGGGTGAAGGCCGTCTGGCCGTCATCGAGGCCCCGGCAAAACTCAAAGCGCGGCTCGAGCGTGTTTTCGCCATTCGCGAATTCCTGGCTAAAAACGGCAAAGGCGATGCGGCCCGCCGTTTTCTGAGCGGCGATGCGTCTACACGCGCCTATGAGGCCATTTCCACCGACGGTTCCGACCTCATCCTGATGGATTGGCGACGTCCCTTGAAAGGGGCGGTCATTGCGGACGGAAAGACCTATGCGGAAATCGCCCATCTTGCCCAGGATGCAGGTTCCTTCGTCGCGATCGGCAATTATCTGCGAAACAGCGGCTTTTGCGCACCGGAGATTCTGGCGGCGGATATCAATCAGGGTATTCTCCTGCTGGAAGACCTTGGGCGGGATGGCGTGCTTGCGCCGGACGGAGCGCCGATAGAGGAACGTTATCTGCAAAGCGTCGCCTGCCTCGCCTCCCTTCATCAATCTCCGCAGCCTGACGTGCTGCAGTTGGGTGACGGCAGCACCTACGAGGTTCCTCCCTTCGACCGGCAGGCGATGAAGATCGAAGTCTCTCTGCTGGTAGAATGGTATCTGCCCCACAAACGCGGCAAACCACTGTCCGATGGCGAGAAGAGCGATTATTACGCCCTGTGGGACGAGTTGATCGATGCGCTTGGCGGGTGCGAAACGGGGCTTCTGCTGCGCGATTTTCATTCGCCGAACATTCTCTGGCAACAGCAGAATTCCGGCGTCCGACAGGTCGGCCTGATCGATTTTCAGGATGCGATGATCGGGCCAACGGCCTACGATCTCGCCTCCATCGTGCAGGATGCGCGGGTCACCATTTCGCCCGAGCTGCAGGCACGCCTGCTTTCGCGCTATCTCGACAATAGACGAATCGAGCCGTCTTTCGATGAGGCGTCCTTTCTCAAGGCTTTCGCCATCATGTCGGCGCAGCGGAACTGCAAGCTGGCCGGCATCTGGGTAAGGCTGTTGGAACGCGATGGCAAACCCGGTTATATGAAACATATGCCGAGGACGCTTCGCTATCTCGCTACGGCGCTTTCGCATCCCGAACTTGCGCCGCTCAGAGACTGGTGCGTCCGTATGGGCATGGAATTTTAAAGACTGAAAAACGGTTGACCACGATGACGATCAAGAATGCGATGGTGTTGGCCGCAGGGCTCGGCACGCGGATGCGCCCGATTACGGATACAATTCCGAAGCCGCTCGTCAAGATTGCCGGCAAGCCGATGATCGACTACGCGCTCGACGCCCTTGTCGAAGCCGGGGCGGAAAGGATCGTCGTCAACGTGCATCACCACGCCGAACTGATGATTGCCCATCTCGAAAACCGCACCGACGCCGAAATCCTTATTTCCGACGAGCGCTCGCAGCTGATGAATTCCGGTGGCGGACTTGCCAAGGGTCTCAAGCTCCTGGAGCCCGGTCCAGTTTTAGTCATGAACGCCGATCTTTTCTGGATTGGTGAACAGCGGAACGCCGTCAGCAATCTGCGCAAGCTCGGGCATTTTTTCAATCCCGCACGCATGGATATGGCCCTGCTCTGCGTCGACATGGACCGCACCACCGGACATAACGGCAAGAGGGATTTCAATCTCTCCAGTGACGCGACGTTGGCGCGATATCGCGACGGTGACCCGAACCCCGTGGTTTATGCCGGCGCCATCGCCATGGATTCGCGTCTGCTCGATGATGCACCGGCGGACGCCTTCAACCTCAATATCTATTTCGACCGTGCCATCGAAAAAGACCGGCTTTTCGGACTTTCATTGGATGGCCACTGGATCACCGTCGGCACGCCTGATGCGATTGACGATGCCGAAGACATCATCCGGCAATTCAGGGAAAAACGCTCTGCATGACGCTCTCCCACCATGAAAAGCGCGTCCTGACGATCGCTGCGGGAACACCGTTCCTCAAAACGCTCGCGGAAACGCTGTGTGACGGGACACTGACATCAGGCTATAAATACGATCCGGCCGATCCGCTTTCACTCGCCAAGGTAACCATCTATGTGCCGACGCGGCGCTCCGCCCGCGTGCTGCGCTCCGAATTCGTCGATCTCCTGGGTGGCCGATCCGCCATTCTGCCGCTGATCCGGCCGCTCGGCGAAACGGATGACGACAGCGGCTTTTTCGAGATCGAAAATCCTGAAATCATGGATCTGGCGCCGCCTATTTCCGGCACCGGCCGGCTCATCGAGCTGGCGCGCCTCATTCTGGCATGGCGTAACAGCCTGCCGGATGCCATCCGGGCGATCCATTCCGATTCGCCGCTCGTTGCCCCTGCCAGCCCCGCCGACGCCATATGGCTGGCGCGCGCGCTTGGCGAAGTGATCGATGCGATGGATACGGAAGAAAAGGAATGGGAGGCTCTTCAGCATCTCGATACCGGTGATCACGCCCAATGGTGGCAGCTGACCGCGGATTTCCTGAAGATCGCCAGTATTTTCTGGCCAGCGCGCCTTGCCGAACTCAACCGTTCTTCCGCAGGCCGGCATCGCAACGGCATATTGAGGGCGGAAGCGAACCGGCTTGCCAATTTGCCGGATACCGGACCGATCATCGTTGCTGGCTCCACGGGTTCCATTCCGGCCGCGGCAGACCTCATCGCCTCCGTCGCCTCCCTGCCCCAGGGCGTCGTCGTGCTTCCCGGTCTCGATCTTTCGATGCCGGAGGAACAATGGGAAGCGATTGCCGAGGACCCCACCGATCCTTCGAGCCGCACCCACTCGCAATATGGGCTCTACATGCTATTGCAGAAGCTCGGCATCCTGCGTGACGACGTCATTCAGATCGGAGCCATCGACAGTGATCTCGAAAGGCGCGCGGCGGTGTTTTCGGCCGCGCTCGCACCGGCCAAATCCACAAGTGACTGGAACCGCTGGCGCGAGGACAGGCAACCCGGCTTTTTTGACGATGCCTTCGCAGCAGCAACCCTGATAGAGGCTGCGAACGAACGCGAAGAAGCAACCGCAATCTCTGTAGCGCTCAGACTGGCGCTTGAAACACCGGGCGCTGGCCGCCCCTCTCAGGCAGCGCTGATAACGCCTGATCGCGGACTGGCGCGGCGCGTGGCGACCGAGTTGCAGAGATTCGGCATTGAAGCGGACGATTCGGCCGGCACGCCACTATCCGCCACGCCACAGGCGGGACTGACGCAATTGGTGCTGGAAGCGATCCTCAGACCTGGAGATCCGGTACCGGTCATTTCCCTCCTGAAACATCCGCTCAGCCGCTTCGGGCTTTCAGAGGCGGCATTTACGAAAGCGTCGAAAGCGCTGGAGTTGATCGCACTCAGGGGAGGTCGCGTCGAAACCGAAATCGGCAATCTGGAAGCGGTTGTCGATGCGCAACTGGCCGCACAGCGCGATGACCGGCACCCACCCGCATGGCGGCTTGCACTGCCTGAGGGAAGCGTGGATGCCGCGCGCGATCTGGCGCGCAGGATCACTCTTTCGATCGACCCGCTCGGCGCTACATTCGTCCGCCGCGACCGGTCAGGCCGGTCCTTCACGGATAAATTGCCGCTTTCCGATTGGGCGGCGCGGACGGGCCGCGTGATCGAAGCCATCTGCGCGGATGACAACAACGATCTTGCCGCGCTCTGGTCCGGCGAGGCCGGCGACAAACTTTCCAGCCTGTTTGGGGAATTGATGGAAAGCGGCGACGTTCTCGATGCCGACGGACCGCAATGGGTCGATATATTTGCGGCACTCGTGGCGGGAGAATCCATCAAGCCGCGATCCATGCGCCATCCACGCATTTTCATTTTTGGCGCACTTGAAGCAAGATTGCAGAGTGTCGATACCATCGTCATCGGCGGCCTGAACGAAGGGCTCTGGCCGGGCCAGACGGCAAATAATCCGTTTCTATCCCGCAACATGAAGACAGCCATCGGGCTGGAGCCGCCGGAACGACGCATCGGCCAGCTGGCGCATGATTTCGAGATGGCGAACGGCACCCGACAGATTTTTTACACGCGCGCGCTGCGGCAGGGTTCCACACCTGCCGTCGCCTCTCGCTGGCTGCAACGGCTTCTGGCGCTGGGCGGCGAGGATTTTGCCAGCCAGCTAAAGAAGCGCGGGGAGACCTATCGCCATTGGGCGGCCCTGATGGATGCCAGCATCGACCAGGAAGCGGCAAAGCGCCCCGCCCCGAAACCGCCGGCCGAGTTGCAGCCGAAAAGCTATTCCTTCAGCGAGGTGGGCAGGCTGCGCCGCGACCCTTACGCAATTTATGCGCGGCGTATCCTGCGGCTCGATCCTCTCCATCCGTTCAACCGCGATCCCAACGCCGCTGACCGTGGCACGCTCTACCATGCGATCATCGAGCGCTATTCCCGCGAGGGCCATATTCCCGGCACGCCGGCCTCGCTTGAAGCCATGCAGCGCATTCTGGATGACAGTTTCGATGCGCAGGACCTTCCCCTGCATATCGACGTCATCTGGCGGCCGCGTTTCGAGGCCGTGGCCCGCGCCTTCATCGACTGGGAGAAGGAACGTTATCCGTCCATCCGCCACAGCTTTTTCGAAGCGCGTGCCGGACAGGAAATCCCCGAGGCGGGTATAAGACTGACCGGCATTGCCGACCGCATCGACATCAAGACCGGTGGTCAGGCGGATATTATCGACTACAAAACGGGACTTGCGCCTTCGGTCAATCAGGCACGCGCGCTGCTCGACCCGCAGCTTGCGCTGGAAGCGGCAGCACTGATGCGTGGCGCCTTCCGCGAGGCCGGTTCGCAAACGCCGGAAAACCTGATCTATGTTCGCCTGCGTCCCGGGGAGCGTTTTTTTGCCGACCAGGTGAATAACGAGCATTCCAGCCGGGGCGGCAAGAAAGCACCGAAATCGGCAATCGAACTGGCGACCGAATCCATCGACCAGCTGGCCAAATTCGTGCGTTCGCTACGCGAGGGCGAGAATGGTTTTGCCTCGCGGCTGGTACCGGAGGAGCAACAGTCCTATGGCGGGGAATATGACCACCTCGCCCGCGTTTCGGAATGGTCGACAGCGGAACCGGGAGATGGCGACGATGATTGATCCTATCGATCACGGGCCTGCCACGGACACGCCTCAAAGCTGGATTGACTGGACAAGCGACCGGCAGCGGCTCGCCTCCGATCCGGCCAGTTCCGCCTGGGTTTCCGCCAATGCCGGCTCCGGCAAGACCCATGTTCTGACCCAGCGCGTCATCCGCCTGCTTCTGGCAGGATGCCGACCCTCTGCGATCCTGTGCCTCACCTATACCAAGGCTGCCGCATCCGAAATGTCGAGCCGCGTCTTCGACCGTCTGGCGGAATGGGCGACATTGCCGGATAACGATCTCAAGGACCGCATCGCCGCCATCGAAGGAAAGGCACCGGATCGGCTCAAGCTTGCCGAAGCGCGCCGGCTGTTCGCCAAGGCGCTGGAAACGCCGGGCGGGCTGAAAATCCAGACGATCCACGCTTTCTGCGAGGCGCTGCTGCATCAGTTTCCGCTGGAAGCCAATGTCGCCGGCCACTTCTCCGTTCTCGATGACCGCGCTGCAACCACCCTGCTGGCTGAGGCACGCCGCTCTCTTCTGACGGCAGTTTCGACAGAGGGCGACACGGAACTCGCCCAATCGCTCGCCTATGTGCTTGATCTTGCAGATGAAAGCGGGCTGGAATCGCTGCTCTCCGCCATCATCGCCAATCGTAGCGCCCTTCGAACCTTTCTGCTTGAAGCAAGCCAGTTCGGTAACATCGATGCGCGATTGCGGCAGGCAATGCAGATCGAACGGGACGAAACCGAGGAAACAGCAGCCGCGGCCTTTTGGCCCCTGCCCGGTCTCTCGGGGCTTCCTCTCGATACCTATCTGACGCTTGCCGATGAAGTGGGCGGATCGCGCGTCATCGATGTCGCCTATGCGCTCAGGGAAGCGAAACGGCAGGCGGATCCCGTGCGGCGCATGGAGTTCATCGAGGCCGCGCTGTTGACGGCCAAGGGTGAAAAAAAATCCGATGCCTATGTCATCAACAAAGGCATGCAGAAATCGGCACCTGATCTCCTCGACGCGCTGACGCTGGCGCGGGACCATGTCGTCGCCTGCCGCAACCGCTATCGTCTGGTGCGGATGCTGGCGGCGACAAAATGCGCCCTTGTTCTGGCCGAGCGGTTAATCGGCGATTTCGAGGATTTGAAAAAGCAGCGAAGCCAGCTCGATTTCGAAGATCTGATCGAACGCGCCGCCAACCTCCTCAACCGCGATACGGCAGGCGCCTGGGTGCACTACAAGCTCGATCAGGGTATCGACCATATTCTCGTGGATGAGGCGCAGGATACCAGCCCGGTGCAATGGTCGATCATCCAGTCGCTGGCTGCGGATTTCTTTTCCGGCGAGAGCGCCCGCATGGGCCGGCGCACGCTTTTTGCCGTCGGCGACGAAAAGCAGTCGATCTATTCGTTTCAGGGTGCCCGGCCGGAACGGTTCTCCCAGGAACGCGACGAGACGAAAAGGCGCGTCGATTCGGTGGAGCAGGCGTTTCACCGCATCCGTCTGCCACTGTCCTTCCGTTCCACGGAGGATGTGCTGGCCGCCGTCGATCAGGTCTTCTCCGACCCCAAAAATGCCAGCGGCCTCAGCGCCGATAACGAGCCTGTCGAACACCGTTCCAACCGCGCCGGCCATCCCGGTACCGTGGAAGTCTGGGATATGGTGGCGCCGGAAACCGCCGAGGATGAGGATGACTGGACTGCACCCTTCGATGCGTTGAGAGAAAGCGCGCCGGCGACCATCGTCGCCCGTCGGATCGCGGCGCGCATCGCGGGGATGATCGGGAACCAGACCATCATTGAGAAAGGCGTTGAACGCGCCGTCGAGCCGGGCGATATTCTGGTGCTGGTCAGAAAGCGGCACGCCTTCGTCAACGCACTGACCCGTGAGCTGAAACGACGCAAGAACATTCCCGTTGCCGGTGCCGACCGTCTCCGCCTGACCGACCATATCGCCGTGCAGGATCTTCTGGCGCTTGGTGGTTTTGTCGTGTTGCCCGAGGACGATCTTTCCCTCGCTGCGCTGTTGAAGAGCCCGCTTTTCAATCTTTCCGAAGACGACGTGTTCGACATCGCCGCCACGCGATCCGAGAAGGAGAGCGTGTGGCAAAGACTGCAAACGCTTTCTCAGGAGGAAAACAACCGCTTCTCCGTCGTCGTCAACAAGCTGGAACACTTCATCGCGCTTTCAAAAGCGGCGACGGTTCATGACTTCTTCGCCGCGGTTCTGACGCTGCACGACGGGCGCAAGAAGTTTCTCGGCCGGCTCGGCAACGAGGCGAGCGACGTTCTGGACGAGTTCCTGTCCTTTGCACTCGATCATGAAAGAACCGGTTTGCCCGGCCTGCAGGCTTTCCTCTCCGTTCTGGAAACGGATTCGCCGGAAGTGAAGCGCGAGCAGGACAAGGATCGCGGCGAAGTACGCATCATGACCGTGCATGCTTCCAAGGGCCTTGAAGCGCCGGTGGTTTTTGTCGTCGATGGCGGTTCGAAAGCCTTCAACCACAGCCATGTGCCGAAACTACGCTTTGTCGAAGCGGATGGGGACGCCTTCCCCGTCTGGCTGCCCGGCAGCGGTTTTTCCAACCATCTCATCCGCGCCGACGAGGACCGCCTGAAGACGGCCGCCGAAGACGAATATCGCCGGCTGCTTTATGTAGCGATGACGCGTGCCGCCGATCATCTGGTCGTTTGCGGTTATCGAGGACAGAAAGAAAATCCAGAATGCTGGCATGCCATCGTGAAGGCGGCGCTGGCTGACAATCAGGATCATTGCCAGCCGCAACAGTTCATGGCGGACGGCGAGGAATGGCAGGGGCTTGTCTGGCGCAAATCCGAGGCTCGCCCGGCATCTGCCCCGCAAAGAGTGCCGGAACCGCAAGGGCAAGAAGAATACGCTCTTCCGGCGGGACTTCTTGCTCCCTTGCCTGCCCTGCCTCCATTGCCGAGGCCGCTCAGCCCTTCCGGTGCGGGCACCATCATCGATGATGGTGCCGACGACCTTGCCGTGCGTTCGCCGCTGTTCGGCGAAAAGGCCGATGTCTCCTCGCTGGCGCTGCAACGCGGCCGGCTTGTGCATCGCATGCTGCAGGCCCTTCCCGATTTTGCCGAGAATGAACGGGAAGAAGCGGCCCGCCGTTATGCGGAACGCGCGGCCCGTTTCTGGCCGGCCAAGGAGCGCGAGCACCTGATACGGGCTGTTTTGCGGGTCATGTCCGAACCGGCGGTGCAACCGGCATTTTCGCCGAATAGTCGCGCTGAAGTTTCCATCATGGGAACCATGACGATCGGCAGGCAACATTATGCCGTTTCCGGCCGTATCGACCGTCTGGCGGTGGATGGCGACCGGGTCATTCTGGTCGATTACAAGACCAACCGCGTGCCGCCGCGCGAGGCGCGCGAAATACCCTTTTCCCACACAGCGCAGCTTGCCATTTATCGCGAAATCCTCGCACCGCTTTATCCCGGCAAGGAATTTGTCTGCGCGTTGATCTACACGGAAAATGCTGCTTTTGTGACGGTTGATGACGATGCCATGAAGCAGGCCCTTGCCGCAATAAAGACAAAGTGAGATACCGGGGCATTGAAATTTCGCCGCGCCCGCATCACATCATAGCGGAAAAGTTTAGCTGAAAGGAGAGCCAGATATGGCTACCGTAAAAGTCGATGCCGCCAACTTCCAGTCCGAAGTCCTCGAATCCGCCGAACCCGTTGTGGTGGATTTCTGGGCCGAATGGTGTGGCCCTTGCAAGATGATCGCCCCGAGCCTTGAAGAAATTTCTTCGGAGCTTGCCGGCAAGGTCAAGGTTGCAAAGCTCAACATCGACGAGAACCCGGAACTGGCCGCCAAATTCGGCGTTCGCTCGATCCCGACGCTCGCCATGTTCAAGGGCGGCGAAGTGGCCGATATCAAGGTTGGTGCTGCTCCCAAGACAGCGCTTTCCGCCTGGATTTCCGGCGCCGCATAAGCAATTTCTATGGAATGAAAAAAGCCCGGCATATTTGCCGGGCTTTTTTATTGGGGAACCGTGCCGTTCAGGGCAAGCGCATTTCCGGCAAGATAAAGCGAACCGCCGATCAGAATGCGTGGTGCCGGCCCTTCGGGATCGAAGCGGCGTGACAGTTCATCCAGCGCTTCGGTAAGGGACGATGTAGGCGCGGCCACAAGGCCCGCATCGAAGGCGGCGTGGGCGAGCACGACCGGATCGATCGCCGCATCGGTGCCGCCGATCGGCACTGTGAAGACATATTCGGCGATATCGGCGAAAGCCTTGAAATAGCCCACTGGATCCTTGGTGTTGATCATGCCCGCAATGATGAAGAGCGGGCGTGACGTCTTGTCTTCGAACCCTGCCATGGCTTCGGCAATGACTTCGCCGGCGCCCGGGTTGTGGCCGCCATCAATCCAGATTTCCGCATCCTTCGGGGCCAATTCGGCGATCTTCCCGGTCAGGACGCGCTGAAGACGGCCGGGCCATTCCACCGAGGTCATGGCCTTTTCGATCATCCGTTCCGTCACTTCAAAACCGGCAGCCTTGACGGCACGGATCGCGGCGGCGGCATTGGCAAGCTGGTGGCGGCCGGGAAGCCGCGGCATCGGCGCATCGGTCAGGCCGAACTCATCCTGATAGACCATGCGGCCGAATTCTTCATGGGCGGAAAAATCCTGCCCGTAGACCGAGACCGGGCAACCGAGCCGCTCCGCCGTGGCGACAAGCGTTTCCAGCGCCGCGTCGTATTCCTGGTGGCCAATGACGACGGGAGAACCCGACTTCATGATGCCGGCCTTTTCGGCAGCAATCAGTTCCACACGGTCACCGAGATAGGCCTGATGATCCAGCGAGATCGGCATGATAACGGACACGGCGGGATTATTGATCACATTCGTTGCATCGAAGCGACCACCCAGGCCGACCTCGACAACGGCCGCATCGGCTGGCTGCTCCGCAAAGAGCACGAACATGGCAGCCGTCAGGATTTCGAAAACCGTTATCATCTGGCCGCCATTGGCGGCTTCGATGCGGCGCAACGCGTCCGCAAAGACGGCATCGTTGACATAACGGCCTTTTTCGCCGGAAACGCCGATGCGATAGCGTTCATGCCAGTTGACGAGATGCGGGGAGGTGTGAACGTGGACGGAAAGGCCTGCGGCTTCCAGCAATGCGCGGCAGAAGGCCGTAACCGAACCCTTACCGTTGGTGCCTGCGACATGAATGACCGGCGGCAGCCTTTTGTGGGGATTGCCGAGTTTTTCGAGAAGACGGGAAATTCTATCCAGAGAAAGATCAAAGCCCTTGGGGTGAAGCTGCATCAGCTCTTCGATGATCTTTTCGGCCTCGCCGATTGCGGGCTTCGTCATGTCTTCTGTCCGCCTTTCAGGCGTTGTCTTGGCCATTTTGTCCGCCGCATTCGAGATGAAATCATGCAACGTATAACATCCCCCGAAAACGATTTGTCGCCTTCGGGGGGAGATATTTTTATCAGGCCGAAGCCGCAAGCGGAACGACCGCGTTTGCTTCCGCCGCAGGCGCCTTCGTCATGATCTTGAGAAGGCTGGCGAGCGTATCGGGAATTTCGCGGCGATCGATCACCATGTCGACCATGCCGTGTTCCAGCAGGTATTCCGAGGTCTGAAAACCTTCCGGCAGCTTTTCACGGATGGTCTGCTCGATCACGCGCTTGCCGGCGAAGCAGATTTCGGCACCTGGCTCGGCGATATGCACGTCACCCAGCATGGCATAAGAGGCAGTGACACCACCCGTCGTCGGGTTCGTCAGAACCACGATGTAAGGCATTCCCGCTTCTTTGAGCATGTTCACCGCAACAGTGGTGCGCGGCAGCTGCATCAATGACAGAATGCCTTCCTGCATGCGGGCGCCGCCGGAGGCCGGGAACATCACGAGTGGGCAACGCTCGGAAATGGCGCGCTCAAATGCCTTGACGATGGCTTCGCCTGCCGCGATGCCGAGAGAACCGCCCATGAACTGGAATTCATGCACGACGGCAACGATCTTCAGGCCTTTCAGCAGGCCCACACCGGCAAGGATGGTATCCTCCTGCTCGGTTTTCGTCCGGCTGTCGCGCAGGCGATCGGTGTATTTCTTGGAATCGCGGAACTTCAGCGGATCCTGCGCCACCTTGGGCTGCGGCAGAGCCTCATAGACGCCGCCATCGAACAGATCGACGAGACGCGCCTTTGCAGGCATCTTCATGTGGTAACCGGAAGCCGGAATGACCCACTTGTTGTCCTCGAGGTCCTTATGGAAGACCATCTCGCCCGTTTCCGGGCACTTGATCCACAGGTTCTCGGGAACCTCCGGACGGCGGCCAAGCATGGAATTGATCCGGGGCCGTACGTAATTGGTGATCCAGTTCAACTGTCTACTCCTGACTGGGCCGCGCGCTTATTCCGCAGCGGCAAGGCGCGATGCACGCACGCCCGTTGAAAGTCCTTTTACCAGCGTCGTAACGGCCGGTACGGTATCGGCGGTCGCCTGCCCGTCTTTGGTCAGGCTGCCCGCAATCTGGTTGACGATGGCGGAACCAACCACCACGCCATCCGCCACAGCACCGATCGCCTTGGCATGATCGGCCGTCTTGACACCGAAACCGACACAGACCGGCAGTTCCGTATGCGCCTTGATACGACCGACAGCGCCCGAGATCAACGAGGGATCGGGAAGCGCTGAACCGGTAATACCGTTCATCGAGACGTAATAAACGAAACCTGAGGTATTTTTAAGGACGGCAGGCAGGCGCTTGCCATCCGTCGTCGGCGTCGCCAGACGGATGAAGTTGATGCCGCGCGCGAGTGCGGGGATGCAGAGTTCATCGTCCATTTCCGGCGGCAGATCGACAACGATCAGGCCATCGATGCCGGCCGCGATTGCGTCGTCCAGAAATTTTTCGACGCCGTAGATATAGATAGGATTGTAATAGCCCATCATCACGATCGGCGTTGCATCGTCTTGCTTGCGAAACTCGCGGGCGAGATCGAGCGTCGTCTTCAGCGTCTGGCCGCCCTTCAGCGCACGCTGACCGGCCAGCTGAATGGCCGGACCATCCGCCATCGGGTCGGAAAAGGGCATGCCGAGTTCGATAACATCAGCACCGGCTTCCGGCAGGGCCTTCATGATGCCGAGCGAGGTTTCGAAATCCGGGTCGCCGCCCATGAAATAGGTAATCAGGGCCGGGCGATTTTCAGCGCGCAGATCGGCAAAGCGCTTGTCCATACGTGCAGTCATGATCTTATACATCCATTCCAAGGAACTTGCTGACGGTGTGGACATCCTTGTCGCCGCGACCGGAGAGGTTCATCAGGATGATTTCATCCTTGCCCATCTTCGGCGCACGCTTGATGACCTCGGCCAGGGCGTGGCTCGGCTCCAGAGCCGGAATGATGCCTTCAAGGCGGGTCAACATCTGGAACGCGTCCAGCGCCTCATGGTCCATGATCGGCACATATTCCACGCGGCCGATATCGTTCAGCCAGGAATGTTCAGGGCCGATGCCGGGATAATCGAGGCCGGCGGAGATGGAATGACCTTCCTTGATCTGACCGTCCTCATCCTGCAGCAGATAGGTGCGGTTGCCATGCAGCACGCCCGGCGAACCGGCGGTGATGGAAGCGCAATGCTCATCACCCGAAAGACCCTTGCCGCCGGCTTCGACGCCGACGATGCGGACATTCTTGTCATCGAGGAAAGGATGGAAGATGCCGATGGCATTCGAACCACCGCCGACAGCCGCGACGACCAGATCCGGCAGGCGGCCTTCGGCCTCCAGCATCTGCGCCTTGGCTTCCTCGCCGATAACGGCCTGGAAATCGCGGACCATTTCCGGATAGGGATGCGGGCCGGCCGCGGTGCCGATCAGGTAATAGGTATCCTCGACATTGGTGACCCAGTCGCGCAGGGCCTCGTTCATGGCGTCCTTCAGGGTGCCGTGGCCAGCCGTCACCGGCTTCACTTCAGCACCAAGGAGCTTCATGCGGAAAACATTCGGGGCCTGACGGGCAACGTCCGTCGCGCCCATATAAACGACGCAGGGCAGGCCAAAGCGTGCAGCGACGGTAGCGGAGGCAACGCCGTGCTGGCCGGCACCGGTTTCGGCAATGATACGGGTCTTGCCCATGCGCTTGGCAAGCAGGATCTGGCCGAGACAATTGTTGATCTTGTGCGAGCCAGTGTGGTTTAGCTCCTCGCGCTTGAAATAGATCTTCGCGCCGCCAAGTTCCGCCGTCAGGCGTTCCGCAAAATAAAGCGGGCTCGGACGGCCGGTATAGTGCGCGCCGAGATGCTTGAGTTCCGCCTGAAACGCGGGATCAGTCTTGGCCTTGTCCCATTCCGCCTGCAAATCCAGAATGAGCGGCATCAGCGTTTCGGCAACGAAGCGACCTCCGTAAATGCCGAAACGGCCGTCCTCATCGGGACCAGCGCGAAAAGAATTGGGTGTTGGCGCGTCGTTCACTTCAAGCTCCCTTTGGGCCTTTCGACCAATCATTCACCACATCGAAAAATGCGTCGATCATGGACAGATCCTTGACGCCCGGCGCGCTTTCCACACCGGACGATAAATCTAGTCCGCTTGCCCTGGTCTCCGCCAGCGCCTCAGCGACATTGTCCTTGTTCAATCCCCCGGAAAGCATGTAATCCACACTTCCGTCAAGTGATCGCAGGATGGTCCAGTCGAAGGATACGCCGTTGCCGCCCGGCAGCTCGGAACCGGCGGGCGCCTTGGCGTCCAGTAGAAAACGGTCGGCTACTCCAATATAAGGGTCGATTTTGGCAAGATCAGCGGCATCGCGAATGGAAATCGCCTTCATGACAGGCAGGCCATACAGCGCCTTGATATTCAGCAGCCGCTCTGGGCTTTCATTGCCATGCAGCTGCAGGATGTCCGGCTTGACGAGATCGACGATTTCATCGAGATAATCATTGTCGGCATTGACGGTGACGGCAACCACCTTGGCGGCGCCACGGGCACCTTCCGCCAGCCTGCCGGCAATATCGGGCTCGATGTTGCGCGGGCTCTTTTCAAAGAAAATAAAACCGACATGGGACGCACCACGCCTGACGGCGCGCTCGAGCGCTTCCGGTGTCTTCAATCCGCAAATCTTGATATCCGGTTTCATACCCGCGACCTGACATGAAATGCGACAAGAGTCGAGCCAAATCGCATCCATTTCCGATGGAATGTTTCACGTGAATCCAGATGGCGATCCGCGCTGCAGGTTTCAATCGAAATCGATGGCGTGGAGTCTGGAGCCATGGCGTTTCAGCCAGCTCTTGGCTTCTTCCGTGTGCGGGCAGAGCTTTTCGCATAATGCCCAGAATTTCGGGCCGTGGTTCATTTCGCTCAGATGTGCAACCTCGTGGGCGGCGAGATAGTCGATGACCTTTTCGGGGGCCATGACGATACGCCATGAGAAGCTCAAATTTCCATCATGGGAACAGGAGCCCCAGCGGCTGCGGGTATCCTTCATGCTGATGGAGCGCACCGGCCGGCCGGCGGTACGTGCATGAACAGCCACAAGCCGTTCCAGATCCGCCTTCGCTTCCTTTTTGAGGAATGTCGCTATCCGTCGTCTCAGATGTTCCGGCGCGCCGCTGACCTTCAGAACGGCCACCCCATCGGCGTCTTTCGTGACATGTGTCAGCCCTCGCAGGCTGCCAGTATGGTCAATGCGGTGGGCTGTGCCGCGAATATCGATGGTCGCATCTGGACGCAAACCGTCGTCGGGGCTGAATTTCACAAGCTTGCCTTCCAGCCAGCCCTGATGCCTTTCGAGAAAATCATCCACCTGGCGGTGATGCAGACCCATCGGGATCGTCAGTTTCAGCGCTCTGCCACCGGGTTCGATGCGTAGCGTAATGCGCGTGGCGCGCGGATTTTCCCTGACCGTAATCGGCACCTGCCTGCCCGCCACCGCAACGGTGCGCTGGCTGGGCAGCGCCTTCTTTGGGGCCGGTGATTTCAGGGATTTTCTGAGGAGCGAAAACATGAACTCTTCATAACCGATTCGTCCGTCGTTTGGCCATGCAAATGCGCGGCATGGCCCGCCGTCTGCCCCTAAGATGTCTGGTGTTTACGGATAAAATCCAGCATGCGCGGCACGATTTCCTTGCGGAAGCGCGAACCGTTGAAGACGCCGTAGTGCCCGACATCCGGCTGCATGTAATGGGCGCGTTTGTCTTCAGGGATGTTCCGGCAAAGATCATGGGCGGCCTTTGTCTGGCCAACGCCGGAAATATCGTCGTTCTCACCTTCCACCGTAAACAATGCGACTTTGCGAATGGCCGCAGGCTCGACCGCCCTGCCCCGGTGAAGCATGTTCCCCTTCGGAAGCGCATGGTCGATAAAGACCGTTTCCACCGTCTGCAGATAGAACTCCGCCGTCAGATCCATGACGGCCAGATATTCATCGTAAAACTCACGGTGCTTTTCAGCGGAATCGCCATCATTCTTGACGAGGTTGAGGTAAAAATCCTTATGCGCCGTCATGTGCTTATCGAGGTTCATCGACATGAAACCGGACAGCTGCAGGAAGCCAGGATAGACATTGCGGCCAAAAGCGGGCTGCGGCCACGGCACCTGCATGACGACATTGTCGCGGAACCATTCAATCGGTTTCGCTTTGGCAAGATCATTGACGGCTGTGGGATTGATGCGTGTATCGATCGGACCGCCCATCAGCGTCATGGATGCCGGCGCGAATTTATCCCCATCCGCCTCCATTAACGAGACGGCGGCCAGCACCGGCACGGATGGCTGACAGACGGCAACCACATGCGCCCCCAGCCCGATCGCGCGCAGCATCTCGATGACGTAGCTGATGTAATCGTCGAGATCGAAGGTACCCTCGCTCACCGGCACCGTGCGGGCATCGGCCCAATCGGTGATGTAGATATCCGCCGAAGGCAGCAGGGCCTCCACCGTCCCCCGTAACAAAGTGGCATAGTGGCCGGACATCGGCGCCACCAGCAGCACCTTCGGACCGGGCTGGCGGGCTGGATCAAGTTCCTTCTTGAAATGAAGCAGATTGCAGAACGGACGCGACCAGACGGTCTCTTCGACAACATTGACGGTCTGGCCATCGACAAGCGTACTGCCGAGAGCGAATTCCGGTTTTGCGTAACGGCGCGTCATGCGCTCGAAGACCTCAAAACCGGCATCGAGGCTTCTTCCGAAAGCCGTGCTGGAAAGCGGATTGAGCGGATTGTTGCAAGCCTGGCGCATCATGTCAGCACCGGCGCGCAGCGGCGCCATGGCCGCATGGTTCATTTCATAGAGGTGGTAGAACACTGATGACGCCTCCCTCGCGATCACGCTCTTTTTTCAACCATAGCAGCTTTTCGCAGGTGCACAAAATCGAAGGCGCCGGCGGTTTCCCGCCAGCGCCTCACTTTCCGTTGAACGCCTTTGCGATCAGATGTCGGCGACGAAAGTCTGCTTCTGGGAACCGAGGCCTTCAATGCCAAGTTCCACGACATCGCCGGTCTTGAGATAACGCGGCGGCTTCTGGCCCATGCCAACGCCGGGAGGCGTGCCGGTGGAGATGACGTCACCGGGATGCAGCGACATGAACTGGCTGAGATAGGAAACGACATGAGCGACACCGTAGACCATGGTCTTGCTGGAACCATCCTGCATCGTCTGACCGTTCACCTTCAGCCACATGCCGAGGTTCTGCGGATCGGTGATTTCGTCCTTCGTGACAAGCCAGGGGCCGATCGGACCGAAAGTGTCGCAGGACTTACCCTTGGTCCACTGCCCGGCACGCTCCGTCTGGAAGGCACGTTCGGAAACATCATGCGACACGCAATAACCGGCGACGTAATCGAGAGCATCAGCTTCCGAAACATATTTTGCCGTCTTGCCAATGACCACACCAAGCTCGACTTCCCAGTCGGTCTTTTCGGAGCCGCGCGGAATGACGACGTCGTCGTTCGGACCGACGATCGCCGAGGTCGCCTTCATGAAAATGACGGGTTCCGGCGGTACGGTCGCACCTGTTTCAGCGGCGTGGTCGGAGAAGTTAAGGCCGATGCAGATGAATTTTCCGGTTCCCGTAACGCAGGCGCCGATGCGATCTTCGTTGAGGACCGGAAGAGTGCCAAGATCGATGGCGGCAATCTTCTTGAGGCCTTCGGGAGAGATGCCGTCGCCGCCAATGTCTTTCACGTGGGCGGACAGATCGCGGACTTTTCCTTCCGCGTCGAGGATCGCAGGCTTTTCCTGGCCAGGCTGGCCAACGCGCATCAATTTCATGGAACTCTCTCCCGGTTGTCTGACAAGGTGATGCATATATGAACGATGCATTCATACTTGTCACCCCTTGACTGCTCCGACTTTCGAAAAATACCTTTTCCTTCCCGGCAATCAAAAGGACATGGCCCGTGACGAACAGCAATTCCCGACAATCAGAATATCCCGTCGATCAACTTTTCCTCGATCGCTGGTCTCCGCGCGCCTTCGATGGCAATGCCATGCCGCAAGAGCATCTGCTGACCATTCTCGATGCGGCGCACTGGGCGCCTTCGGCATCCAATCACCAGCCATGGCGGTTTGTCTACGCACACAAAGATGGCGAGGACTGGCCTCTCTTCGTGGAACTTCTGATGGAAGGAAACCAGCGCTGGGCGAAAAATGCCTCCGTGCTGCTTTTCGTCATTTCCCGCGACCACAATGTCTCACGCGACGGCGAGAAAAAACCGTCGGCGACCCATTCCTTCGATGCGGGTGCAGCATGGTTTTCGCTTGCCATGCAGGCGCATCTGCTCGGTTACCATGCCCATGGCATGGCCGGCATATTCAAAGACCAGATCGTGGAAAAGCTCAATGTTCCTGATGGGTACAAGGTGGAGGCAGCGATTGCCATCGGCACGCTGACCGACAAGACCGTCCTTCCCGACGATCTGGCGGAACGGGAAGTTCCGAGCAAGCGCCTCCCCCTTTCGGACGTTGCTTTCAAGGGGCGTTTTACCGGCAAGGCCGATTGATATCCGAGCATCCATATCAACAAAAAGGCCCGGCGGAAAACAACCGCCGGGCCTTTTGTTAAATCTTCGTTTCACGTGAATCGTTACGTGAGACGCCCCACAGAATTAAATGTCGAGGTTGGCAACGCTCAGGGCATTTTCCTGGATGAAGTCACGGCGCGGCTCTACCTCGTCGCCCATCAGGCGGGCGAACAGGCCATCGGCATCGGTCGCATCATTGACCTTGACCTGCAGAAGCGAGCGGACATTGGCGTCAAGCGTCGTTTCCCAAAGCTGCTCGGCATTCATTTCGCCAAGACCCTTGTAACGCTGCATGGAAAGCCCCTTGCGGCCGGCAGCGAAAATCGCATCCAGAAGCGCACGCGGACCTGGCAGTTCCATGGTGCCGTCCTTGCGTTGCAGAACCGGCGGCGTCACGTAGATGTCGCGCGTGCGGGCTGCGAGCTGATCGATGTGACGGGCGTCAGCCGAACCGATGAGACCCATATCCAGCGTCGAAACTTCCTTGACGCCGCGAACCATACGCTCGAAGCGCAGTCCGCCATCATCCAGCACCGTACCCGTCCAGCCACGTTCGGTTTCTTCCGCAATCATATCGAGACGGCGGGCAACTTCGGCAACCGTTTCCTCGGCACGCGCCGCATTGGCCGAAAGCTCGGGGTTGAGCGCGCCGGCAATGGCGGCCTGTTCCACAATCGAGCGGCTGTAGCGGGAGTGCAGACCATCGATCAGCGAGCGCATGCGCAGCGCATCGAGAATAACTTCGCGAAGATCGGCGCCAACGCGAACCTCACCGGTGCCGAGGGTCAGCGATGCTTCCTCAAGACCCATGGAAATGAGGTATTCTTCCAGCGCCTTCTCATCCTTGAGGTACTGCACGGACTTTCCGCGCGTCACCTTATAAAGCGGTGGCTGGGCGATATAGAGATGGCCGCGCTCGATCAGTTCCGGCATCTGGCGGAAAAAGAAGGTCAAAAGCAGGGTACGGATATGGGCGCCGTCAACGTCAGCATCCGTCATGATGATGATCTTGTGGTAACGCAGCTTGTCGGCGTTGAATTCGTCCTTGCCGATCGACGTGCCGAGCGCGGTGATCAGCGTGCCGATTTCCTGGCTGGACAACATCTTGTCGAAACGGGCGCGCTCGACATTCAGGATCTTACCGCGCAGCGGCAGGATGGCCTGGGTTTCGCGCGAGCGGCCCTGCTTGGCCGAACCGCCGGCGGAGTCGCCCTCGACGAGGAAGAGTTCGGATTTCGCGGGATCGCGCTCGGAGCAGTCGGCTAGCTTGCCGGGCAGAGAGGCGATATCGAGCGCACCCTTGCGGCGCGTCAGTTCGCGCGCCTTGCGGGCGGCTTCGCGGGCGACGGCCGCTTCCACCACCTTGCCGACAAGGATCCTTGCATCGGAAGGATGTTCTTCCAGCCAGGTAGACAGGGCCTCGTTGACGAGGCTTTCCACGACCGGGCGCACTTCGGACGAAACGAGCTTGTCCTTCGTCTGCGAGGAAAACTTTGGATCGGGAACCTTGACGGAGAGAATAGCTGTCAGACCTTCACGGCAGTCCTCACCCTGCAGGCTTACCTTTTCCTTTTTCAGGATGCCCGATGTTTCGGCATAGGAAGTCACCTGGCGTGTCAGCGCCGCACGGAAACCGGCCATGTGGGTGCCGCCATCGCGCTGGGGAATGTTGTTGGTAAAGCAGAGCACGTTTTCATGGTAGCTGTCGTTCCACCACAGCGCGACCTCGACGGTGATACCGTCCTTCTCGCCCTTGATGGCAACGGGCTTATCCACCAGCGGCTTCTTGGCGCGGTCCAGATAACGGACGAAGGCTTCAAGCCCGCCGTCATACAGCAGCTCTTCCTGCTTGATATCAGAATGGCGCTTGTCGGTGAGCAGGATACGCACGCCGGAATTCAGGAATGCCAGTTCGCGCAGGCGATGCTCCAGCGTGCCGTAATCGTAGTCCGTCATGGTGAAGGTCTGCGGGCTGGCCAGGAAAGTGACCTCCGTTCCCGAGCGGCCTTCATATTCACCGATGACCGAGAGCGGCGCATCGGCGACACCGTGGGTGAAGCCGATTTCGTGCAGCTTGCCATTGCGGCGGATTCTGAGCTTCAGCCAGACGGAAAGCGCATTCACCACCGAGACGCCCACGCCGTGCAGACCGCCGGAAACCTTGTAGGAGTTCTGGTCGAATTTTCCGCCCGCATGCAGCTGGGTCATGATGACTTCGGCTGCGGAAACGCCTTCGGAGGAGTGGATGTCGGTCGGAATACCGCGTCCATTATCCGTCACCGTCACCGATCCGTCGGCATTCAGCGTCACCGTCACCAGATCGGCGTGGCCCGCGAGTGCTTCATCGATGGCGTTGTCGACCACTTCGTAAACCATGTGATGCAGGCCGGAACCGTCATCGGTATCGCCGATATACATGCCGGGCCGTTTGCGCACGGCATCAAGACCCTTGAGGACCTTGATCGAATCGGCTCCATATTCCGTGTTTGCGCCGACTTCGCTTGACGATGTTTCGGTCATAAGTACTCTTTCCAAAGTTTTCCTGGCCAAGTTTTCAGTGAGAAGGCCTGAAGCCAGCGAATCACTCAAATCCGACATGCGACTATAGAAATTCTACACCCAATCCCAAAGGCCGCATGCTTCCGGATGCTGCATAAAGCAGGGGATAGAGGGGTTTCAATCGCAAGAACGGCTTTTTTGCAGCACCGCTGACAGTTCCTCTATCATACTCGGCGGCAGCTTGCGAATATCCCGCGCCAGACGATTGGCGAAAGCCGTATATTGCGGCGGAAGGCCGATCGTGTCGATCACCACTTTCGGGTCGGAAGAGCCGGCGAGAAAGAACAATTCCTCCGCCTCATCCCAGATAATATTGAAATATCCGGCAATGCGCTGAAGCAGATCAAAGCTCGGTTTGCCACGCTTGCCGTGCTCCAGTGCCGAAAGATAGGCTGGCGATACGCCGATGGCTGCTGCCATTTCCTTCTGCGTTACGCCCTTGCGTTCGCGAAGCTGTCGCACGGCCTCCGCAAAGGGTGTCATGATTTTTCACCCCTGCGGCGTGCCAGCCGCACATAGAGCGCGCCGTCGCCGCCATGATTGGCAGATGCATCCTCGTAGGACGAAATCAAATGGCGATATTCCGGTTTGGAGAACCACATGGGCACCGCCCTCTTCAGCGCGCCGTCGCTGCCGATGGAACGGCCCTTGCCGGTAATGACCAGCACATGCCGGAGACCACGTTCATGTGCGCGCAGCAGAAAATCAAGCAGAACCGCATGGGCCTCGCTTTGAAACATGCCGTGCAGATCGATCCGCCCTTCCAGCGGCAGCCTGCCGCGGGTGAGCTTGCGCTTGACCGGTTTTTCCAGCGGCTGATGAATTCGGGGTTTCTTGTCCGGCGAAGCGGGCGGCACCTCCGCCGGCTCTGCGAGCATGCGCGGAAAGAGACCCTTGCCCGTTTGCGGAACCACGGGCTCGGCCGGGGTTTCCTCTACATCGTCGAAAGCCAGCAAATCCTCCAGCCTGCCTGGGATCGGCCGCGCTGTGCGTGCGACCTTACCCCACAGGATGCGTTCTTCCTTGCCAAGCTTTCGACTGCCCTTCATCGCCGATACCTTTCCGCAGCAACACGTGGCAGCAGTATATAAAAATCGGCGTCGTTGCGCACCGTACCGGCAAGTTCACCGGCTTCGAAACCGGAGCCGGTGAAAATATCACCGCGCGCCGGTCCGACGATGGCCGACCCCGTATCGAGCGCCAGCATCAGCCGGGCGAATGGTTTTCCGTCATCCAGATGGGTCAATGACGGCGCATGGATGAAAAAGGGAAAACCGAATGTGTGGATGAGCCTGTCCACCGCAAGCGCCCGGCCGGCGACCAACGGCACCTTGGCGGCGGCAATGGGTCCCATATCCTCTTCGGCAACATCCGCTTCCCGGAAAAAAATATAGGAGCGGTTATGCCAGAGCACGCCATCCACGTCGTCGGGATGATCGGCGAGCCATTTGCGGATCGTCTGCATCGAGACGGTTTTGGGATCGAGTTCTCCGCGATCCAGAAGCAGCCGGCCTATCGGCGAAAACGGATGCCCGGCTTTCGCCGCATAGGTTACCCGTTTTACCGCACCATCCGGAAACACCAGACGGGCGGCGCCCTGAACGTGGACGAAGAACAGGTCGACCTTTGATTTCGCCCAGGCGATCTCAAGACCCCTGCCCTCCAGATATCCTTCATCCATGGCGCGACGGTCGGGAAAATAGGAAATCCCGTCTTCGCCTTCTTTGCCAAAAGCATAGGTCGGATCGAAACCGGCGGGACGATTATCGTCGCCGATATCCACCAGTTCCGGTGGCCTGCGATAGATTGGATAACGCCAGATTTCGTCCGGGGTGGAAGACACTTCCAGTTCCGGTTCGTAAAAGGCGGTAACAAAACCGCTCTTTCCCTGAGCAGGAGAAATCTTGAAGGCAACGCAATTGGTTTCGAAAAAGCGGCGCGCCTGTTCGGGGCTATCCGCTTCGAAGCCTTCGGCGGCTTCCAGAAGTGAAACCAGTTCCCCAGCGGTGACGCCGAGCGCGCCGGTCCTATAGGGTTTCGCATTACGCAGATGCGACAGGATCGTTCCCATGGCTGCAAAAAGCTCGCTGGGATCATCCTCCCGCCACCCTGGCAGATCGCGGAAAGACACTTCGTCGATTGAAAAAGGCGTGCTCATTGCTCGGATTCGGTAGCGATCAGCTTCCAGTTCGGATCGCGCGAACGAATATCACGCGAGAAGGTCCAGATGTCATCTACTTCCGCAACCGCGTCCGGATCGCCATCCACCAGCTTGCCATCTTTATCATAGGTGGCCGAAATGAGCTGGCTGACCAGCCTCAACGTGATCTGCACTTCGGAATCGCGGATGGCCGCCTGGGTGATATCGGCCTTTTCGATGCCGACGAAGGTGGACTTCACGACCTCGCCGCGACTTTCGCGCTCGGAAATGGCTGCATCGAAACCGTCAAAAACCTCCTTCGACAGAAGGTTCTTCAGCGTCTTGCGGTCGCCATCGGCAAAACCCATGACAATCATTTCATAGGCCATACGAGCGCCGTTCAGGAACTCCTTCGGGCGGAATGTCGGATCCTTGGTCATCACCTCTCTGAGAGAGGTATTCAATGCCGAGTCCACGGGCGCAAGGGCATCAGCTTCGGCAAAGCGGTTTTCATCCTCCGCCTCGCCACGCTTCGGCAGGGTCACGACCTTGTTATCGTCCGTGACGGGACCTTTCGCGACGTCGCGCGGGCTATAGGGATCGAATGGCGGCTTCTCATTGCCCGTTCGGCGGCCGAGAACGCTACGCAGCTGAAAGAAGATCAGCACCGCTGCAACGAGAAAAAACAATGTGATAAAGTCGCTAAAGCCCATCTTTTACCAAAACCGCCATTTAAATTCGAAAACCACACCATCATATAGTCTGCATCTTACCATCATTCAAATGTGCAGATTCAATCATCGGTGTTCTCGCGAACCGGCAATCTGCCAGAGATGCACACGCAAGGCTAGAAGATGCGTTTTTCCTTTCTCCCCATCGTCATACTGATGATGCCCATCCTCGAAATTGCCGGCTTCATCATCGTCGGCAAGGCGATCGGTTTATGGCTGACATTGGCGCTCGTCCTGTTCACGTCGTTTCTCGGGCTCTTGATCCTGCGCCTCGGCGGTATCGGCATGGTGAGAAATCTCCAAGCGGCCGGACGCACCGGTGCCCAGCCGGCGGATGAACTGGTCAATGGCGCCATGCGGGTTGTCGCCGGTATCCTGCTTTTCATTCCCGGTTTCATCACCGACATCCTCGGCCTTCTACTGTTGTCGAAAACAGTGCGGCGCTTTTTCTGGAAAGCTTTCGGGCCGCGTGTCGTGGTTGCGGGTTCGTTTCGCCAGTCTGGCAGCCAGTCCGGTCCTCAGCCCGGCGATTTTTCCGGGTTCCGCAATGATCAGAGACAGAGCGGGAATTCCAAGGTCGTAGACCTCGACGAGGAAGAGTTTCACCGCGAAGGGCCAAAGGATTCTCCCTGGTCGAGCAAGCCGGATGATCGCGACCTGCCCAAACCCTGAAGGCGCAGCGGAACGGACGCCGGGGCCGGCTCGCGAAGGGTTGTAAGGCTCGGGTCGAAATGATAGACCGCCTTCCACGAATTCACGCCGCGAGGAAACGTAATGACCGCTGAAAATGGTGCACAGGGCGCAGTAAGTCCTTCCCTGAATATTCTTACCCAGTACATCAAGGATCTTTCCTTCGAAAATCCGGGCGCTCCTCGTTCGCTTCAGGCCCGTGAAAACGCGCCGTCGATCAACATCAATGTCAATGTCAACGCAAACCCGATCTCGGGTTCTGATTTTGACGTTGTTCTGGCGCTGAATGCGGAAGCCAAGGATGGCGACAAGGTCCTGTTCGCGGCCGAGCTGGTTTATGGCGGCGTGTTCCGCATTGCCGGTTTCCCGCAGGAACATATGCTGCCGGTGCTGTTCATCGAATGCCCCCGCCTGCTGTTCCCCTTCGCGCGCCAGATCATCGCGGATGTCACTCGCAACGGCGGCTTCCCGCCGCTGATGATCGATCCGATCGATTTCGCGCAGATGTTTGCTCAGCGCGTTGCCGAAGAACAGGCGAGAGCCAAGGTTCAGGCCGTACCGAACTGAACAGCGCCTATTGCGTTTCAGAATCTCTGACAAAACAAAACCCGGGTTATTGGCCCGGGTTTTTCTTTGGCTGCATTTGCTATTTTAAGCGTCCAGGCAGGCGTCAATTCTGGTAACGGTTCCAGATCGCCTTGTCGCCCATGCCGAGAACAAGTTTGCCGTGGGCCGCGACGGTCTCCGCATCCAGTCGCGAGGGCAAAGGGCTTGGCCGCTGTAGCGGCTCAAGTGGTACATCATCCTCGATGACGACCGTTTCCTGTTTGGCCGCCGAACCGAAACCGAGCGCCGTCTGACGCCCACCGATCATCTCGATGTAGACTTCGGCAAGCAGTTCGGAGTCGAGGAGCGCGCCGTGTTTGGTGCGGTGGGAATTGTCGATACCGTAACGCCGGCAGAGCGCATCGAGAGAGTTTGGTCCCATCGGGTGCTTGCGGCGGGCGAGCGAAAGCGTGTCCGTCACCAGATCGGCCGCGACCGGCTCAATGCCCAGACGCGCGAATTCAGCATTGATGAAGCCCATATCGAATGTCGCATTATGCGCCACCCAGCGTGCACCCTCGAAGAAATCACGGATCTGGTCGGCGACATCGGCGAATTTCGGCTTGTCTTTCAGGAAGTCGTCAGTAATGCCGTGAACAGCAAGCGCATCGGGGTGAACCTTGCGGTCTTCCGGGCTGATGTAGAGATGCAGCGTTTTCCCGGTTGGGAAATGGTTGATCAGCTCAATCCCGCCGATTTCGATAACACGGTCCAGTTTCGATTCAAGGCCCGTGGTTTCCGTATCGAAAATGATCTCACGCATTGTTTTCTCCGTGGCCCGAACCGGCGGCCAATCTTTGCAAGATTCCTCTTACCTGATCCCGCGCCGCTTCGACACCATTTCCGGTATCGATGACGAAATCGGCGCGTTGACGCTTTTCAGTATCTGGCATCTGCCGGGCAAGGATCATTTCAAACTTCTCTTCCGTCATGCCCGGTCGGGATAAAACGCGCTGGCGCTGTATGTCAGGAGCGCAGCTGACGACCACTATTTTATCGACCCGCTCTTCAGCCCCGGTTTCAAACAGAAGGGGAATATCGAGAAGGGCGAATTGCCGAGCTTCTTCCCTAGCCTTTGCGAGAAAGGCTTCCTGTTTCTCCCGGACAAGCGGGTGAACAATCGCTTCGAGCTTGCCGAAATTAGCCGGATTCTCCCGCAGAACCTCGCCGAGCTTCTGGCGATCCACCGCACCGGAAACAGTCGTGCCCGGGAAAGCGGTTTCGATCAGGCCAACAGCTTCCGCCCGATAAAGCGCGTGCACGACCTCATCGGAATCGAGAACCGGAACGCCTTCTTCAGCAAACAGCCTTGCCGTCGTTGTTTTTCCCATTCCGATCGAGCCGGTAAGACCGATGACAATCATCAATGTTTTTCCATATCCGCGATGATGAGGGAGCGGAGGGTTTCGTCCACCTCCGGCATCTGGCCGAACCATCTCTTGAAGCCGGGTTTAGCCTGGTGAAGAAGCATGCCAAGCCCGTCAACAGTCGCAATGCCCTGCGCTTGCGCCATCTGCAGGATGGGCGTTATCAAGGGCACATAAACGATATCCGTCACGACGGCATTTTCGGCGAGCGGTGAGAAATCCAGGTCTGGCGCTTCGGTCCCATCCATTCCGAGTGATGTGGTGTTCACGAAAAGGCCGGCACCCTGCATGACCTCGTGAAGTGCGCCTTGGGGATGGGAGAAGACCCTTGGGCCAAAACGGTCGGCCAGTTCCCGGGCCCGTTCCACCGTGCGGTTCAGAATATGGATTTCAGCAATGCCGCGGTCCCGCAAGGACTGGACCACGGCGCGGCTGGCACCGCCAGCTCCGAACACCACTGCCCGGTCAGTTTTATCCCACCCCGCGTGGCGCTCATCGAGATTGGAGACGAAACCGTAGCCATCGGTATTGGTGGCGCGAAGCTTGCCCTCTTCCATCCAGATGGTGTTTGCGGCACCCAGTTCTTCTGCCACCTCATCAGGGCTATCCGCGAGCCTGTAGGCGGCTTCCTTGTGCGGGATGGTGACATTTCCGCCGACGGCGGATCCCGGCCCCTGCGCCCTTATTGTCGCAATGAAATTCGGGAAATCGTCCGGCTTGACCTCCACGGCCTTATAGGAGCCGGAAATGCCAAATTTCTTCAGCCAGTAGGAATGGATGATCGGCGAGCGGGAATGCTTGATCGGGTAACCGGCAACGAAGGCATTTATGGTTAATGTTTCACGTGAATCAGCCATCGATGACATCCATGTCGCGCAGTTTCGTTAATAGGGGCAAAAGCGGAAGGCCGAGAATGGTGAAATAGTCCCCCTCGATTGAGGTGAATAGCTGGATTCCCTCACCCTCGAGCTGGTAGGCGCCAACGCTACTTAAGGCCTTTTCCCCGACCCGTTGCAGGTGACGGGCGATAAATTCAGTGCTCAGATTTCGTACGGAGAGTTCGGCGCTGGAGACAGTCTGCCATAACACTTCCGCTCCCCGGACAAGAACGGCGGCGCTGTTCAGCCGGTGAGCTTTGCCGGACAAAGACAGCAGGTGCGCCTCGGCTTCCGCCATGGTTTTCGGCTTGTGATAAACACGGGTGCCAAGCGCCATTGTCTGGTCGCATCCAAGAACCAGCGCTGATGGATAGAGTGTACTGACCGCCAGCGCCTTGGCCCTGGCAAGTTCGAGTGCCACGTCTTCGGGACTGGCGCCATTTCTTTCCAGTTCTTCATCGAGCGCGCGCTCGTTTATATCCGCGGGAATCGCCGAGAATATCAGCCCAGCATTGCGCATCAGCATTTGGCGTGATGCGCTGGACGAGGCGAGGATCAATTCTTGTTTCATCGACTGTCTTCTCCGAATGGTGCGATCCGGATTATCGTGTCCTCGGACGAAGGGCAAGAATGGCCGCGGCCGTTTCCTCGATGGAGCGTCGCGTAACATCAATCAGTGGCCAATTGTTGCGGGCACAGAGCGCACGCGCATATTTCAGCTCTTCCATGATGGTAGCGCGATCCGTGTAACGCCCGCTGTCAAATCCGCCGGTGACGCCAAGTTCACGGTTTTCACGCACCTGCGATATGCGATCAGATGTTGCAACCAGACCGACGATCAGTGGCCTAGTCGCCGCATAAAGGCTTTCAGGCAGGGGCACATTCGGAACGACGGGTATATTGGCGGTCTTTATTCCCCTGTTGGCGAGATAGATGCTGGTCGGTGTTTTCGATGTGCGGCTGATCCCGATAATGACGATATCGGCCTCGTCATAGGTTTCCGGCATTTGCCCATCATCATGATCCATGGCAAAATTGAGCGCTTCGATCCGTGCGAAATAATCCGCATTCAAGACATGCTGCGCTCCGACCCGCCGTCTGGAAGGCGCACCGAGATAGGTCTGAAAAATGCCGATGATCGGCTCGAGAACGTTGACACAGGGTACTCCGATCGCATGGCAGCGTAAGTCCAGGAACTCAGCCAGCTGCTGGTCAACGATGGTATAGAGGACGATGCCGGGTTCCTTGTCGATAAGGTCAACCACCTGGGCGAGCTGCTTCTGGTTCCTGATCATCGGATAAACATGTTCCACGGGCATGGAGGCATGAAACTGGGCCGAGACGGCGCGACCCGCCGACATGAGAGTCTCTCCCGTCGAGTCCGAAATCAGGTGCAAATGGAAGAAGCTTTTTTTGTTCTCCACGCTGTTTTTCTCCCGCTGTTGATAAACCGGGACAAACTTCCGAATTGTCCTGAAGGCCGAGCCGCGACGTGAATAAGGTGGTGTTTTTCCACAATCCGCACGTGGCTTCAATCACCATCGGCGTGCCTGTGAATTGTTGGAAGAATGAAGGCTTGTCCAGAATTTTCCCCAGCCTATCCACAGATCAGGATATTTTCCGCATAGGCGGTAAATAAATGAAATCATTCAATAAATATTAGTTCTCCCTGTTGTTGGAGAACTGGCTATCAAATGATATCCGCAAAGACCGGTCACACTCCTCGACTGCGGCATTTCGACTGGAATGATTTTAATCCTTGCTACCCACAGACTCTAAGAAATAGAAAATCTTTTAAATCTCTTTGATTTTATTTTTTGAGAAGTTGGGTGGCATGAGCGAGCGCAAGGTTTTAAAGGTGTTGAACGGGCAAACGGTCACACCGCCGCCCATATGGCTGATGCGGCAGGCAGGGCGTTACCTTCCCGAGTACAGGGAAACGCGCAAGACCGCCGGCAGTTTCCTTGATCTCTGTTATAATCCCGAACTGGCGACCGAAGTGACCCTTCAGCCCATTCGTCGGTTCGGGCTCGACGCCGCCATTCTCTTTTCCGATATTCTGGTGATACCGGACGCACTTGATCGGAACGTATCCTTCAGCGAAGGCAAGGGTCCGGCGATGGACCCGATCGATGTCAATGGTATCGACAGGCTGGATGCTGCGAATGTCATTGCGCATCTTTCGCCGGTTTTTGAGACTGTGTCCCGCCTGCGCACGACATTGCCGGATGAGACGACCCTTCTTGGATTTTGCGGCGCGCCCTGGACGGTTGCCACCTACATGATTGCTGGGCACGGAACGCCTGACCAGGCGCCAGCGCGGCTCTTCGGTTATCAGGAGCCGGTTGCGATGGAGAAGCTTCTCGCTTTCCTCGCGGATATTTCTGCAGACTATCTGGTGGCGCAGATCGATGCTGGGGCAGATGCGGTTCAGATTTTCGATTCCTGGGCTGGCGTGCTCGGCGAGAAGGAATTCGAGGAATATGCGGTAAAACCGGTTGCGCGGATTATTGCCTCTGTGCGCGCCCGTCGTCCGTCCGCAAAGATCATCGCTTTCGCCAAGGGGGCGGGTTATCTTCTGAAGGATTATCGCCGCAAGACGGGTGCAGACGCCATTGGGCTAGATTGGTCTGTGCCCCTCAGCTTCGCTCGCGATCTGCAGAAGGAAGGCCCGGTGCAGGGTAATCTGGACCCGATGCTGATGGTGGCGGGCGGTAAGGCGTTGCAGGATGGCATCGATGCAGTGCTAGAGGGGCTCGGACAGGGTCCGCTGATCTTCAATCTCGGTCATGGCATTACCCCGCAGGCCGACCCGGAAAACGTCACGCGGCTGGTGCAGCGGGTGCGCGCTCTCGGAGCCGGGGCATGAGCAACGAGAAACAGACCTCCGCCCGTTCGGGAAACAGGGCCGCACTTCGTGCCGGAGTGGCACTTGGTGTCTTTGCGGCATTTGTCGCCTTGCTGTTTTACGCCGATCCCGCCGATCTTTATCTCTGGATCAAGGCGCTTCATATCATCGCGGTGATTTCGTGGATGGCGGCGATTTTTTACCTGCCGCGGCTGTTCATCTACCACACCGATGCACCGGCCGGTTCGCAGCAATCCGAAACCTTCAAGGTGATGGAACAGCGGCTGATCAAGGTCATCATGAATCCGGCGATGATGATATCCTGGGTGCTGGGACTTTATCTCGCCTGGTCGGTTTATGGTTTTTCCGGCGGCTGGCTGCATGCGAAGATCGGACTGGTCGTGATTTTGACGATCACCCATGTTTATTTCACCCGCAGCGCCAAACGTTTCGCGCGGGATGAAAATACCAGACCGGCCCGTCACTGGCGGTTGATGAATGAGGTTCCGACCGTGCTGATGATCCTCATCGTCATACTTGTGGTTGTGAAACCCTTTGGTTAAGACGCGGTAACGATAAATTTCGCGGAATTCGTGCTTTCCTCTTGCGGCGGCCGTGTTCAATCGCTATTTTCGCTTCACTCATCTTCGTGGCATGTGAATTATTCAGTCATCTGCGGTATCGCCCTCAGCATCTGATTCGCGAACACGCCCTCCCCCAAATACATTATCAAACGGTCTTTCCTTCATGGCTGAAATGAAGCTTCAGGAACTTAAGAGCAAATCGCCTACCGACTTGCTGACTTTTGCTGAATCCCTGGAAGTTGAAAATGCGAGCACCATGCGCAAGCAGGAGCTTATGTTCGCAATCCTCAAGGTTCTCGCGAGCCAGGACATCGAAATCATCGGCGAAGGCGTCGTCGAAGTCCTGCAGGACGGTTTCGGTTTTCTGCGGTCCGCTAACGCGAATTATCTCCCCGGTCCGGATGATATCTATATTTCGCCCTCGCAGATCCGCCGCTTCTCGCTGAAGACCGGCGATACCGTTGAAGGCCCGATCCGCGGACCCAAGGAAGGCGAACGTTATTTCGCGCTTCTCAAGGTCAACACGATCAATTTCGACGATCCTGAAAAGATCCGTCACAAGGTTCACTTCGACAATCTGACGCCGCTTTATCCAAATGAGCGCTTCAAAATGGAACTCGATGTTCCGACATCGAAGGATCTGTCTTCGCGGGTGATCGATCTCGTCGCACCGCTTGGCAAGGGCCAGCGTGGATTGATCGTCGCGCCACCGCGCACCGGCAAAACCGTTCTGTTGCAGAACATCGCGCATTCCATCACGGCAAACCATCCGGAATGTTATCTGATCGTTCTGCTGATCGACGAACGCCCTGAGGAAGTCACGGACATGCAGCGTTCGGTCAAGGGCGAGGTTGTGTCCTCCACCTTCGACGAACCCGCTGTACGCCACGTTCAGGTCGCTGAAATGGTCATCGAGAAGGCCAAGCGCCTGGTCGAACACGGCCGCGACGTCGTCATCCTGCTTGATTCCATCACCCGTCTCGGACGCGCCTATAATACGGTCGTTCCGTCTTCCGGCAAGGTTCTGACCGGCGGTGTGGACGCCAATGCGCTTCAGAGGCCCAAGCGCTTCTTCGGTGCCGCACGTAACATCGAAGAAGGCGGTTCGCTGACGATTATCGCGACTGCACTGATCGATACAGGCAGCCGTATGGATGAAGTGATCTTCGAAGAATTCAAGGGTACGGGTAACTCGGAAATCGTGCTTGACCGCAAGGTTGCCGACAAGCGCATTTTCCCGGCGCTCGATATTCTCAAGTCCGGCACGCGCAAGGAAGACCTGCTGGTGCCGCGCCAGGACCTGCAGAAGATTTTCGTGCTTCGTCGAATTCTGGCACCTATGGGAACCATGGACGCCATCGAATTCCTCATCGACAAGCTTAAGCAGACCAAGACCAATTCGGACTTCTTCGAGTCCATGAATACCTGATTCGGAGTTTAGCCGGATTCATCGACTAAGCTTTAAAGCCGCATCCGTTTGTTCGGATGCGGCTTGACTGTTTTAAACGAGGTGAGTGATGTCAGCTTCCGCCGATACGATCTACGCGCTTTCAAGCGGCGCTTTGCCGGCTGGTGTCGCCATCATCAGGATCAGCGGACCAAAAGCCTTTGAGGCTCTGGAAATATTGACCGGCCGTGCGCCTCCTGCTCCCCGACAGGTCACGCTGACTTCGATTCGGGATCGAAACGAAGATATAATCGATCAGGCGCTGACGGTTGTTTTCCCTGCCCCAAATTCCTTTACGGGTGAGGACTGCGTCGAGATTCACAGCCACGGCAGTCGCGCCGTTATGGCTTCAATTTTTTCCGAACTCGAAAATCTCCAGGGGCTCCGGCCTGCGGATGCGGGTGAATTCTCCCGCCGCGCATTTGAGAACGGCAAGATGGACCTCCTCGAGATCGAGGGGCTTGCGGATCTGTTGCAGGCGGAAACGGAAATGCAGCGACGCCTGGCCGTGGAGCAGAGTACAGGTAAATTGTCGGCCCTTTATGATGGCTGGGCAAACCGTTTGACTCGCGCGCGCGCGTTGATCGAGGCGGAACTCGATTTCGCCGACGAAGATGATATCCCGGATTCCGTCGCGTCCCAGGTCTGGCACTCGGTATCTGAGCTTAGGGATGAAATTGCCGGTCATCTGCGGAGCGGCGGGAATAGTGAGATCATCCGTGACGGCTTCAAGGTGGCGTTGGTCGGGGAACCCAATGCGGGCAAGTCCACTCTTCTGAACGCCCTGAGCGGCCGTGACGTGGCCATCGTGACCGACATAGCTGGTACCACCAGAGATGTTTTAAGTGTCGATCTCAATCTTGATGGCTATCTGGTTCGCATATTTGATACAGCGGGAATCCGCGATACGCAGGATGTGGTCGAACAGGAGGGCGTAAGGCGCGCGGTTATGACGGCGGAAACCGCTGATCTCATCTTGTTGTTGCGGGACAATGATTCGATTCCGAAACAATCCTTAACCTCCCTTGCGAACCAGCGTCTTTTGCAGGTGCGAACCAAATCGGCACTTTCTCCCGCTGTTAAAGCGAGCTTTGACCTGTCTATTTCGGCGCGGGAAGGGCTCGGCCTGGATGAGCTGCGTGTAGCGATCAAGCGTGAGATCGAGAAACGTGTCGGTGCTGGACAGACATTGGTTCCCGCGCGTGCGCGTCATAAAAAACGCCTTGAAGAGACGCTGAATTATGTTAGTGATGCGCTCCATTCCGAAGCCATGGACCTTGCGATAAGGTCGGAATATTTGAGGCTCGCGGCGACCTCACTCGGGCGTATTACGGGCCGCGTGGATGTGGAAGATTTGCTCGGCGTAATCTTCTCGGAATTCTGCATTGGAAAATGATTCACGTGAAACATTGGCTGCCGATGCGGCAAAGCTGATGAATTAAGATAGGGCGCAGGGATATGCACCAGTCATTCGATGTCATTGTTATCGGAGGCGGCCATGCCGGCAGCGAGGCCGCGGCTGCGGCTGCGCGACACGGTGCTAAAACCGCTCTCGTTACCCATAAGCGCGAAACGATTGGCGTCATGTCCTGCAACCCGGCGATCGGGGGTCTTGGTAAGGGACATCTCGTTCGAGAAATCGACGCATTGGATGGGCTGATGGGCCGCGTTGCGGATGCTGCAGGCATTCAGTTCCGTATGCTCAATCGCAAAAAAGGTCCGGCCGTTCGTGGTCCTCGCACGCAAGCCGATCGACGTCTGTATCGCGAGGCTATGCAGTGCGAAATCAGCGCAATAGAGAATTTGACGATTATTGAGGGTGATGCTTTCGATATCGAAATGGCTGGTGATCGCGTCTCTGCCGTTATCATGGCAAATGGTAGCCGGATTCATTGCGGTGCTGTTGTGCTTACCAGTGGCACCTTCTTGCGTGGCCTCATTCATATCGGCTCCGAAAAGATTCCCGCCGGTCGCGTTGGTGAGGAGCCATCCCTCGGCCTCTCGCAAACGCTTTCGCGCCTGGGTCTTGCCATGGGCCGGTTGAAGACGGGGACCCCTGCCCGGCTCGACGGCCGTACGATCGACTGGAATGCGGTGGATCGACAGGCAGCTGACGAGGATCCTATCCCTTTCTCCTTCATGACGGATCACATTCTCAATCCGCAGATCGAATGTGGTGTGACCCGGACGACGCCGGCCGGGCATAAGATCATTCAGGACAATATTCACCTCTCGGCGATGTATTCAGGGCAGATCGAAGGGGTAGGCCCGCGATATTGCCCGTCGATAGAGGACAAGATCACCCGGTTCGGCGAACGCGATGGCCATCAGATATTTTTGGAACCGGAAGGGCTGGACGATCATACCATCTACCCAAATGGAATTTCGACATCGCTTCCGGCATTCGTTCAGGAACAATTTATCCGCACCATACCGGGCCTCGAAAGAGTTTCCATTCTTCAGTCGGGTTACGCGATTGAATATGACTATGTCGATCCGCGGGAGCTTAAGCCCTCTCTGGAATGCCGTAAAATTCCGGGGTTATTTCTTGCTGGTCAGATCAATGGAACGACGGGTTATGAAGAAGCCGCCGCTCAGGGCCTTGTGGCCGGGCTGAACGCTTCGCTTTATGCTGGCGATGCTGACGTCATCTATTTCAGCCGCACGGAATCCTACATCGGCGTGATGATCGATGATCTGACCTCAAAAGGTGTCAGCGAACCCTATCGTATGTTCACATCGAGAGCGGAATATCGACTTTCACTGCGTGTCGATAATGCCGACCTGCGGCTAACTCCTATTGGTGAAGCTGCCGGCATCATTGGTCGTGAGAGGCAAGAGCGCTTCTCGGGTTTCCTCTCGGATCTGGATAAGGGGCGTGAGGTGATGAGAAACATGTCCATCAGCCCGTCTCAGGCAGCGAAACAGGGATTGAAGCTAAATCAGGATGGTCAGCGCCGCACGGTATATGAATTGCTCGCCTATCCCGAGATGAGCCTGGAGACGCTTGCTGTGCATTGGCCTGAGTTGCTATCGATTGACAGCAAAGTTTCTGAGGTTTTGCAAATTGAGGCCAGCTATGCCGTCTATATGCAGCGCCAGAGTGCAGATATTGTCGATATCAAGCGAGACGAGGATAGAAAAATCCCCGATGATTTCGATTTTCAGACTTTGTCCGGCCTTTCGAACGAATTGAAACAAAAGTTGGAAAAGGCGCGTCCTGAAAACATTGCACAGGCTGCCCGTGTTGACGGTATGACGCCTGCTGCTATATCGCTGCTACTCGCACTGCTGCGGAAAAGCTCTGCAACGCGAAATGAAAAAATGCGCATGCACCAATAGCGAGTCGGACTATGAAGATAAACGGCCAGAGTGTTTCACGTGAAACACAGGAAAGACTCGAGCACTTTGTCGAGCTTTTCAAGAAGTGGAATAAAACCACAAATCTGGTGGCGCCTTCAACTCTTACTGAGCTTTGGAGCCGGCATGTGGCCGATAGCGCGCAGATATTTCAGCTCTCCCCTGAGCCTAAAAAATGGATCGATCTCGGCAGCGGCGGTGGATTTCCCGGCGTTATCACCGCGATTTTCCTGGCCGAGCTCGGCGACGGCTGGGTCGATCTTGTCGAAAGCAACAATAAAAAAGCAGCCTTTCTGCGCATTGCGCTGAAGGAAACCGGCGCAAGAGGCTCCGTTCATCCAGTCAGGATTGAAAAAGCGCCGCAAACGGTAAAAGACTGCGACGCTGTTTCCGCAAGAGCACTTGCGGAGCTGGATTTGCTGTTCGACTATATCCATCCCTGGGCGAAGAATAATCCGCATCTCAAGGCCTATTTTAATAAAGGCCGGGATTATGATTCCGAAGTGCAGAAAGCGCATGGCCGCTGGCAGTTTGATCTGGTAAAACATCAGAGTGTCATTGAGGCAGATTCTGTTGTTCTTGAAATCAGAAACCTCATTTTAAGGCACTGACGAACTGACCGGGTGCGGCATGAGCTTTGAGAAAAATCGGATTATCGCAGTTGCAAACCAGAAGGGCGGCGTTGGCAAAACAACGACGGCCATCAATCTGGCGACCGCATTGGCGGCGATCGGTGAGCGCGTATTGATCATTGATCTTGATCCGCAGGGTAATGCCAGCACCGGGCTCGGTATCGATCGTAAAGAGCGCAAATTGTCGTCCTACGATCTCCTGGTGGGCGATAATGGCATCTCCGAAGTCGCGGTTCCGACAGCGGTTCCGAATTTGGACATTGTTCCTTCGACGATGGATTTGCTCGGCTTCGAAATGCAGGTCGCGAATGTCAGTAATCGTGTGTTTCTGTTGCGCGCTGCCATGGAAACGCCGGAGGCAAGAGCTTACTCCTATATCCTCGTTGACTGCCCGCCCTCTTTTAACCTCCTGACCATGAATGCCATGACAGCCGCCCATTCCGTGCTGGTGCCGTTGCAGTGTGAGTTCTTCGCACTGGAAGGTCTCAGCCAGTTGCTGGATACGGTAAGTCAGATAAGGGGCTCGGTTAATCCGCAGCTGGATATTCAGGGTATCGTCCTGACGATGTTTGATGCGCGCAACAACCTGGCGCAACAGGTCGTTACCGATGTGAGGACGCATCTGGGCGAGAAGGTTTACCACACGCTCATTCCGCGTAATGTTCGTGTTTCCGAAGC
This sequence comes from Agrobacterium tumefaciens, assembly GCA_025560025.1. Lineage (NCBI taxonomy): Bacteria > Pseudomonadati > Pseudomonadota > Alphaproteobacteria > Hyphomicrobiales > Rhizobiaceae > Agrobacterium > Agrobacterium tumefaciens. The sequence continues at coordinate 2,578,144 of CP048485.1, read as the reverse complement.
GCCGTCTTATGGTAAGCCAGCAATTCTTTACGACCTCAAATGTGCCGGTAGCCAAGCCTATTTGCAGCTGGCGTCTGAAGTGATCCAGAGAGAGCGTCTGCGCAAGGCCGCGTGACGTTCACCGGAATGTATGGAGTAATATCTTATGAGTGATGATCTTTCCAAGCGTCGGCTCGGGCGTGGTCTTGCGGCGCTGATCGGAGAAATGGATCAACCGGTGCCAGTGGGTGAGCCGCAGCGCGCCGTCAACGCTGATCGCACCATTCCGATTGAGTTCATTGCCCGCAGCCAGAGAAACCCACGCCGTCATTTTGATGAGAATGAGCTGCAGGATCTTGCCGCATCCATTCGTCAACATGGAATTGTTCAGCCTGTGGTGGTGCGAACGGTTGGCGTCAACCGTTACGAGATTATCGCTGGTGAACGGCGTTGGCGCGCGGCGCAGCTGGCTGGTTTTACCGATGTGCCGGTCATCGTTCGTGATGTGGACGATCGCACGGCCCTGGAGCTGGCGATTGTCGAAAACGTGCAGCGTTCCGACCTCAATCCGCTCGAAGAGGCGATGGGTTACGAACAGCTGATTGCCGAGCATGGTTACACCCAGAACGATCTCGGTGAAATCATTGGCAAAAGCCGAAGCCACGTTGCAAATAGCTTGCGGTTGCTGAAGCTGCCCGATCCGGTGCGCGATATGCTGGCAGACGGTTCTCTTTCCGCCGGTCATGCGCGAGCGCTGGTGTCAACCTCCGATCCGGCGACTTTGGCGAAGACCATCGTCTCCAAGGGTCTCTCGGTTCGTGATGCCGAACGTCTGGCGCAAAATGATATCAAGTCGCAGGGCGATGTTACCGAGAAGCGTCCGGCTGCCGAGAAGGACTCCGATACCATTGCGCTGGAACGCAGCCTATCCGACGCCCTTGGTCTTGATGTGAAGATCAGCCACAAAGGCGGTTCCGGACAAATCCGTATTGGCTACCGCACACTGGAGCAACTGGAAGCGGTCTGCCGACTTTTGGAACAGAAATAAGTAAGCATCTGTTTTTATTGAAAAATACCCGCTTTTAGCGGGTATTTTTTGTTTTACCGATCAAAAATCGATCGCCCGACCTTTTATTTCATAGTCACCGAAACGAACGGGTTCTGCGCCGCCGCGGCCACCGGTTTCCGGTGGTAATTGAAGATCCGCCTGCTGTTTGCGGCGCTCTTCCGCTTCCTTCAATGCGCGTTCCGCCGCCGGCGAAAGCCGTTTCGCCATTTCCGCGCCGTTGTCATTGTCTGCATCCTGCATGAGAATCCTCCCTATGACGGGATATTGAAATATGTTTGCTGTTTACCAGATTATATAATCAAACCGGCTTTATAAACCCCCGGAATATTCCCTGATAGATGATGAGGAGATTTTGGCAGATGAACATGATGCGCACGGCAATGCTTCTGGCCTTCATGACGGCATTGTTCATGGGTGTCGGTTTTCTTATCGGCGGCAAAGGCGGCATGATGATTGCCTTCCTCATCGCTGCCGGCATGAATCTGTTCTCCTACTGGAACTCAGACAGGATGGTCCTTTCCGCCTATCGCGCGAAGGAGATCGATGAGGCCAATGCGTCCGAGTTCTTTCATATGATCCGCGATCTCTCGCATAACGCCGGCCTGCCGATGCCAAAGGTCTATATTTACGATAGCCCGCAGCCCAATGCATTCGCGACGGGAAGAAACCCGCAAAATGCCGCTGTCGCCGCCTCGACGGGCCTGCTCGAGCGTCTGACGCCTGAAGAAGTGGCCGGTGTCATGGCGCATGAGCTGGCACATGTGCAGAACCGGGATACGCTGACCATGACGATCACCGCGACGCTGGCGGGCGCCATCTCCATGCTGGGCAATTTCGCTTTCCTGTTCGGCGGCAATCGCGAAAACAACAATAATCCGCTTGGCTTCATCGGCGTTCTGGTCGCGATGATCGTGGCACCGCTGGCTGCGATGCTGGTGCAGATGGCCATCAGCCGCACACGGGAATATTCCGCCGATCGGCGCGGCGCGGAAATATGTGGCAATCCGCTGTGGCTGGCGTCTGCGCTACAGAAGATTTCCGGCATGGCGCAGCAGATTCACAATGACGATGCTGAGCGCAACCCGGCAACGGCGCATATGTTCATCATCAACCCGCTCTCCGGCGAGCGCATGGACAATCTTTTCTCCACCCATCCAAATACGGAAAACCGGGTGGCGGCCTTGCATGCAATGGCACATGAGTTTTACCCGCGAGGATCGACGCCGACGCCAGCGAATGATAAGCCTCTGCGCAAATCAGGCTCGGTTCCCACAACAGGCAGGGGCCGAGGCAATGAAAACGAGTGTAAAGGGCCGTGGTCTTGACATCCGATATGCAGAATAAGCCGGCGCGGTCCAAAAAGCCGAGGTCGGCCAATGGCAAGGGCCGTGAAGACGGCCCTTCGTCTTTCCAGGATAAGCCGGGTCTTGCAGCACGCATTGCCGCGACGCGCATTCTCGCAGCCGTTCTTGAAAAGAAGACCTCGCTCGACGGGATGTTGGACAGTGAAAACGGTAATCCCGTTTATCGCGCGCTTTCCCTTGCAGACCGGGCGTTGGTAAGAGCCATCGTCAACAGCGCGCTTCGTCACCTGCCGCGTATCGAGACGGCGCTATCGATGCTGCTTGACGGGCCGTTGCCGCAGGGCGCCCGTTCGCTGCATCACGTCCTTGTCGTCGGTGCGGCGCAGATGCTCTATCTGGACGTTCCGGATCATTCCGCGGTGGATCTGGCCGTGGAACAGGCCCATCGCGATCCGCGTAACAGGCGTTTCGTCAAGCTTGTGAACGCCGTTCTCCGGCGGCTGGGTCGGGAAAAAACGGACATCGAACAGGCCATTGCGCAGGTTCCGGTGCTGCCGGACTGGTTCTATGCGCGCCTGGTTTCGGCCTATGGCGATGAGACTGCAAAGCGGATTTCCGAGGCGCAGCTGACGCCGTCCTCCATCGATCTCACGGTCAAGGCCGATCCGGCTCTGTGGGCGGAAAAGCTGGGCGGCACGCTCCTGCCAAATGGCAGTGTGCGGCTTGGGGAATTCGATGGCCAAATTCCCTCGCTGCAGGGCTTTGCCGAGGGGGCGTGGTGGGTGCAGGATCTCGCTGCCAGCATGCCGGTGAGGCTGATGGGCGATATTTCCGGCAAGCGTGTTGCCGATCTCTGTGCGGCTCCGGGCGGCAAGACCGCCCAGCTTGCGCTTGCGGGTGCGAAAGTGACCGCGCTTGACCAGTCCGGCAATCGTCTTCGCCGCCTGAGGGAAAATCTCGACCGGCTCGGCCTTCATGCCGAAACGGTGGAGATCAATATGATGAAGTACCAGCCGGAACAGCCTTTCGACGCCGTTCTTCTCGATGCGCCCTGCTCGTCAACCGGCACGCTGCGTAAACATCCCGATGTCTGCTGGACCAAGGATGAAAATGATATTGCCAAACTTGCAGCTCTTCAGGGCCAGATGCTGCGACATGCACTCACCATGATCGATTCCGGCGGCATTGTTGTCTTTTCCAACTGCTCGCTCGATCCCTCGGAAGGGGAAATGATGATCGCGCAGGTTCTGGCGGAAAACTCCGGCATTGAGCGTATTGCCGTCCGCAAGGAGGACTGGCCTGCAATGGAAACCGCCATCACTGCGGAGGGCGATCTTCGCACGACGCCGGATATGTTCGGCGGAGTTGATGGGTTTTTTAGCAGTGTCTTGCGTAAGAAGTAGAAAAAAGCGAAGCTTTCGCGAATCATTAGATATTTATCGATAACGTTCCGGTCATCGCGGTTCACTGATAAAAACAAAACATGTGAACGGGAAACACAGCTTGTTAGGGTCCTTCGCAGGCAGCATGAATGCGGCCGGTCTTCTTTCACGGATGGCGTATCGGCATCTGTGTGTCGGCCTCACTCCTTTGCGCCTGCATCTATCGCGGTTTGCCAATCGTGTTCCCGATGGGCTGGTGGCAGCGCCGACCGATCTCAGGGCCATCGACCCCTATTTTGCCGAGGAGCTCCTGCACGGCCGGATAGCGCTTGCTGGCCGCGTGGTTGAAACTGGCGGCCTGTCGCCATTTCAGGTGGATTATCCTTCGCTGGTTTTCGAAGAGCGGCTACATGCCTTCGGCTGGTTGCGGCATATCCGTTCCGACAGATCGAGCGAGGCGTGTAAGCGCGCCCGCCGCATCGTTGCCGAGTGGATCGCCATCAATGGCAAGCGGCTCACCGGCACAGCCTGGTCACCGGAGATTGCGGCGCAGCGGTTGATCGCCTGGCTGTCCCACTCCCCCGTCGTTCTATATGAGGCTGATGCGGGCTTTTACCGCCGCTTTCTGAAAAGCCTTGCCTTTCATGTCCGTTACCTCGACAGGATCGTGAAACACGCACCCGATGGGGAAGCGAGGCTGCGGATCAGGATTGCTCTTGCCATGGCCTCCATCGCCATGCCCACCCGCCTTTCCCGCATTACCCGGCATGGAATGAAGCTGGCTCAGGAAATGGAACGCCAGATTCTTCCCGATGGCGGTCATGTTTCCCGTAATCCGCGGGTCATGCTGGATCTGCTGCTCGATCTTTTGCCGCTTCGGCAAAGCTATATCAATCTCGGCCACGACCTGCCGTCCGGGCTTGTGCCGGCGATAGACCGCATGTTTCCGGCAATCCGGTTTTTCCGGCATCAGGGCGGGGATCTAGCGCTGTTTAACGGCGCGACGGCCACGCTTGCAAATGAACTTGTCTCCGTGCTCCGTTATGATGAAACGGCGGGCCGGCCCTCCAAAGTCCTGCCCGATGTGAATTATCATCGGCTTGCGACCGATGATACCGTCATCATTGTGGATACGGGCTATCCCGGTTCGGCAGAGCTTTCACGCAACGCCCATTCGGGGTGTCTGTCTTTTGAGATGTCCTGCGGCAAGAACAGGTTCATCGTCAATTCCGGCTTTCCCAAAAATGCAGCACCGGAATATCAGCGGGCCAGCCGGTCGACGGCCGCCCACTCCACCGTGACATTGGCGGACACCTCGTCTTGCAGGCTGTCGCGTTCGAGGCTGCTTGGACCCATCATGGTTTCTGGAGTCAGCCATGTCGATAGCCGGCGTGGAGCGGATGGAAGCGGCAATGATGCCCTGTGGGCGTCACATGACGGATATCTGCAGAATTTCGGCTGTTATCATGAGCGGGAAATTGAATTGAATGCAGCGGGAACGAAGATAAAGGGCCGCGACCTGCTGCGTGCCGACGACAATGCCGTGAAAGCGCAATTGCAGTCGGTTTCGGCCGTGTCGCGTTTCCATATCCACCCCCACATACAGCTGCATCAGCGGGATGAGGAGTCGGTTTATCTGGAGGCGGCGGATGGAACGACCTGGCTGTTTTCGGCGCCGGGACTGGAGCTTTTCGTCACCGAGGATGTCTTTATGGCCGATGCGTCCGGCATGAGGCCCTCGCAGCAGATCGAGCTGCCTTTTAACCTCGCCAATACGCGCGAAATCCGCTGGCTCATCGAACGCAGGGCCTAGACGGTTCCGGGCGGGTTTCAGGCAAAAACCGCCCTTAGTTTACACCGTTCCTCGTTACCGCTGTTTATTAATACGGCAAGCTGTGTTAACGCGGCGGCAATTGCTGGATCAATCCCAGTCCAGCCTGTCCTCCCCGTTGAACGGAGTATGCCTGATGGCTGTCGTGTCCAAAAAAATCCCCGCGCCCGATAAGGTCAAAATCCGCACGGCGCTTCTTTCCGTGTCCGACAAAACGGACATTATCGAGCTTGCGACGGTTCTGTCGAAGCTCGGCGTCAAGCTCCTGTCGACGGGCGGAACGGCAAAGGCCATCGCGGATGCGGGCCTGCCGGTGACGGATGTTTCCGACGTGACCAATTTTCCGGAGATCATGGACGGCCGCGTCAAGACCCTGCACCCCAACGTGCATGGCGGGCTTCTGGCGATCCGGGACGATGCGGACCATGTCGAGGCCATGAAGGTGCATGGTATCGAGGCGATCGATCTCTCCGTCATCAACCTTTATCCCTTCGAGGAAGTGCGCGCCAAGGGCGGCGATTATCCGACAACGGTTGAGAATATCGACATTGGCGGCCCGGCGATGATCCGCGCTTCCGCCAAGAACCATGCCTATGTCACTGTTGTTACTGACCCATCAGACTATCCCGCCCTGGTGGAAGCCCTGCAGGCCGATGATGGCCAGACCTCTTACGCGCTGCGCCAGACATTTGCCGCCAAGGCCTATGCCCGCACTGCCGCTTACGACGCGGTGATTTCCAACTGGTTTGCCGAGGCGCTTTCCATCGAAACACCGGATTACCGAGCCATCGGTGGCGCGCTGAAGGAAAAGATGCGCTATGGCGAGAACCCGCACCAGAGCGCCGGCTTTTACCTGACCGGTGAAAAGCGTCCTGGCGTTGCTACGGCAACGCTGCTTCAGGGCAAGCAGCTATCCTACAATAATATCAACGACACGGATGCGGCTTACGAGCTTGTGGCGGAATTCCTGCCGGAAAATGCGCCGGCTGTCGCGATCATCAAACACGCAAACCCCTGCGGTGTCGCGACTGGTCCCACACTTGCCGAAGCTTACCGGCGGGCGCTGGCATGCGATTCCGTGTCTGCTTTTGGTGGCGTCATCGCCTTGAACCGCACGCTCGATGCGGAAACAGCGGAAGAGATCGTCAAGCTCTTCACCGAAGTCATCATCGCGCCTGACGTAACCGAAGAGGCCAAGGCAATCATTGCCCGCAAGCCGAACCTTCGCCTGCTGACCGCCGGTGGTCTGCCCGATCCGCGCGCGGCGGGCATTACAGCCAAGACCGTTTCGGGTGGTCTGCTGGTACAGAGCCGCGACAATGGCATGGTCGAGGATCTTGAGCTGAAGGTTGTCACCAAGCGTGCGCCGACGCCGCAGGAGCTTGAAGACATGAAATTCGCCTTCAAGATCGCCAAGCATGTTAAATCCAACGCCGTGATCTATGCCAAGGACGGGCAGACCGCTGGTATCGGCGCTGGCCAGATGAGCCGGGTCGATTCCGCCCGTATCGCCGCCCAGAAGGCGGAAGATGCGGCCAAGGCGCTTGGGCTTGCCGAACCGCTCACACGCGGTTCCGCCGTGGCCTCGGAAGCGTTTTATCCCTTCGCCGATGGTCTGCTTGCTGCGATTGCCGCTGGTGCTACCGCTGTTATTCAGCCGGGCGGCTCGATGCGCGATCAGGAAGTAATCGATGCGGCGAATGAGCATAATGTAACGATGGTGTTCACAGGCATGCGCCACTTCCGCCATTGAGCCAACATTGTCAGTGCAAATAAAAAAGCCCGGAAAGCAATTTCCGGGCTTTTTGTTTCACGTGGGACAATCGGGATTTCTCGACTGTAAACCCGTCATTCCCTTTTTACCTGAAGTGCTTCAGGTCACCGCTCCCACCTGCCATGGAACGAATTCATTGTCGCCATAGTCGTAAATCTCACTCACTGTCTTGTCGCCCGAAGCCACTGCAAGAATGTGCTCAAAAATTCGTTCGCCGGATTCTTCGATGGTCTCAGCGCCGGTGACGATCTCGCCGCAGTTGAGGTCCATGTCTTCCTTCATGTGTTCATACATTTCGGAATTGGTGGCGATCTTGATGCAGGGTGCCGGCTTGAACCCCGAAACGGAGCCGCGGCCGGTGGTGAAACAGATGACGTTGCAGCCGCCGGCAACCTGGCCGGTGACGGCAACGGGATCGTAGCCGGGCGTATCCATGAAAACGAAGCCCTGTTCGGTCACGGTTTCCGCAAATTCATAAACGGCTTTCAGCGGCATGGAGCCGCCCTTGGCGACCGCGCCCAGCGATTTCTCCAGAATGGTGGTGAGGCCCCCGAGCTTGTTGCCGTGGGACGGGTTATTGTTCAGCTCGTCGCCGTTGCGCGCGGTGTAATCCCGCCACCAGTCAATGCGCTGCAAAAGCTTTTCGGCGACTGCGGGCGTGATGGCTCGCTTCGTCAACAGGTGCTCAGCACCGTAAATTTCCGGGGTTTCGGAAAGAACCGTCGTGCCGCCGTTGCGGACGATGAGGTCTGAGGCATAACCCAGAGCCGGGTTGGCGGATATCCCGGAGTAACCGTCAGAACCGCCGCATTCCAGCGCCACTTTCAGTTTTGAAAGCGGTTGTTTGGTCCGCCTGGCAGCATTGACCATCGGCAACATGGCCCTGATCTCGGCAATTGCCGCATCGATCGTCTTGCGCGTACCGCCGTGCTGCTGAATGGTCATGGTGCGCAGCCGCTCACCCTCTTCCATCTTGTAATGTTCAAGAATGGGGGCGATCTGGTTGGTTTCGCAACCGAGGCCTATCAGCAGAATGCCGCCAAAATTCGGATGGCGCGCGTAACCCTGAATGGTGCGGATCAGGAGGCGATACCCCTCTGATTTTGTATTGAGCGCACAGCCGCCACCATGGGTCAGCGCCACGACGCCGTCGACATTGTCGAAACCGTCAAGCCCGCCCTGCTTGTTGAAATAATCGGCGATGTAGCGCGATACCGTGGCGGAACAGTTCACCGAAGCGATGACGCCGATATAATTGCGCGTGCCGACGCCGCCGAGACCACGATCATAGCCCATGAAGGTGCGGCGCTCGGTTTCCGGTACCATGCCTTTTTCTTCGATATCGACACTGAACTGATGGGCGTGTTCAGATGGTACCATGGCAAGATTGTGCAGATGCACGTGCTTGCCGGGCTCGATATCCTGGGTGGCGATACCGATCACCTGCCCGTATTTCAGCACCTCGTCTCCGGACCGGATGAATTTCAGGGCCACCTTGTGTCCACGCCCGATCAGTTCACGGGCCGTCAGATCGCCCCTGCCCGTCGCACCACCGGCCGGAATCGACCGGCGCGCCACCGCGACATTGTCGTTGGCGTTCAGCAAAATGGTTGCCTCGGAATTCTCACTCACGGGTTTTCCTCCTCCCAGTATATTGCCTGCTATATTTTAGATTCAGCTATCCACCCAGCGCCTCTTAGAGCCTTCCAGATGGATGTGCATGGCGGCCTGCGCCAGCAGCGGGTCCTTCAGTTCCAGAGCCGCCAGAATTGCCTCGTGCTCCTGAAGGGCAAAGGCCCATGTATCGCGATCTTCGAACTTCACGCGCAGCTGGGCCGAAATGGGGCTGTGGCGCTCATCGAAGAGGTTCGCCACCAGCCGCGCCAGAACGCTGTTTCCGGATTGCTCGGCAATAGTGACGTGAAACAGCCTGTCCTGATCCAGAGGCTTGCGTCCCGCCTCGATTTCCTTCTGCATGGTGTTCAGGATCTGACGAAGGCTGGTGATTGTTTCATCGGTCATGCGGCCTGCCGCCAAAACGATAGTCGCGCCCTCCAGTGCGGCCCGTGCCTGCATCAGTTCAGATGGGCTATCGCCCAGTGACTTGGTGTGATGGGTCGTCTGAAGAGCCTCGGTCGACACATAAACGCCGGAACCCATGCGAATTTCAACCGTGCTGTCGATTTCAAGCGCAATCAGCGCTTCGCGCAGGGACGGCCTTGAAACGCCAAGTTTCTGCGCCAGCTCCCGCTCCGCCGGAAGCCGCGTTCCGGGCAGAAACTCGCCCAAATCGATGAGCTCGCGTATCTGGTCCGCAATCTGCTGATAAAGCCTGCGTGGTTCCGCTATTTTGGCCTGACCATTCATGTGTTTTCTGATGAGCCCTGTCTGCGATCTATATTTGGCCTTACCGTAACGCCAAGCGCATCAATACGCAAGAAATTACTTAAATATATGAATTATAAGTATTATTATGAGTGTCGTTGTTAGATGATCCTACGCATCTTCAAAGCCATTTTTCAAGTTTTGACCAAATTGGCTTGACCATTCGAGAAAACCGGCCTAACCATTCGGCCTGTTCATGATACCCCGGTGGAGCGGGGAGCACGGCTGGGAGGTTTTCAGATGTCGCAGGGCGCATCGACAATTCGGGGCGATTTTTCGCCTGAGGAGACCGCGCGCGGCGAGCGTTCCGTTCTTTTGCGTCTCGACAACATCAGCAAGGAATTTCCGGGCGTCAAAGCGTTGTCCAACGTGCATTTCGATTTGCGCAGTGGTGAAGTGCATGCCGTCTGCGGTGAAAATGGTGCGGGAAAATCGACGCTGATGAAAATCGTCAGCGGGGTCTATCAGCCGAGTGACGGCACCATTCTGCACAAGGGCGTCAAGGTGCAATACGCATCGCCGCTGGAGTCCGAAGCCGCCGGTATCGCCATCATTCATCAGGAACTGAACCTCGTTCCGCATCTCTCCGTCGCCGAGAACATTTATCTCGCGCGCGAGCCGCGCCGCGGTTTCCTCGTTGACCGCAAAAAGTTACGCCTTGACGCCAAGCGCTGTCTCGACCGGCTGGGCGTCGATATCGACCCAGATCAGATTGTCCGCGGTCTTTCGGTTGCTCAATGTCAGATGGTGGAGATCGCCAAGGCACTGTCTCTTGATGCTGAAGTCCTGATCATGGATGAGCCTACCTCCTCGCTGACCGAGCAGGAGACACGGCTCCTGTTCAAGGTCATTCGCGACCTCAAGGCATCCGGCGTCGGCATTGTTTATATTTCTCACCGCCTTGATGAAATGGCCGAGATCGTCGACCGCGTAACGGTTTTGCGCGACGGACGCTATATTTCGACCGATGATTTCGCCTCGATCACCGTTGACGATATCGTCACGCGCATGGTGGGCCGTTCGCTGGAGGACAAATTCCCCGAGCGCACATCAAAGCCATCGGAAGACGTTATCTTCTCCGTTGAAGGGCTGACGCGGGCGGGCATATTCCAGGATATCTCGTTTTCCCTGCGGCGCGGCGAGATTCTGGGTTTTGCCGGTTTGATGGGGGCCGGACGCACCGAGGTGGCGCGCGCGATCTTCGGAGCCGATGCGCTGGACAGCGGTAAAATCGTATTTGAGAACCGCGAGCTTTCCATTCGCTCACCGCAGGACGCCATCAGGGAAGGCATCGCCTATCTCTCGGAAGACCGCAAAAGTGATGGTCTCGCCATCAAGATGTCGGTCGCCGCCAACACAACGCTTGCCAATATAGGTGAAGTGTCCAACCGTCTCGGGCTGATCGATTTCAAGAAGCATGACGATGTCGCCAGGCGTTATGTCGACCTTCTGAATATCCGCACCCCATCGATCGAACAGACCGTGCGGCTGCTTTCGGGCGGCAACCAGCAGAAAATCATCATCGGCAAATGGCTGTTCCGGCAGTCGCGTGTGCTGTTCTTCGATGAGCCGACGCGTGGCATCGATGTCGGCGCGAAATTCGCGATTTACAAGATCATGGACGAGCTGGCCGCGCAGGGTATCGGCGTCATTCTCATCAGTTCGGAACTGCCGGAAATTCTGGGTCTGACGGATCGTATCGCCGTTTTCCATCAGGGCCGCATCACGGGCGTGCTCGAAACCGCCAAGACCAATCAGGAAGAAATCATGCGTTATGCGTCCGGTTACGGCCGGGCCGCGCAGTGAGGAACGACATGGCCAATATTGCAGAACCCAAGAAGAGCTTCGCTGTCAGCGACCGCCAGAAGGATATTATCCAGAAATTTGCGGCGCTTGGCAGCCTCTTTGCGCTTGTCGCGGTCTTTTCCGCAACCAGCAGTGCATTCTTCACCGTCAATAATGGCATGACGATCGCGCTGCAGGTGACCTCCATCGCCCTGCTCGGTATCGGCGCAACCTGTGTCATCATCACCGGCGGTATCGATCTGTCCGTGGGTTCGGTGCTTGCGCTTGCCGGTGTTGTTGCCGCCCTTGCGGTAAAGGAACTCGGCATGCCGGTGCCGATCGGCATGTTGCTCGGCATTCTCACCGGATCGCTCTGCGGTCTCATCAACGGTCTTCTGGTCACGCGTTTCAAGCTGCCGCCCTTCATCGCCACCCTTGGCATGATGCTGATCGCCCGTGGCGTGGCGCTGCAGATCACCGGCGCGCGCGCGGTCTCCGGCCTCGGTGAATCCTTCGGCGAACTCGGCAATGGCGCCCTCTTCCGCATCGTCAATATTGGTGACGACGGCTTTCCGAATGTTGTGTTTCCCGGCATCCCCTACCCCGTTATCCTGATGGTGGTGATTGCGCTTGCGGTTTCCTTCATGCTCAACCGCTCGATCCTCGGCCGTCATATCTATGCCGTTGGTTCCAATGCCGAAGCCGCACGCCTTTCCGGTGTCAACGTCGCCCGTGTCACCAATTTCACTTACATCCTGTCCGGCACACTCGCAGGCTTGACCGGCTGCGTGCTGATGTCGCGCCTCGTCACTGCCCAGCCGAATGAGGGTGTGATGTATGAGCTGGACGCCATTGCCAGCGCCGTTATCGGCGGCACATCGCTGATCGGCGGTGTGGGTACGATTTCCGGCACGGCCATCGGCGCCTTCGTCATCGGCATCCTGCGCAACGGTCTCAATATGAATGGCGTTTCAGCCTTCACACAACAGATCATCATCGGCCTCGTCATTCTGGTCACCGTCTGGATCGACCAGCTGCGCAACCGCCGCTGATCAAAGGGCTGCGGACCCTTTCCGCAAAAAAGATCGGCAGGGGAGGCCCGGTATGCCGACATCACGGAGGAAGAAATGAAGAAAATTGCGACTGCCCTTCTGACATCCGCAATCGCGCTGTGGAGCGTTTCCACCGTGCAGGCCGGCGAAATCGCCGTCATCGTCAAGACCGTGAATTCCACCTTCTGGCAGAACGTCCAGAAGGGCGCTGACGCGGCGATGAAGAATTCTTCCGGCAATACCATGACCTTCCAGGGTCCGGCTGCCGAATCGGCCATCGCCGATCAGGTCAACATGGTCGAGAACGCCATCAACCGTAAGGTCGCAGGCATTGTTCTCGCACCTTCCGATCCGGACGCGCTGGTTCCTGCCGTCAAGAAGGCCTGGGAAGCCCGTATTCCGGTGGTCCTGATCGACTCGCAGCTCGCAAAGGGCTCGGAGCAATATTACCAGTCGTTCCTCGCGACCGACAACAAGAAAGCCGGCGAACTAGCAGCGCAGGCGCTGATCGACAAGGTGGGCAAGGAAGGCAAGATTGCCGTCATGTCCTACGTGGCCGGTGCTGGCTCGGAAATCGGCCGTGTTGGTGGTTTCACCGATTACATCCAGATGAATTCCAACCTGAAGATCGTCGGTCCTTTCTATTCGCAGTCGCAGATGGCGACCGCTCTGAACCAGACCACCGACGTTCTGGCCGCCAATTCCGATCTGAAGGGCATTTTCGGCGCCAATGAGCCGACGGCAATTGGCGTCGGCCGCGCGCTCGCCCAGAGCGGCAAGGCCGGCAAGGTCGTTGCCATCGGTTTCGACGGCAACCAGGACCTTCAGGGCTTCGTCAAGGATGGCACGCTGGCCGGCATCGTCGTTCAGGGTTCCTATCAGATGGGTGAAAAGGGCGTGGAGACCATTTCCAAGCTGATCAACAAGGAAAAGGTCGAGAAGTTCGTCGACACCGGCGTCGTTGTTGTCACCAAGGACAATGTCGACAAGCCGGAAGCCAAGAACGTTCTTTACTGACGCATGACGGCGCGCCGCCCCGGCGGCGCGTCTCAAAATCTAGAGATGCGGGGTCCCAGGCGAAAACCGCGTGTTATTTTTCGCTATCCCGCTCTGCAAATCAGAAAGCTCCGCGATGAAAGTTTCCGATACACGTAAATTGCCGCGCCGCGCCGTCGAAGTCACGGTCATGGGCCTCGGATGTGCCCAGATGGGTAACCTCTATCGCGTCACGCCCTATGAGGAATCCAAAGGCGCCTTCGACAAGGCATGGGAAAGCGGTATTCGCTATTTCGATACCGCGCCTTTTTACGGTTATACGCGTTCGGAACGCCGTCTTGGAACCATGGTGACGGAGCACGATCGTGTTGAATACATGCTCAGCACCAAGGTCGGTCGCGTCATGGTTCCGGATGCAACAGTTGGCCCGGAGGAGGACGCCTATATTGCGCCCCTGCCCTTCAGGCCGGTCTATGATTATTCCTATGATGGTATCCTGCGTTCCTTCGATGCGAGCCAGCAGCGGCTCGGTGTTCTGAAGCCGGATATTCTTTATGTGCACGATATCGGCTCCTACACGCATGGCGAAAAGCAACAGCATTACTGGGAGCAGTTGACCACCGGCGGCGGGTTCCGGGCGCTTGGCAAGCTGCGCGAGGAAGGATCGACAGGCGCCGTCGGCCTCGGTGTCAATGAATGGGAAATCGTCCGGGATGCCATGGATGTTTTCGACATCGACGTCGCCATGCTTGCCGGTCGTTATACGTTGCTGGAGCAGCAGAGCCTCGATTTCATGAACCGCTGCGCGCAAACCGGCGTCGCGATTGTGGTCGCAGGCGCTTTCAATTCCGGTATTCTGGCCGGCAACCGCAAATTCAACTATGCCGATGCGCCTGCCGACATCATCACGCGCGTGGATGCGCTGCAGGGTGTCTGTGACGAACTTGGCGTGTCCCTGCAGGCAGCCGCGCTGCAATTTCCGCTTGGGCATCCGGCGTCCGTTACGGTCGTCTCCGGTGCTCGCAATGCGCAGCAGCTCGCGTCAAACATCGAATGGTTCGAGCAGGCGATCCCGGATGAATTCTGGGCGGAGCTGCAAAAGCGCGGCCTGATTTCCGAAGGCACACCTGTGCCGGGCGGAAAGGCCTGAGGCGATGGTCATCGATGCCCACCAGCATTTCTGGCTGATGAAGGATCGTGCCGGGCAATGGCCGCCGCCATCTCTGGCTGCCATCTACCGGGATTTCCTTCCGGCCGATCTTTCGCTTCTGCTGGCCAAGGCCGGTGTCTCCGGCACGGTGCTGGTGCAGACGATGGAAGACGCGGCCGATACGGATTTCATGCTGGAACTGGCGGCGAACACGGATTTCATCAAGGGTGTGGTCGGCTGGGTGGACATGAAGTCGGCCGATGCGGCGGTGGAAATTGCCCGCCGCGCAAAACATCCTGTCTTCAAGGGTGTGCGCCCGATGCTACAGGGCATGGAGGATGTTGCCTGGATTGACGATCCGGCGCTCGGCCCTGCCGTGGACGCGCTGGTGAACCATGGTCTGGTGTTCGATGCGCTGGTGTTGCCACCGAATCTGTCGCATCTCCTGTCTTTCGCCCGCCGGCATCCGCAATTGCCTGTTGTCATCGATCATGGTGCGAAGCCGTTAATCGCCAGCGGTCACTATCGTGAATGGCGCAGGGACATGGCGGCTCTGGCGGCCCTTCCCAATCTCCATTGCAAGCTTTCCGGCCTGTTGACCGAGCGCGGCGAACAGAAGCCCGAAGCGGTGCGGCCCTATGCAGAAACCATTCTGGAGCTGTTCGGGGGCAATCGCGTGATCTTCGGCAGTGACTGGCCCGTGTTGCGGCTTGCCGGTGATTATCAGGAATGGCTGGATTTCTGCCGCGATATCGTCCCGGTAGAGGACCATGCGGCGGTCTTTGGTGGCAACGCCATTCGTTTTTATTCCCTTTCTGACAGGTGATGCATGCTGGCGATTTTCTGTGACACTCCCGGTCAACTCAGCGCCAAGGACCTGCCGAAGCCGGTGCGTGGCGAAGGTGAAGTCTTGGTGCGCATTCGCCGCATCGGCGTC